>CAYGQE010000003.1:0-36232 GCA_964351995.1 uncultured Acidimicrobiaceae bacterium | reverse complement strand
CGCCGACACCGAGGAAACGATGAAGTCAGCTCCGGCTTCGAGCGCGGCATGTCCCCAGTCGCTGACACTGCCCATGCCTGCGGCCTCAGCAACCACGTCCGGGGTCAGCGTCGCCAGCTCGGAAGGGTCACTGATCAGGCGGGCACCAGCGGGCAACGTAGCGAACGGCACAGACAGTTCCCGCTTCGCCACTGCGACGATCTCGATGGCCGACTCGGTCATGAGTCCGGCCGCACTCTGCGCGATCGCTCCCCACCCGACGAACACCAGACGCATCGGCTCGGTCGTCATCAGACTTCCAAACCGCATGCCTCGAACGCTTCGCGAGTGACCGCCTTCTCGTCATCGGTGAGTTCGAGCAGAGGTGCTCGGACGGCGCCACCGACCTGGCCGAGCAGCTCCTGCCAATACTTCTGGTGCGCATGCGGCTTCTCGGGCGGCCGGGTACCCCACAGCGCCTCTCTCACCGGATCGAGGCTGGCGCTGATCGCCTTGGCTTCGTCAGCACGACCGGCAAACGCAGCCTGGGTGTAGTCGTGCATCCGACGATCTTTGGCCGACTGCAACAAGAACGGGGGTGAAGAACAGAGATACAGCTTCCAGTTCAGTTCGAGGATGTTCTCGAGCCACTCGGGCTCTGATGCTGTGCTGACGTGAATGCGATCCGAGGCCAGTGCCGTGAGCTCGGTGTACAGCGGTCGGGGCACGCTGTACTTGATGGCGACAACGTTCTCGATGTCAGCGAGCCGGTTGCAGAGCTCGGGAGACATCAAATAGCCGCTGGCCGGGTGGCTCCAGAGGGCGATACCGATGTCGACGCTGTCGGCGATGGTCTTGTAATAGCGGTAGAGCGTCTCGTCGTACTCGGTTTGGAAGTGCAACGCCGGAGCGTGCACCACGATGTAGTCGGCGCCGACCTCTTGGGAATGCCTGGCCAGATCGAGCACCACGTCCATGTTCTGATCAGAACATGACGTGATCGTGTAGCCGCCGTCGCCCGTTGCCTCGGCGGCAAGCTCGAACGAGCGTTTCCGCTCCTCGAGCGTCATCGAGAAGAACTCGCCCTGCTTGCCGGTGACGAACAATCCCTCGATGCCGAGTTCATGAATCCAGTGATGCACGTTCTGGCGAAAGCCGTCCTCGTCGATGACGTGATCTGGGGTGAAGGGCATCAGCGCTGCGGCCCAGATGCCCTTCATGTTCTGCTTGGCGTACGCCTTGGCGTCGCTTCGCTCGTAGTTCATGGTGAGTCCTTCCGAGTGCTTCAGACGATCGTGATGCTGTGGGAGACGTTCTTGGTCACCGTGTAGTGGTGGAGCCCTTCGGTGCCGCCCTCTCTGCCGTAGCCGCTCGACTTCACTCCCCCGAACGGGGTTTCCGGCAGTGACGCCTCGAGTGTGTTGATCGACAGATTTCCGGCCTCGACCCGCTCGATCATTTCGTCGGCGTAGTCGGCGCGGTTGGTGAAGCCGTAGGCCGCAAGCCCGTACGGCACGGCGTTGGCCTGCTCGATCGCTTGATCGAGCGAGCTGACCGAGTTGACGATGGCGATGGGACCGAATGGCTCCTCCTGCATGATGCGAGCGTGGTCGGGCACGTTGGCCAGCACGGTCGGCTCGAAGAAGTATCCCCGCCGGTCGATGCGGCGGCCGCCGGTGCACAGGTCACCTCCGGCGACAACGGCGTCATCGACCAACTCAGTCAGGGCAGCGACGCGGCGGTCGTTGGCCAGCGGCCCCATCTCAACACCTGGTTCCATGCCGTCACCCACGATGGTCTCGGCAGTGCGCCTTGTCATCACATCGAGGAACTCGTCGAAGACGGCCTCGTGGACGAAGAACCTCGTCGGCGAGGTGCACACCTGACCCGCATTGCGCATGGCTCGAATGGCCGAGGAGATGCCGGCACTCTGCACGTCGGTGTCCTCGCACACAATCACCGGCGCGTGGCCGCCCAACTCCATCAGGACAGGGGTCATGTGTTCAGAAGCAAGAGTGGTGAGGTGGCGTCCAACTGAGGTCGACCCGGTGAAGGCAACCATCTTGATCGCGTCGTTCGGAATCAGATACCCGGAAATGTCGGCGGGAACGCCGAAGACGAGATTCAAGACACCCGCAGGCAGCCCAGCATCGTGGAATGCTTGCGCGACGTGCATCGCTCCGGCCGGTGTTTCCTCTGCTGCCTTCAGGATGATCGAACACCCGGAAGCAACGGCGCCAGCGATCTTCCTGGCTGGCTGGCTCATCGGGAAGTTCCACGGTGAGAACGCTGCGACCGGACCGATCGCCTGGTGATGCACGATGTACTTCACGCCTGGGCCGCTCGGAATCACTCGGCCATAGGTGCGGGTGGCCTCGCCTGCATCCCACTCGAAGAACTCACAGCCGCGGATCACCTCGGCCTTCGCCTGAGCAAACGGCTTGCCGTGCTCGAGCGTGATCGAGTGCGCGATGACGTCTTGCCGCTCTCGCAACAGATTGGATGCCGCCCGAATCAGATCGGCTCGGTCTTTGGGTGAGGTCCGGCTCCACACCGCAAACCCGTCGACCGCGGCGGCAAGCGCATCGTCGAGGTCTTGCCGTTGGGCAACTGGGACTCGTCCGATCGCTTCTTCGGTGGCTGGGTTGATCACCGCAAGATCGTCGGTGGTCGTCCGCCACGACCCGTTGATGTAGAGCTGGAGCTTCGGATAGGTGTGCATCGAGCTGCCCTTGGGCGTGGTGGCCGGCATCAGAAGTTGGTCCGGATCGCCCACAGATCGGGGAACGCCGGCTGGAAGAGCGTGCTTGCGAGGTACGAGGCGCCGTCAGATCCCCCCGTGCCCATCTTGGTTCCGATGGTGCGGCGCACCATCATGACATGGCGATAGCGCCACTCCTGAAGGCCTTCGTCGAGATCGGTGAGCGTCTCGCAAAGGCCAGCGAAGCGCTCGTCGCCGTAGCGGGCAATGATCGTTTCCTGCAGTGCTTCGTTCGGTGTGACGGGCTGGCTGACGTCTCGGGCGAGCACCTCGTCTGGAACGTCGAAGCCGTCGCGGTCGAGTACGCGCACGAACGCATCCCACAGGGTGGGTGCTGCGTGCCTGGCTGCCAGCCGTTCGCCCTCAGCTCCGGTGAACCACTCGAGTTGGATTCGGTCTTTGATGCCGAGAATGAATTCGAGCTCACGGAATTGAGCAGATTGGAACCCGCTGGCGTTGGCGAGAAACGATCGGAAGCTGGCGAACTCCGCCGGTGTCATCGTCTCGAGAATGTCGATCTGCCCGACCAGCGTCTTGAGAATCTTCAACACCCGCTTGAGGTGATTGCTGGCCGCCCCCACTTTGTGCTCGTTCAACTGCACCACGATCAGATCGAGCTCGTGCAGCATCTGCTTGAACCACAACTCGTAGACCTGGTGGATCACGATGAACAGCGTCTCGTCGTGCTCGGGACGGCCGGTCTCGGGATCGACCGAGACGCATTGCTGCAGCGAGAGCAGCTCGGGGATCATGAGGTAGCTGGCGTAGGTGAAGTCGTCGTCGTTCTCGAATGGAAGGCTCATGTGGGCGTCCTCATGTGGGCGTCCTCACGAGACCGACAACACGGTTGGGTCGGCCAGCAGATCGAGTTCGGGCAGTTCGGGAAGGGCCCGCACGAGGCCATCGACATCGACCGCCGGATCAGCGATCGCAGCGGCGATGATCTCTGCCTGCGCATCGGCCCTCGATTGGGCTTCTGCATACGGCATGGTCGAGAACATGACCATGTTGTAGCGAGGACTCAAATGCGCGGGGTGCCGTTGTTCGAGTTCCAGAGCGAGCGCTCGCTTTGCCACATAGTCTGGGTCGATGACCCCGGCTCGCATCTCGATGTAGTTCTGCAAGGCCATGTCGGCAATGGCATCGGCGTCTGGCTTCCGCTCTCGTTCGTAAGCGCTGAACGCCGCGGCGAGATCGGTTGGCGATGCAGCCATGTGCCGATGGAGGGCTCTGGCCGATTCCATTGCCGCATTCATCCCTTGACCGTGGAACGGCACGATGGCGTGGGCGGCATCGCCAACCAACACCGCCTTGTCTCGGTAACTCCAGCCGCTCGCCCTCATGGTCCCGAGCGGACCGGTCGGGTTGTTCAGGTATTGCGTCGCAAGATCGGGAACGAGCGCTGCGAAGTCGGCGAACTCGGTGTCGAAGAACCGGTTGATCTCCTCGGCCGACGTCAGTGCATCGAATGTCGTCGTCGGGGCAAAGAGCGTGATGGTGAAGTCGCCTTCGGGGTTTGCGAGGGCAATCAGCATGAACTCACCGCGAGGCCAGATGTGCAAAGCGTTCGGGTCGAGCTGATGGCTGCCATCGGCGGCGGGAGGCAGCGTGAGCTCTTTGTAGGAGTGGTCCAGCCACTCGGTGGCAAACGTGCAGGCCTGCTTCTCGGCCAGCGCCGCTCGCACTCGGGAGCCGGCACCATCGGCTCCGAACAGCACACCGAAGGGTTCGCTCCGACCATTGGTGAAATGCAGGACAGACTCGTCAAGGTCGACCGATTCGATGCGTACGTCGAACTCGATCGTGACTCGACCAGTGGCTTCCGCAGCGTCCAACAAGATGGCGTTCAGGTCGGTTCGAGACACCGAGTGGATGACCTCGTGACGCTTGCGACCGTAGGGCTGCAGTGCGGGGTCGGCGTCTCCGGTTGCGTGGACCATACGGCCCCGCATCGGGATCGTGATCTCGTCGACCTTGTCGATCACGCCGACATCGATCAGCGGGACGATGCCCCGCGTCGCCAGCGCGAGGTTGATCGAGCGGCCAGCGTCGATGTCGGTCCGGCGAAGATCTGGGCGGCTCTCGTAGATCGTCACATCGTGGCCCTCACGAGCCAGGTAGATCGCAAGCAAGGCTCCGGCCTGTCCGGCCCCGGCGATGACCATCGAGGCCGTCACTGCACGATCCCGTCGAGAATCTGGACGAATCGTTCGATGTCATCGAACGAGTTGTAGAGCGGTACGGGCGCAACTCTGATCACATCCGGCTCCCGCCAATCGCAAAGGACACGGGCGTCTTGTAATGCGTCGTACACCCGCTTGCCGTCGCCATTGGTGACCTGCAGTGCGTACTGACAGCCACGCTCACCAAGTGCTTGAGGGGTGATGTTGCGCACTCGCCCACCGAGAACCTCGGCCAGACGGCGGTCGAAGAACTCGATCTGACGCTCGGATTTGCGACGAAGCGCCGACACGCCACCTGCCGTCTCGACGATGTCGAGCGATGCTCGCAGGACTGCCATCGGCAGGATCGGGGCGTTCGAGAGTTGCCACGATTCGACGGTCGGAATCGCATCGAACTCGGTCGACATCTCGAAGCGACTGTCGGCGCTGGTCCCCCACCATCCAATGAACTTGGGAAGGGCGTCGTCGGCGACGTGCCGTGCGTGGACAAATGCTCCGGCGACACCACCGGGCCCGCTGTTCAGGTACTTGTAGGAACACCATGCGGCGAAGTCGACACCCCAGTCGTGGAGGGAGAGCTCGATGTTGCCAACCGCATGAGCCAAGTCGAAGCCGACCATCGCGCCGACCTCGTGGCTCGCCTGCACGATCTCGGCCATCGGGAGCACCTGACCGGTGTAGTACTGCACGCCGGGCAGGAGGACGAGTGCGAGCTCGTCACCGTGCTCGGCAATCGTGGCCAGAATGTCGGACTGGCGAAGCGAGTCTTCGCCGGCACGGGGCGAAATCAGCACCAGCGACTCGGTCGGGTCGAACCCTCGTTGGCGGATCTGGGATTCAGCGGCGAAGTGGTCTGACGGAAAGGCGTGGCTTTCGATGAGGATCTTGTGCCGCTCAGCGGTTGGTTGATAGAAGCTGACCATCAAGAGGTGCAGGTTCACGGTGAGCGCATTCATGGCCACCACCTCGTCTGCTCGGGCGCCGGTGATCACCGCCAGTTGCTCGGTCAGCAGCTCGTGGTAATCCTTCCAGGCCAGATCTCCGGTGAAGTGTCCTTCCACACCGAGGGTGCTCCAGCGGTCGAGCTCGTTCGATACCAACGTCCGAGCTCGCTTCGGCATGGCGCCGAGCGAGTTGCCGACCAGGTAGATGCCCGCGGGCAGCTCGAACTCGTCACGGAACCTCGCCAAAGGGTCGGCGGCATCGAGCTCGGCCGCGGTTGAGGCGCTCACAGGCGCGCCTCCTTGCCGGGGTGGATCGTGTCGCAGCTGGGACACGTCCGAGCTGCTTCGTCGGTATGAAAAGCAGCGAACAGCGGCGGAAGGTCGCGGTCGATTGCTTGCACTTGGAGCTCGACTCGATGCACGAGCTGAGAGCAATTCGGACACGCCCATTCGAAACCATCCAGTTCGCCGATGTCTCGTTGGTATTCAACGACCAGACCGATCGAATCCGGATCGGGACGCTGAGGCGAGTGCCGGACGTGAGGAGGCAACAGGTAGATCTCGCCTTCCCGGATCGGCATGTCGTGCGGCTTGGCACCAGCTTCAGGCCAGATGACGAGGTTCATGTCCCCCTTGATCTGGAAGAAGAATTCTTCGCGAGGATCATCGTGGAAGTCATTTCGTTCGTTCCCGCCGCCGACGATCATCACGATCATGTCGGCATCGCGCCAAACCTGCTTGTTTGCCACGGGAGGAACGAGTTCTTCGCGATGGTCCTCGATCCACCTCGACAGGTTGAAGGGCCGACGGAGCGCTGGCGTCGGGTCGTATTCGTTCATGGCTGCCTCCTGGCGGGTTGGCGGAGTCGATGAATGCAGCGCACCCGTGGGCCGCGGTGATGCGTCGAGGTCATGCGAGATTCGCCTCGACACGACCGATGAGTCTTTCGAGTTGACCAACGAGCGTTGCGAGATCGCCGACACCGTCAAGGGCCCGCTCGGACAACTGGCGTGCCTCGGCGACGAGGACCTCGGTCAGAGCGGCGCCCGATTCGGTGATGGCCACGAAGCGCTGGCGTCGATCGGTTTCACCGACTGCTCGAGTGACGAGGCTGCGTTTCTCCAGGCGGGCGACGGCGTGGGTGACAGTCGGTTGCGGGCTCAGCGCCGCCTCGGCGAGCTCGACCACGGACAATTGGCCGAGCTCGGCGAGTACGGCCAGAACCCGCCATTCCGATCGCGACACTCCGTGCTGCACGAGCGATGAGTAGAACGGCGCCGAGAGCGTCTGGTCGGCTTTGCGAAGGACGTAAGGCAGGTAGCCCTCCAGGAATCGCTGGTCGTCGGTGCCCATTTAGCGACAATACATTCATCCGAATGGATTGGCAATGACCTCGCCACTCCGGCGCACCACCACCAAGAAAGACGCTGAGTCACAGAAGCCCAGTCCACCGGCGCCGTAGTCCATGCCGAATCCCAATCGATTCCGCATTGCTTCCGGTGACGAGCACCCGTCAGCAGACGGCATCAGCAGGTGCTGGTTCTCCTCTGGCCTGAGCCAGTCGAACGTGTGGGACATCACGATCCTGATCACGCGCCCCCGGACCGATCTCGAGGGCCGCGGTGACGTTGAGCTGCCACTTGGAACAGTTCGCCAACAGGTACCGGTCACCGAGATGTTCGACGACGGGGTACATCATCAACTGCCGCAACGTCGGAGAGCTACCACTCGATGGGGCTTGCCGGGCTAGAAGTCCTCCGGGTTGTCCTCGTCAGCGTGAGCGGACTCCACATGAGGCGCAAGCTCGGCATTGACCGCCGCCCGTGCGTTGGCGTCTGCCATGCCATGGACGACCAGACACCCCGCTTCACTCACGGCCCCGAACATCACGTCAGGCACTGCCCTGCTGTCGTTCGCTCTCTGGACCCTGATCAGCCAAGTCCTGCTGTTCGCCCTCGTTGCGACCTTCATCGCGGGAGCCCATGAGCAAACACTGACCGCTCATGTCATTACCCGTCGTGAGCCCGTTCCGACACCGTCGGGAAAGCGAGGCGAAAGATGGTCGGTGGGCGGAACGGTTTCCACGATGTCGGGTTCTGTTCGACCCGATCGTTGATGAGAAACAGCACCGCAGGATCGACACCGAGACTGAAGTGCGAGCCACGGACCTCGACGTTCTGGTGACGATCAAAGCGGGTGTCGAGCAACGAACGCTTCCAGGGCACCACCCGATCTCCGCGGGTGTACACCGAGGTGGTCGGCACGCTGAGTGCCCGAGGTGACCGCTCGACACTTCCCAGTGGACTTCCCAACGTGGTGACGCTGTGCACCAGATGCGGCCGCTCTCGGGCCAACCAGTGCGAGTACAAACCGCCAAGGCTCCAGCCGACCAGCGCCACCGGCTCACCGTCACGCCGGTGCAGTTCTTGGAGCCGATCGGCCAACCCCGATGCCGTCTCCTCACTCGGTCCGGTGTTTCGCCCGAGGCGCCATCGTTGGGCATGGTGGCCACGAAGCGCGAGCGACGACCGAATCAGCTGTGTCGAGCGATCGGTAGCAGCCAAGCCGGGAATCACCAGCACACGGGTCATTGCTGCACGCTAGGTCATCGGTGACCGACCCACAGACCGAACCCTCCCGCTGTCGACCATCGGGTCGACCCGGTCAAGTGCAGACGGTCCATCCGGTTGCTCGAGCTCAGGCAGGCTCGGAAGGCAACGGATGTTCTAACGCTCCTGATGGACGGCGTGGTCGAGGCGCGAGCGGATAGCGGTCACCCGACGTCGGCCCAGGCGGACCCGATGGTCGAGGCCGTTTCATCCTGGCCGGCACCATCATCGTCGACACCGCTGAGTACGAGAACAGAAGCAACGACACGACGATCAGCGAAGCAACAACCGAAACACCGGGTACGAGCGCAACAAGCAGAACGACGGCGACGAACCCGCCTCGAAGAGCGAAGTGCAATGCAACGATCTTCCATCGTTGGGTTCGGCTGAAGGGTTGCATCACCCCAACGTACTGCACGACACTCGACCGGTTCTGACGCAACACCTGCGCGGGATCGAGCGACTCAACGGCGTCGAGCACGCTGCGAACTCCGGTCTTGCAGGCGGTTCCTTTGGTCGCGAAGCCCGACTCGGTACGACCATGGCAGTTCTGCCACCGGTCGATGAGCGATAGAGCGCCGCAACATCGTTGTCGTTCGCCAACTTGATCGAGGTCGACCCGATGTTGACAGCCGACGACGGGCTGCCCCAGTCTCTTCCGATGAAAGCAGCCGTTCTCCGACAAGGTGCCATGGTCGTCGATGACCTCCCCGATCTGGTCCCGACAGCCAGCCAGGTGTTGGTGCAACCCCTTGCATGCGGCATCTGTGGTTCTGATCTCCACACGGTCGACCACGCACACGAACTGGTCGAGACAGCCAAGGTCGCTGGCGCCGAGACCTTCAGTGCCAACTTCGACCCCAATCGCGATCTGGTGATGGGACACGAAGTCTCCTGCCGAATCCTCGACGTCGGAGCCGATGTCACTGGAATCGATCTCGACGGACACTACGTCGCCATGCCGTTCCTCGAGACCGCAACCGGGCGCCACGTTCCCGGCTACAGCAACGACTACCCCGGCGGCTACGGGTCGCAGATGTTGCTGAGTCCCGAAGCGCTTGTGCCGATCCCAAACGGGCTCGACCCTCTGGTTGCGGCGCTCACCGAACCCATGGCCGTTGGCCTCCATGCCGTTGAAGAATCCTGGATCGAACCCGGCCGCATTGCGTTGGTGGCCGGCGCCGGACCCGTCGGCTTGGCCATCATCGCTTCGTTGGTCAATCGAGGCGTCGAGACGATCATCGCCTCGGACTTTTCATCGGTGCGCCGCGACCTCGCACTCGCCATGGGCGCAACCGAAGTGATCGACCCGAGGTCTGCTTCGTTGGGCGACGCATGGCGTGCGGCCGGCGACGGAATCACGCCGCCGGTGATCTACGACGCAGTTGGCGTGCCGGGAATGATCGACAATCTGATGCAGGAGGCTCCGGAGCGATCGCAGATCTTGGTTGCCGGCGTGTGCATGCCTCCCGACACGATCCGGCCGTTCCTCGGCATAGCGAAACGCCTCAACTTGCAGTTCGTGTTGGGCTGGACGCCGGAAAACTTTGTGACCTCACTGCACGATCTGGCCGAAGGCAGGATCGATGGCTCGAAGCTGATCAGCGGCGAAGTGGGCTTGGACGGAGTGCCGCAGGCCTTCGCTGATCTGGCTGACCCCGACCGGCACGTGAAGATCCTGGTCCGGCCCGACCTGTGAGGGCGGCCATTGCATCCGAGCAACCCTGACCACTTCGAGAACCAGGGGTACGGTGCCCCATCGTGAATTCGCCTCCCCTCGTCACCGAACTGAGCTATTCCGAATTCGGTGATTGGTATGACGGTCTGCGTACCGAGGTACTGGAACCGGCCCTCGCTGTTGCTGAAGCATCGCTCGACCGGGCCCTCACCGGCCTGCTGACCGACCGAGACCTCACACGGATCCGCAGTACGACGGGCCGCGTCAAGTCGAAACGCCGCACGTGGCGCAAGGTCCAACAACCCCGCTACCAGGATCAGATCACCAGTGTCGACGACATCACCGACGCCATCGACGATCTGGTTGGGCTGCGGGTGACGTGCGTGAACGTGCGCGACATCGAGATGGTCCAGACCGCGCTGGATGCCCTGCCTCGAGTTGCAGGCGGTGGCCTCTGGCTTGATCCCAAATCTGAGCGTGACTACCTGACCGCCCCGAAGGACTCGGGCTACCGAGCGTGGCATGTCAATCTCGGCATCGAGGTCGGGGAGACGCCCGTGGTCTGCGAGCTGCAGGTCCGCACTCTGCTGCAAGACAGTTGGGGCGAACTGACCCACGAGGAGACGTACAGCAAGGACGGTGCGCTCCCTCCCCTTGTTGATGTGCTCAGCACGCGTATGGCCGACCTGCTGGCCATCATCGACGACATCGCCGAAGACCTTCGCACCGAACTCGACCGCATTGACCAAGAAGCCGTGGCCGAGAGCGGGGAGGGCCATGAGGTCGTGGCGAACGCTCTCGCTGGTCAGGCGGCCGACGCTGGAGCGTTCTTGCGCGGACGGTGGGTGTCGATCACCCGTCCGACCGATCTCGCCGGCCTGGCCTGGGCTTTGCAACGGGAGTTCGGCGCCGAGGTGAGCGACGACTGGTTCGGCCACCGAAGCTTCAAACGTTTCCTCCGCCATGCGGTACCCGAAGGCGAGATCAGCACCGGACGTCAGGCCTATCTGCTCCCGATGAATGGCGCCGACACCACCGAAGCGGCCGCGCCCCAGGTCCCCGACCGCAGCGAGCCCGTCGAGCCTGACCTCGAAGCCGTTCCCAGTCCGGCCCGCGAGCTGCGCCGGATCGACCCGGCGTTTCCTCTTCTCACCGCCGCCGATTGGCGGGTGCTGTTCGAACACCTCACCGAATCATGGCGACGGGTCAAGCCACAAGACGGGGCGACAGGAACGGTCAACCGGCTGACTCGTTCGGCTCGAGATCTCGCTCGGGGCGCAGGGACATCGCTGTCTCGCCGAACGCTCGACTACGTCGTCAAAGCACTGCTCACCGCTGACGAGACTCGCACGGGCAACGCAAGACTGCCGACGCTCCCCGACCTCTTCGCCAAGCAGACCCTTGAGCGAATGGTTGAGCTCCGAATCCTCGACAATGCGAACAGCACGAGTGCAGCGTCGGTTCTGCGCTGGATCGTCGGGCCACCGGTCGGATCGTCAAGGCGCTGAACTTGCGTCCGCGGCGTCAGGGTCAGCGGGGATGGCGGCCACGCGGCTGCTGGGAGCCGTGTTGTGCCCTTGCTTGGAGACCAGCATCAACCAGGTGACCGCTCCGATGATCACAACTCCTCCGAGCAGCGTCGCAGCTCCGGGTGTCTCACCCGGCCAGATCCACACCCAGAGCGGAGCAAGCACGACCTCGGTCATCAACAACAACGGGACCCGAGCGGCAGCCACAGAACGGTGGCCGAGGTTGAACATCGGCAATCCAACACCGAGCGCGATCCCCCCGGACACGAACGCGAGCGATGCGTCACGCGGGCTGATGATCAGGCCTCCATCGGCGAGAGCAAAGACAGCCGAGACGAGCCCGAGCACCGAGCCGGCGATCAGCGTGGGAATCACCGGATCGACACCAGACACCATGCGCATCAGCACGCTGTAACAACCAACAGTCACCGGGATGCCACTGGCGAAGAGCAAACCCGCCACCGAACCGACCTCGAGCCCAGCGCTCGCCGTGATCGCAACACCAATGAGGGTCACCCCAATCGCAACCATCGTTGTTCGCTCCACCCGCTCACGTAACAGAACCCAGCCGATCAGTGCCGCGAACACGGGCGCAGCGGCCAGCAAAAAGAGCGTGGTGGCCGCTGATGTGCCTGACAGCGCGAGGATGTAGAGCATCGACGTGGCGCCCAGAACGCAACCGGCAAGCCACACCGTCGGTGTGACGCCAGCGAACGACACTCGTCGGCCGCCGCGTCTTGCCAGAATCAGCAGCAGCATTGCCAGTGCGGTCGAAGCTCCTCGATAGGTCAGGAACTGGAAGCTGCTGGCTTCATCGACCGCGGCCACAGCGATGGCCGTCACGCTGAAGATGGCGCCTGACCCTGCGAGCAGGAGCGCACCCTGGCGCTCGGTCAGCTCACCGTCGCCGACAAACGCATCACGGACGGCGGCCAGCACCCGCCGAGCGTACCTCTGACCTTCAACGCGTGGTGCCAAAATCCGCAATGCAAATCATCAGCCTGTGAGAAAAGTACACACCCGGGTGGGAGATTCGCGCACAGGCCACGCGCTGCGACACCGAGCGCCGACGCCGTCAGCTTTGTGCGTATGCGCAGGCGACCTGAGCGCCAAGGCGTGCGTTGTTGTTGACCAGCGCGATGTTGGCCGTGAGGCTGGCACCCTGTGTGATCTCCACGATCCGCCCGAGCAAGAACGGCGTTGCCTCCTTGCCGTGAATGCCCTTGGCATCCATGTCAGCCAGGGCTTGTTCGATGATGGCTTTGATGTCTTCTGCGGGGATCTCGTCTTCGACGGGAATTGGATTGACCACGGCCACTCCCCCGGCGAGGCCGAGGTTCCACTTGGCAGCCATGAGGGCGGCGATGTCGGCCGGGGTGTCGAGTGACATCGGCGCTGCGTGGCCGCTGATGCGAGAAAAGAACGCAGGGAAGTCCTCGGTTCCGTAGGCCACGACCGGCACGCCGAGGGTCTCGAGCGCCTCGAGCGTGAGACCGATGTCGAGGATCGATTTCACTCCAGCGGAGACGACGGCGACGTTTGTCAGCGACAACTCGGTCAGGTCGGCGCTGACGTCGTAGGTCCGCTCCGCACCTCGGTGCACGCCACCGAGTCCACCGGTGACGAACACTGAGATGCCAGCAAGCGATGCCAGTCGCATCGTCGACGCCACCGTGGTGGCACCGTGGGCTCCCTTGGCGATGACAAATGGCAGGTCTCGAGTACTGACCTTGGAGACGTCGGGGCTGGTGGCCAAGAGATGGAGATCATCGGCGCCAAGGCCAACCCGAGGCCTTCCGCCGAGCACGGCAATGGTGGCTGGCACAGCGCCTCCTGCTCTGATGATCCGCTCGACTTCGGTCGCCATTTCGACGTTCTGGGGAAACGGCATGCCGTGGCTGATGATCGTGCTCTCGAGGGCAACAACGGGGGCGCCGTCGCTCAATGCCTGGGCGACTTCCTCGGTGAGCACGAGGTCTGGGTGTGGGGTGGTCATGTTGACTTCTCCTGTTCGAGAGCGGCTGCGACGAGCCGTGGGGTCAGATCTGGACGCACGGTGTGCGGACTGGCGATGGTCAATGCTGCGGCGGCGTGACCGAATCGAGCGGCTTCTTCCGGGGAGCCGCCTGCGAGCAAGACATGACAGAACGCGCCGAGCATCGAATCACCGGCCCCCGTGACGTCTTCGACTTCGGCTGGCACTGCCGCAATCTCGACCGCATCTCGTGCGGTACTGAGCAGCGAGCCCCGCCGTCCCAAACGCACCCACACCAGCTCGACTCCCTTGTCGTGCAGTGAAACGGCGGCCGCCCGCACCTGACGATCGGTGCCGGTGGGAAGGTCGGCGAGCGCACCAAGCTCGTCACGATTGGGCGTGACGGCGTAGATCCGGTCGTCGATCGCACCCTTGAGTGCTGCGGCTTTCGGCACGCTGACCGGCTCGAAGATGACTCGAACGCCATCGGCAAGATCGAGTGCGAAGTCCAAGGCCTCCAGCGTCAGGTTGCCGTCGAGTACCAAGAGCCCAGCGGCCGAGATGAGGGTTCGGGCATTGCGGAGTTGTTGCGGTCCGAGCTCGCTGAGCGCTTGCATGTCAGAGATCGCCACGATGAGTTCACCGTCAGCGTCGAGCACGGCGGTGTAGGTGCCCGTTGGTTGGTCGGTGCGGGCCACGTACTCGACTCGCACGCCAGCAGCCGATGTGTGCGCGAGCAAGCTGTCGCCGATCGGATCACGCCCGACCACGCTGATCAGGTGCACTTGGTCGCCCAGCCTTGCGATGTTCTCGGCGATGTTGCGACCGACGCCACCCGGCGTCATCGAACCATGACCGGGGTTGCTGGTTTGTGGGGTCGCCTTGGCGTGGCTGCGAGCCTTCACGTCGAGGTTTGCTCCCCCGATCACGACCGCACGCTTCTTCGACTGATCGGTCAACTCAGGACCTGGCCGCGTTCGGCCCAACGGCTCGAGGCAATCGCCAGCGTCATGAAGATGACGATGGCAATGCTGAACGGCAGCACCGTGTCGCCCAGCTGTGCGTCAACGACCGCTCCGAGCAGCGCACCGCCGGCAGTGCGGATAGCCCCAGTGAGCGAGGTGGCGGTTCCTGCGACTGCTCCCATCGGCTCGAGGGCTGCGGTGTTCAAGTTGGGCATGAGGAACATGAACATCGACAGCATGATGCCGAGGAGCGGCATGTAGAGCCAGAACGACGGACGCCCATCTGTCAGCAGAGCAATGCCCAACAACACAAGGCCCACGCTCATGGCCGCCATGAACATCACACGAATCAGCCGATACATACCAAAACGACCAACGACCTGTCCGTTGATGATGGCGCCTACACCGAAGAGAATCGCCACTGCGCCAAAGACGAACGGGAACTGATCGCCTCGATCGAAGATGTCGCTGATGATGCGCTCGGAGCTCCCGAGGTACGCAGTGAAGACCGCTTGCAAGAACAGCGTGGCGATGGTGTAGCCAAAGGTGATTCGGTTGCTGACCACCACCTTGAAGCCAGAGGCAACCGAACTGAACTCGAGTTCGCGACGATGTTCTGGCCGAAGCGTTTCGTTCAGGCGCGAGCTCCACAACATGATGGAGCCAGCCCAGATCACACAGAACCAGAACAACGACTGCCAGTTGAAGAGCGCCAGGAGAAGCGCACCGAAGGACGGGGCGAACACCGGCACGAGAACGAACACCGCCATGATCTGCGACATCGCTTGGGCCATTTTCGACCCGTCGAAACTGTCCCGAACGATGGCGATCGCAACGACCCGAGTTCCCGCGGCGCCGGTACCCCAGACGAAACGGCCGACGAGCAGCCAGCCAAAGCTGGGAGCGACCGCAGAAAGCACGGCACCGAAGATGTAGATAGCGATGCTGCAGTACAGGATCTTCTTGCGTCCGAATCGGTCAGCCAACGGCCCCCACACCAGTTGGGCGATGGCCAGGCCAAGGAAGAACACCGTGATGACCTGCGACACCTGGTTGGAGTTTTCCGGCAAATCGAACGCGGTCCGAATGTCGTCGAAGGCGGGCAACAACAGGTCGATGCCCATGGCCGTCAGCGCCATGATCGACGAGATCATCACCAGCAGTTCTTTGGCTCCCAGCCCGGCTCGCGGAGCGCTGTCGAGCGCATCCTCACTTCGGGTCACAGTCACTCCGCGACCCTACCGATCGACCAGGCTGCGTAGGCACAGCCATGAGAGCAACGTCCCAGCGGCGCATCACGGCGAGCTGGCGATGTTCAACGCCAGATCAACAGCAGGCGGGACCTTCGGCCCTGGGTCCGCGCATCCCCCTCGCCGGATGATGGACACACAACCATCGAGTCCCCGCTGGGGTCGGACCGCTCCGTGCGCTTGGCGCACGGGTCAGCGCAGCCGAGCCTGGTGTGGCTCTGGTCGAATTCGATCTGCCCGATGCTCTGAATGGGACAGCCTTGCACGGCCTGTTGTCACAGGCCGCGGCCGAGGGCATGAGGAGCTGAGCGGAGCCTCAGGTCTCCCGCGCTGAGCGGAGTGGATCAATGATCTCCAGCAAGACATCCACGTCGGCACCACCGTGCCCGTTGGCCACCGCGCTCGCCAGTTGTGACAGCGCCGCTGCCCCCACCGGAGCAGCCATCCCCCATCCGCTCGCCAAAGCCAGCGTCAGTTGCATGTCCTTGAGCGCCAAGGTGACCGGGAATCGGGGAGCGAAATCGTCGCTGATCATCCATGGGAGACGCACCTCAGCCTGAGTGGACCAACCGCCGGTGTCGGCCAGCGATTCAGTGAACGACTGGCTACTGACTCCGGCCCGCCGACAGATGGCGTATCCCTCAGCAAGGACTGCGAGATTCGTCATCCCGATGAGGTTCGACACCAACTTGAATGCCGTCGCCGCTTCGACCGTGCCCAGATGGTGCACCGTGTCACCAATGCAATCGAACACCGGCCCGAGCCGATCGATCGCTGCTGGAGCGCCGCCGACGAACAGGGGCAGAACCCCGGACTCGGCCTGAGCTGGACCTTTGCCGAGCAAGCATGCGACGAATCGGTCTTCGCCCACGATCGCGGCCACAGCAGAAGCTGTGCCCGGGTCGATGGTCGACGTGTCCATCACAATGATCTGATCAGACAGATGCGGGGCGAGAGAGGTGTACAGCTCGAGCACATCTGACGGCATCGGCAGGCTGGTGACAATCAGATCGGCGTCCGCCGATGCTGCTTCAGCACTCATCGCGCCCCGGGCGCCTTCCTCCACGCAGCGGTCGACAGCATCGCTGGAGGGATCGAACACGTGAACGTCGAAGTCCGGATGGCGGGCGAGGTTGCGGGCCAGTCCACCTCCCATCTTGCCCAGTCCAATCACAGCGATGCGGTGAATGTTCGGTGATGTATTCATGGTTTCTCAGTCCCTTCACGCTTGAATCGGGTGTCGGTCCCCGGGGAGTGCTTGAGCGTGTCAGCCCTCGGCACCGGCGGGAACGATCACGACGGGGATCGTGGCCTTTCGAGCAACCTCCTCTGCCACTGATCCCAACATCAAACGCTTCACACCCGAGCGGCCGTGGCTGGCGATCACGATCATGTCGACATGCTCGGCGTCGGCAACCTCGAGGATCGCGTCGGATGGGTAGGCCCGGAACGTGACCGTCATGGAGGTCGCAACATCGGGGGCTCGCACGCCGACGATCCGATGGATCTCCGAAGACGCTGCCTCCTCCAGGCTGTGCCTCTCGCTTTCGGTCAGCCCTTTGAGAACCTGGCGCTCGGTGAGAACGACGTTGGTCAGCACCAACAGCTCGGCGCCGAGGCTCGCTGCAAGCGTGGCGGCGTACTCAACCCCCAACTCGGAGCGCTTCGACAAGTCGATCGGTATCAGAATCTTGCTTGGTGGTGCTGAGAGTTCCAAGGCGACGTCCTCTGGGGAGATCAGTGTCGGGAATGCTTCCTCACCGCCAGTCTGCGCCGAAGGCTTCGCACGCACCAGTGACCATGGACCCATGATCGGTCACGCCCGCAACGCCGTCACGCCGCAGTTCTGGTACCGATGACTGCACCGACGTACTGTTGCGACTCATGCAGCCAGACATGAACGCCAGCTTCGACACCTCGACCCTCACCGATCTCGAAGGATTCTGGGCCAGCGAGCGCGAGACGCGGGAAGGTGTCTTCGCTCAACTCCGAGCGAGCAACGACCTGTTCTTCAGCGAGGAGCGAGCCCTCGAGATCGACGGTGAGATCGTCATGCCCGCCGGCCGCGGCTTCTACTCCCTGGTCCGCCACGCCGACGTGGTTTCGGCAAGCAAGCAGCCGGCACTCTTCTGTTCAGGCGAGGGATCGAACATCGCTGACCTGCCCATCGAGATGCGCGAGTTCTTCGGCTCGATGATCAGCATGGACGATCCTCGACACGCCCGCCTCCGCCGGATCGTGGCCAAAGGCTTCACGCCGCGCATGGTCGAGAAACTCAACGACGACATCGTCACCAAGGCCCGCAGCGTCATCGACGGCATCGCTGACAAAGGTTCGATCGACTTCGTCACCGAAGTCGCAGCAAAGTTGCCGGTTGCGCTGATCTGCGACCTCATGGGCATTCCCGAATCCCAGTACGACCTGGTCTTCGACATGGCCAACATCATCTTGTCGAACGGCGACCCCGAGTTCATTCCCGAAGGTGCCAATCCGATCGAGGCCTACCTGAACGCTGGCGGAGCACTCGCTCAGCTCATGCACACCATGGCGGCCGAACGTCGAGAAAATCCCACCGACGATCTCACCACCGCACTCATCAACGCCGAGGTCGATGGTGAAACGCTGACCGACGACGAACTCGCTTCCTTCTTCGTGCTGCTGTGCGCTGCCGGAAGCGAGACCACGCGTAACTCGACCAGCCACGGGCTTCGGCTTCTCACAGAGAATCCCGATCAGCGAGCATTGCTGATGGAGGACTTCGAGGGTCGCATCGGCGATGCCGTGGAAGAGATCGTTCGGCTGTCCTCCCCCGTCATTCACTTCCGACGCACCGTCACCCAAGACGGCGTGCAACTCGGCGATCACACCTTCAACGAAGGCGACAAAGTGGTGCTGTGGTACGGGTCGGCCAACCGAGACGAAACGGTGTTCGACCGCCCCCATGAGATGGACATCACCAGAGATGCCTCCGCTCACGTTGGCTTCGGGGGACCTGGCCCACACTTCTGCCTCGGTGCTCACTTCGCCCGTCGACAGATCGCAACGATCTTCCGCGAGCTCCTTCACACGCTTCCCGACATCCAGATGGTCGGTGAACCCGACTACCTCCGTTCGAGCTTCATCAACGGCATCAAGCACATGACCGCAGAGTTCACCCCCGTGAGTTGAAGCTTCTCTCAGAGATCGATGCGCAGCACCGCTCTCTCAGTGACGATCATCAGGGCCTCGGAATCGCGCCAGACGGCATTTGCGCCATCGGAAAGGAACGGCACCACGGCTTCGGTGTGATCCACGCCCTCGAACCCGCCGTTGTCCCGCACCGATTCGGTGCGATACACATGCACAAGCGTCACCACGGCACCGTCGACCCGCTGTCGCATCACCAAGGCAATGCGGTCGCCAGACGGTGACAATTCAGCGTCGAGTGGCCCGTCGATGCCGTCGTTGTCGGACCCGAAACGCAACGGCAGTCGAGTTCCATCTGTCAGGTCCACCAAGGCTGGTGTCGCGTAGTCACCAGCATCACCCAACTGCGTTTCGACCGGTTCCGCTCCATGACTGACGAGCGCCAGATCGCCAGCTACGTCGATCATGATGCCGGGCTCGGCTTCGACATCTTGCTCGGTTCCGGGGAGCAACTCGAACGACGAACCATCGATGTCGAGAACGAACAACATCGGGTCCCGGGCTTCATCGCTCTCGAACACGTAGCCGATGACTGCGTCGGGACTCACTCGGAGAGACCGAACGATCCCGATGGGATTGCCGTCCGGGGTGCCGAGCGGTTGAGGCTCGCCGACGAGGTCAACGGTCCACCACGGCGTGGACGTTTCGTTCCGCTCTTGCCGCGGAAAGTTCGCAAAGACCACACGATCAGCGCTCGACCAGGTCACAAATCCACGCCTCACCGTTTCGTCTTGTGGAACCAAGACCGAGAACTCCCCGTCGATTCCGAGGAGTGACAACTCGTTCGGCTCGCCCTCGGCGATGCTGTCACTCGGGTCAAGCACCACGCGAGTGCTGTCTGGCGACCACGCTGCACCCACGACCGGCCCCTCAGGGGCAAAGATTGCGGATGCTGGCGGTTCGCCAACTCCCCCGGGACCAATGTCGGCGAGCGGGGCGAGGTAGGCAGGCTCCGTCTCGAAAACCGCAATCCACCGCCCATCGGGCGAGACAGAGAATCTGCGAGACATAGGTTCGGCCACGAGCTCGTATCCGGGTGTGTCATCCGGCTCCACAACTGCACCATCACCGGAAGCGATCTCGGCAGAGGCATCACCGGATTCGGCCGTGCTACCTACCACCTCGCCGAGGCCGTCAGCCTCGCCCCCTTCGGAGCAAGCGGCAGCAATCAGCAAGACAAGACAAAGGGCGATGCACTTGGCGTGCTTCATGTGGTTCCCTCCACGTTCTCTTGACCTTCGGGAGAGCTTGCCACGGCTTGGAGGTCAGGAAGAACCCAACCTCTCGGTCGCTCGTGCTGTCCGAGCGCCAACTAGCGACCGTCGGGGCGATACATCTTGATTGGGCGGGCGGCGGTCATGTTCTTGTGCTGCTTGTTCCACGGCTTCCCAGCGAACGCTCCGCCGTCGACGACTTGGGCGTGGCCAGTGATGTAGCTCGACTCATCGCTGGCCAGGAACACCGCAGCGTTGGCGATGTCGATGGGGTCACCGATCCGGCCGAGCACCTGCGTGCGACCGAACCGGTCCTTCATTTCCGCCAACTGCTCATCCGATGCCTTGGCAAAGCCAGCCGCCAGCGGTGTCGCGATGATGCCCGGGCAGATGCAGTTGCAGCGAATGCCGTAGTCGCCGAGTTCGAGTGCCATCGACTTGGTCATGTGGACCACAGCGGCCTTTGCCACGCTGTACAAGTGGGGCGACCAACCTGCTTGGAGGCCGGCGACCGAGGCGGTGTTGATGATCGAACCCGATCCCTGCTCCCGCATGATCGGCGTGGCGTGCTTGATACCGAGGAAGACGCCCTTGACGAGGACATCGAACGTGATGTCGAAGTCATCGACGGTGAGCGTCTCGACCGGGCCGATCGCCCCGCCGAAGCCAGCGTTGTTGAACACCACATCAACGCTCCCCCACTTCGACAATGCCGCACCGATCATCGCCTCGACATCGTCTTCACGCGACACGTCGGCCTGGAAAAACTCAGCATTCTCGCCAAGCTCATCAGCCAGTGGAGCGGCCTTCTTGTCGGTCATGTCTGCGATCAGAACCTTGGCCCCTTCTTCGACGAAGCGTCGGGCGCTTGCCGCTCCGATCCCGCTGCCTGCTCCGGTGATGACGGCGACCTGTCCCTCGAGCCGACCCGGCCTCATGCTCTGCTCACTCATGACGGGCTCCCATCGCTCGGAACGGTGCTGAGTTCGCACCCCGGCAGCGAACTGTCGCTTCGCCAGTCCTCGAGAATTCGGAAGAACTGAACCGGTCCCGCCCCGTAGTTGGCGGCGAAGAAGCCGTTGCCGTTGCCGGATTTGCCCTCGTTGTTGTAGTAGCCGGGCGTGCACTCGGCTCGGAACCGCTCACCGAGGCGCGCCTTGTCGATCATCTCATCGACCCACTCCTGCTCGGCTTCGGGCGTCACCTCGACCACGTCGGCTCCACGGTCACGGGTGGTGGCCAGGATGTGGCTGATGTGCACGGCTTGTTCGTTCAGGGTCTGCGGCACGTTCACCGTCACGGCCCCTTGTGTGAAGCCCATGTGGAACGAGTTCGGGAATCCGGCGGTCTGCATGCCGTGCAAGGTTCGCAGCCCATCGGCCCACTTCTCGCTGAGAGCCAGACCGTCTCGACCAACGACCTCGTAACCGGCTCGCCGGGTGTAGGACGTGCCCACCTCGAAACCGGTGGCGAAGATGATGCAGTCGAGCTCGTAGTGCTGACCGTTGGCGACCAGCCCGGTCTCGGTGAAGCGATCGATGCCCTTGCCCTCGGTGTCGACGAGATGCACGTTGGGACGATTGAACGTGGGTAGGTAGTCGTCGTGGAAGCAGGGGCGCTTGCAGAACTGCCGGTACCAAGGCTTGATCCGTTCTGCGATTTCCGCATCATCGATGGTCTCCTCGGCCCGCCGCCGGATCGTCTCCATCTTCTTGTAGTCGGCCATCTCCATCAGCCGGGCCTTCTCCTTCCCGGTGAGCCGCCGTCCCAGCTTCTCTGAGGCGGTCTTGGCAGCGATGCCGGTGAGGTTCCGGAAGATGTCGGTCCATCCGTCGTTGACGAGATCGACATCCGTCTTTGCACCGATGACCATCCGGTTGAAGTTCTCCATCCGCCGGTACTGCCAGCCGGTTTCGAGCGAATCGGCGAAGTCTTCTGGCGTCTCTCGGTTGTTCCTCACGTCGATCGACGACGGCGTGCGCTGGAAGACGAAGAGCTCCTGGGCCGACTCCCCCAGGTGGGGAACGCACTGGACGGCCGTGGCACCGGTACCGATGATGCCGACTCGTTTGTCGGCAAGACCCGTGAGCCCGCCAGCGTTGTCGCCACCGGTGTAGTCGTAGTCCCAGCGGCTGGTATGGAAGGTGTGACCCTGGTAGTCGTCGATGCCCTCGATGCCTGGCAGCTTCGGCCGACTCAGCGGGCCTGCTGCGGTGATGACGGCCCTGGCGGTCACCCGGTCGCCTCGGTTGGTGTCGATGTGCCAGACACCAGCGTCGTGATCCCAGCGCATCTCGGTGACCTCGGTCGACATCAGCGCGTTGTCGTACAACCCGTAGTGCTGAGCGATGTTGCGCGAATGCTCCATGATCTCTGGCGCGTAGGAGTACTTGTGCTTCGGGATGTAGTCGAGCTCTTCAAGCATGGGCAGGTAGCAGTACGACTCGACGTCGCACATCGCCCCGGGGTAGCGATTCCAGTACCACGTGCCGCCGAAGTCGCCGCCCTTTTCGATGACGCGGATGTCGTCGAAGCCCGCTTCGCGCAGTCGGCCGCCCATGAGCAACCCACCGAAACCGCCGCCGATGATCACGATGTCGGTGTGATCAGTCAGGGCTTCCCGCTCGATCGGGCTGGCGTATGGATCGTCCACGTAGCTGCTGAAATCGCCAGCGACTTCGACGTACTGGCTGTTGCCGTCGGGGCGAAGCCGCTTGTCGCGCTCGGCGAGATAGCGAGCCTTGAGCGCCTCGGGATCGAAGTCGATCTCGCCGAGGGTTTGTTCGAGGACTTCATCGAAGGTCGTCACGTTGCTGCCTTTCGGTACTGTTGGCCATGGCTATCACACCCAACAACTCGCTCTCTGTTGCTGACCGGTTGGAATTGCACGAGCTTCCTGGTCGCTACGGCGACGCGATCGACGATCGCAACTGGGATGGGCTCGACAGGATCTTCACCGCCGATGCGGTCTTCGATTTGACCGATCTCGGCGTTCCGTTGCTGGATGGTCTGCCGGAGATCAAGCGGTTCATGGATGAGGATGCGAAGCACCCCCGAACCCACACGATGACGAACATCTATGTCGACGAGACTGCCGACGGCGTGAAGCTGAATTTCCGGATCGTTGCGCTGCAGCCCAAGGGCCTCGCCGGCACTGCGTCGTACTACGACGACGTGGTGAAGACCGAGGCGGGCTGGCGCGTTGCTCATCGCGTGGTCACGCTCCGACGCCGGCCGCTGTAGCCCCTCACGTCGCCGCCTTGGCCAGCCGCGACAGCAGTGACCTGGTGCGAGCACGATCGTCAGCGTTCAACCCGAACTCCGACGCCCCGTAATCGGTGACGCCCGTATCGGCGAGGTCGGCCAGCATCTGCTCGACCTGCTCCTCGTTGCCGATCATCCCGAGTTCACCGGTCGTCTCGACACCCTCTCGTTCGAACATTGCTTGATACGACGGCAGCGTGGTGTACATCTCGGTGTTCGCTGTCAGCGTCTTGCGCGCCGTCTCGGGATCGTCGGTGACGCAGATCGGCAACGTGGCAATGACCCGTGGCGCTGGTCGGCCCGCCTTGTCGGCGGCATCAGTGATGGTCGGGACGATGTGTTCGCGAATGGTCGTCGGCCCACACCACGCAAGGTTGGTGCCGGCCGCATGCTTGGCTGCCACCCGAAGCGCCTGCGGGCCAAGAGCGGCGACGGTGACCTCAGGTGGATGCTCGGGATGGGCAAACGCCGTCGCTTTGGCCGAAAGGGTCTGGCCCGAAGCGTCCACGGCGCCCGTTTCGATCATCGGCATCAAAATCGCGAGGTACTCCTTCAGATGTCGAATTGGCTTGTCGTCCTCGATCCCGAGGTCGGCCATCATCAACTTGTGCGACATGCCGATGCCGAGCGACAGCTTGGTCTTGATCGCGGCCTGCGTGGTGAGCGCCTGACCAGCCAGCACCACGGGGTGCCGTGGATACGTCGGCACGATGGCGGTTCCGAGCTCCATGCTCTCGACCGACTGCCCGACCATGGTGAGCACCGTCAGGGCATCGAAACCGCCGGTCGGGTGCTCGGCCAGCCAGTAGCTGGAGAAACCTGCTCGTTCAGCCGCAACCGCATGCTCGACAAAACCAGCCGGACCCGTTCGCCCCAACTGCGTCGTTGCGTTGATCCCGATGCGCATGTTGCTGGTCCCCTCGACGTTCTCGCTTCATCCCCGGTGGAACCTACATTTCATTCCGAGATCGGCAAAGTCATCGACTCCGAACAACGGCTGGCACCATCGGTCCGTCGCCGGATTCGGCGGCTGCTCGGCGAGCTGATTCGATGTCCGCCAAGATCTCCTCGATTGGCTTGACCTGATCGACCCAGTCGAGCATTCCTTGCCGAAACGCTCCCGGAACCATGCCGGCCGTCCACTTGCCGATGTCAGGTTGCATCAGATCCGAGGCGCTGTACCTCCAGGTTCCTGCTTCCAGTGCTGTCCTGCTTGCGTGATGGATCCGAAGCCGAACCTCGGCATCAGAACGCTCACGATCGACCGCATATGCGGCCGGGTCGAAGCGGCGATTACCGGAGAAGAAGGTTTCGTTTCCTCTCGCCCAGGCGGTCCCCCAACTCGGGCTGGCGACATAGACCATGAAGGCTCGAACCTCCGGACGGTCAGTGAGAGCCACCGCCATGTCGCCCGAGCCTGTGGTGACACGCACCCCGTCCGACTCGACGGGAGGAAGGACGAAACAGTCGACGTCTTCGCCAAGCCGTCCGGTCGTAGGACTGCCAGCCGCCGTTGGCCAGGCATTCGGCCGCTGCGTCTGGCCGATCAGCTGGATGAAAGGTGCAACTTGATCGACCATCATGCACCGTGGTCCGATCTCTGCCGTTGTCGGATGCACGGGCAGGAGATTGTCGAGTGCTGTCGAGAAATGCTCCCGACTGATCGATTGCGAGCCGCCCAGCACGAGGCCGCTTCTGAAGAAGATGGCGCTCGCCAATCGTGCCGCTGGTTTGATCTCGGGACTGTCAAAGGCCGCAACGCCGTCGACCCACTGGTCGTAGAACGCAAGCCCGCCAACCCGCAACACAAGACTCTCGAGAAAGTCAGACCCAGGCCAACCGCTCGAGTAGGTCCCCTCCCACTGGAAGCACCAAGGTGTCCGACCCTCGGCAAGCATCTGATGGGAGAGCTCCATCAACTCACCCCATGTCGTCGGAATGTCGTAGCCGGCGGCCTCGAATTCCGGCTTGGCATAGTAGACCAACCCCTTCATGAAGAGGTTCACCGGAATTGCTTGCAAGGCGCTGCGAGATTCGGATTCGGTGGAGAACAGATCGACCAGGTAGTCACCGAAGTCTGACCGCAAGACATCGAGGTCGAGGTAGGTGCCGAGGTCAATGGCCCGACGTCGAAGCACTGTCGGCGGCAGTCCGTAGTCGATGGAAACATCAGGCATCGACGACATCTCGCCAGACACCAACGCATGCGTGGTCTGGAAGTCTTCGTTCGGGACAACGGTGACGTCGATTCCGGTGATGTCGGTGAACTGCCGAAGCTCGGCGATGAAACCGGGTTGCAGTCCGGCGGCGCTGCTTCGAGCGACGGTCACTCGGGTGCCGGCCAACGGCCGGGACGCTGACACCGCATGGTCGGGGAGTACGTCACGTCGCACCAAGCCGTAGTTCTCGCGTCCGTGGCGAAGGGTTGCGCCCTCCGGGACCTCAATTGGATCGGGAACACGTCGCCCGCAGGCTTCGAGGCTCTCACGCTCGGTCAGTTCCCGATTCGTTGATGCTTCCGCAAGTGCAACGAGCGCGGCCGGGGTCATCATGAAGACGCCTTCGAGGCCCTCTGGCCCTGATCTCACGGCAAAGGCCCCATCGGGCCCGACCGGGTACGCCACCCCGACGCGATGCAGCGCCCAATGCAGCGCATCGATGGCCTCCTCGGTGGCGAAGCCCATCGGTGCCGTCGCCTTCACCGCCTGCACCGCGAGCAGCATGGCGAGCTCGGCGTCTCGTTCCAGGACAGCAAGCGATGCGAGTCGGAATTCCTCGGCTGCGATGCGCATTTCCGCTTCCGCTGCCTGCCGCTGCCGCTCACGGAGCTCGCGTACCTCGAGATCGTGGGCTGATGCGCTGGCCTCCAAGAAGTGCCGCTCGTCAGCCGAGAGCGAAAGCGTCGCAGTTTCGGCCCATGCCCGGAGCTGGCCGAACAAACCGCCTCGCAGCAGATAGTCATCGCCTTTGTCCGCAGCGGTCCACTCGTGCATGGCGAAGGCCAGGCGTCGCTGGTTCCGGATGTGGTCTCGCGCGGCATCGGCCCAGTCCTTGAGCCGAGTCCATTCCGTCAGAATCGCTTCGTGCGCGATCTCCACAGTTGCTCCCCGCGTGACAGCGTCGCGGTCGAAGCTGAGCAACCGATGCCGACCAAAGGCGTCCAGGACATCAGAAAGCACTCGGGGGTCGACGTCGAGTTGCTCGAGTTCGGTTCGCAAGGCCCGGCGGCGAGTGTCTGGCCCTCCTCCGTCGTCGAGGGTCAGCAGTCGGAGAAACACCTCTCGAACGACGTTCTTCGATTCAACGCCGAGCGTTGCCAGTAGACCCTCAGCCCGCTGAGCCAAGACCCCCGAAATTCCGCCGACTGATCGGTACGCGTCGTGTGTGATCAGGTTCGCTCGGCGAGCGTCGAACAGTTCGGTGAGCGCATATTGAAGCAGTGGCAACGCTCCTGGGTGCCCGAGGGCCTCGCGGACGAGTTCAGCGACCAGAAGCGGCTCGATGGTGATCCCCGGCCGTTCGAGTGGCCCGACGATCGCGCTCGCCAGCTCCTCGGCTGCCATCTCCGAGATGATCTCGGTCCCGTGTCGCAGCAGCTGGCCGAGGCCACTGTGCCGGAGTGCCCGGTCGAAGAAGTCCGACCGAAGAGTGACGAGTATCTGGACTCGGCTGTTGTGATCCTGCACCGCCTCGGCGAGTGCATCCAGGAAACGCCGAGCAGTCTCCTGATCGACCTGTGTGAAGATCTCCCCCAGCTGGTCGACCACGAGCAGCAACTGAGACTCTTGCTCGGGGAGGGCTGCAGCGACGGCGCGTGCGATTCCACCATTCGAGCCAGCGAGTTCAGCCAGGAACGAAGCTCGCCTGTCAACGGAAATGCTCTGGAGCGCCTCCTCCAGCCGTTCAAATGGGTGCGGGGCTGGTGTGATCGTGACCACGTACGTCGATGGCGTTCCTGCACCGTGGTGTCCCGGATGGTCGGGACGACACCCGCCTTGACAGCACTGGACTTTCCGCTTCCGCTGGGGCCCACAAGGGCGACGAAACGACTCGTGTGCCCGGGCTTTCCGAGACGTTCGATCAGGCGATCCACAAGCGCCTTGCGACCGAAGAAGTCGGCAGCATCGATGCCATCGAACGCCCGGAGACCCTTGTACGGATTGGTCATCGCAATTGCCTCGACCTGCGGGGCGAGGTCGACATCGCGTAACGCCCTCACGAAGTCAGCGACGAAGTCGCCAACTGCTCGGTGTCTGCGATCTGGATCGGGGTCGGTTGCTTGGTCGAAGACCGAGCGGACCCTCGCCCCCAACCCACGGCGGAGCTCGTCAGGCCGATTCTCTCCCCCGATAAGCGCCTCTGCCAGGACGACGGCGAGGGCGTAGACGTCAGTCGCCACCGAGCCGGGCAAACCTGCGAGTTGTTCCGGCGATGGTCGGGTCGACAACCGTGCCGACAAATCGGTGGCCCCTTCGGGCTGGGGGATCGCATTCAATACGGCGACACCGAAACCAGAGATGTATGCGTTACCGAGATCATCGAACAGAACGTTGCCTGGGCGCAGATCAAGATGCAGCACGTCGGCCCGGTGTGCTGCCTCGAGCGCAGACCCCAGCTGCTCGGCGATCAGAGCCACCTCTTCGCTGCTCAGCTGTTCGCCCCGCAACCGATCAGCAAGGCTCCCACCCGTCATCAGTCGCATCACGAAGTACGCACCGTCTGGCTCCCGCCAGAAGTCGTAGAGGGGCACGATGTGCGGGTGCTCGAGACGCGGAATGAGTTGCGCCTCAGCCTCGAAGCGGCGAATGAACGTTGGATCGTTCGCGAGGTCAGGGCGGACGATTCTTATGGCCACCGACCGACCAGCGGTCGGTTGATAGCCGCGGCGAACCACTCCCATCGCCCCTCGGCCAAGTTCGTCGCTCAGTTCGTAGCCCCGTATGGCGAGGTCGGATTCCGCACCGGTTGCTCTGATCGTGGCGGCGTGGGCCGGAAGCACTTCGTCTTCACCGCTGAGCACTCGCTCTTCGATTCGTCGGATCTCGCCAGAAGGTTCGATGCCGAGCTCATCAGCGAGCTGGAAGCGCAGCGACTGATAGCAGCGCAAAGCTTCTGCTTGTCTGCCGGAACGCTGCAGAGCGACCATGAGCTGCCCGGTGAAACGTTCTCGCAGCGGGTGCTGTCGAACGAGGGCGTGTAACTCCGACACCAACTCTCTGGACAGCCCTCGGTTCAGATCGGCGTCGAGGCGCGCTTCGGTCGCCTCGAGCCGAAGTTCGTCGAGGCGGGTGATCTCGTCCCGGGCGAACGAATCGAACATGAAGTCCTCGAAGGCCCGACCCCGCCACAACCCAAGCGCCTCGCTCAGCGTCGCTGATGCAAAGGTTGGGTCGGTGTCGACTGCGGCGCGACCTTCGGTGACCAACCGATCGAAGTGCATGGCATCAGTGGCATCTTGGTCGATGCTGAGCAGATACCCCGAGCCGCGAGTCAGCACGATCGTCCCTTCGGTGCGCGGTGGCCGCTCAGGCTCGAGGCTCTTCCGCAGACCCGAGACTGCCACCCACAAGGCGTTCCGCCTGCCGACGGCCTCATCACCCCACAGCGCCTGGATGATCTGATCGGTCGGCACGATCGTGTTCGGCGCTGTCAGCAGCACGGCCAAGAGCGCCCGTTGACGATTCGGTCCAAGCTCGACCACGTTGCCGTCGCGCCGGGCCTCCAAGCTTCCCAGAACCTTGAAGTTCATGCAGCCGCCCCCCCGAGCGGACCGTAACTCACGGTCGAAGAAAGTCTTCAACCGCGCCCCTTCCATCGACATCGCGGCACAGCACTTCTCGTTGCGGAACCCGCCGACGTTGGCCTCACTCGGTTGCACTCGGGTGAGGACCAACCTCGCCGATCACCAGACCGTCGATCAGTTGATCAGCCTCGATCTCGAAGTCGGTCTGATCGCTCCGAGTGTTTGCCAAGAGCACCAGCGGTGGCTCATCTCCGCCGTCAATCCACCACACTCGGTGGCGGAAGCCCGGTTCGAAGGACCACCCGCTCAACCCAACGGGGTCGGGGAAGATCTGGTTGATGATGAAGCCGACGCAGAAACCGAAGGCCCCACAGATTGCCTGGTCGGAAACCTCCACTTCGAAGTACGTCGCCGTCCGATCGCCAACCATCACCTGCGTCGGTGGTGTCTCGGTGACGACGCCGTCGATGACGTTCTCGAGCCAACCGTCGATGTCATCGAGCGGCCACGGAACCTGCTCTCCGATCTGGGCCTGAGGCCGAGTCGGATCTGCGAGCAACGTCGGCCGAAGCAGCACGAGGTCCCGGTCGCCGGGCCGATTGCTGTCAGGATTTGGATGCGACAGAGCCGTGTGCCCCGCCTGGTTGTACTGAATGCGCCACTCGCCCTCGATGTTCATGGTGACGGGCACACCGAGGGAATCGAGTTCGTAGCTGCCCGGCTCGATGATCTCACCGACGGGTAACCCATCGAGTGCTGCGTCGTTGCTACCTGGCCAGCTCCTGTCGATCTCGGCGAGGACTCGTTCGGTGGACTGCGGCCCACCGTCGAACCAGTCGACCATGCCGAACCAGAACGAACCTTGGCCGACTTGGGCCGGCATGAGATCCGAGGCATCGAAGCGGAAGGCGCCAGCCTCGAGTGATCGCCGAATCATGTTCGCAACGAGCTGGTCGGTCGGGTTCGAGATCTTGTCGAGATCGAAACCGATGCTGGGCGGTACGAATCCGATCCCTGCGCTCGCTCGGGCCGAGCCGAATTCAGGGGACACGATGAATTCCATCACCGCCCGCACCTCGGGCCGGTCGGTGATGGCGATCGCGAATTCTCCGCCCCCGATCCGCCACTCGGCAAAGTCCGGATCGATCGTAGGAAAATCGGTCACGGCGACGTTCTGCATGCTCTCGGGCCCGACGACCACGGGCAGGAACGCCGGGAGCGAAGTGAAAGCGCACTGCGGCGGGCTGGCCGTCAGGGAAAAGGGCCCCTCGAACCACGAGGTCCGAGCGGCAACGGCAGATCCGCCAGCCAGATAGCCGTCGGCGAAGAGAATCTCGCCAGCCTGATTCGCAGCGGCCACCACATCAGGGTGATCGAAAGCAATGTCGTGGTTGACCCACGCGTCGTACACCTCCGGACCCGCCGAGCGCAGGACGACAGATTCGAGCAGATCAGTCGCCGGCCAACCCGGAGCCAGGGAATCGTCGATCGTCAAGCACCAAGGGCTGATGCCATTGTCGACGAACTCGTCGCTTGCCGAGATCATGTCGTCCCATGTGTCGGGGACCCCGCCCTCGAGGGTGTCGGTCAGTTCCGTCGCGTACCACAGCAGCGACTTTGGCATGAGGCTTGTCCACACTCCATACACGGGCCCAGCAGACGATGGCCACGAGCCGTCGGCACCGATCGACACCAGACTCGTCAGATAGGAACCGTAGGTCTGCTCCAACACGTCTCGATCGAGGTACGCCGAGACATCCATGGCGGGAATCCCCCGCTGCACTCCGGCAATGTTCTGGAGGTAGCCGGGCTGCGGACCAATGGTGATGTCTTCATCTCCCCGCAGGACGTCCACCTGCTGAGCGCCCTGGTCGGTCCTGGCTCCCTCGACATCGACGATGATGCCGGTGCGATCGGTGAACGCACCGAACTCGGCCTGCAGCCCATCGATGTCCAACGTGTTCGGCTGCGTGATCTTGACCCGTGATCCGGCGAGCGGGCGATCGATGATCCCACCGGCATACGCGTCAGCCCCACCGGCGATGACGAGCCCCGATGGCATGGAATCTCGCGGATCAGAGCAGTCCCGCAGCGCAGCCGCCTGGCACTCCTCCGCAGTCAGCCCACGGCTGACCGCGCCCTGCGCCAGTGCGATGAGTTCATTGGGTGGCATCAAGAAGACGCCGCCACCGGCGGCCGATCGAAATACTGCGGGCCCCGTGTCGGCCGGATAGGCAACACGGCTGGCATAGATGGCTGCGTGCAGTGCATCCATTGCTTCCGGCGTGACCTCGCCTTGATCTGAGGTGACCCGCGCCGCCTCGATGGCCAGCATGACGGCGAGCTCGGGATCTGATGATCCAACAGCCCTCGAGGTGGCCGCAATAGCCCTGGCTTGGGTCATGAGTTCGATCTCCGATGCGAGATCAGAGGCACGGCGTTGTTGGATGAACGCCACCGACCCGAGCGCCACCACCAGCGCCATGATCGCCGCCATCGCCACCAGCACTTTCGAACGCCGCCGCAGGGCTGCCGATCGCTCACGCTCAGCATCTCGTGCTGCACGGCGTTCGGCTTCCGCCACGCCACTCAGCTGCAGGAAGTCGCGCTGTTCGGCGGTCAAACCGACTGGGGGTTCGGTCAGCCATCCGTCGAATCGAGCCAGTCGATTCCCCACCATGAGGAACGCGGGATCGGATGCGTGGTTGATCCACTCCGTTGCCGCCTCGGCAAGGCGGCGCTCGGCATGGACATCGAGTCGGGACTCCTCGATCCAGCCTCCGAGACGCTCCCAGGCGGTGATCATTGCTTCGTGGGCGATCTCCACCGTTGCGCCGCGGCTCACCGGATCACGATCGAACCCCAGCAGTCGATGGCGGCCGAACTGCTCGGTGATGCGAGCAACATGACGACCTTCGCCGAGTGATAGCAAGTCAGACATCAGGACGCGCCGGCGGGTGTCGCCCACACCGTCGCCGACAGTCACCAAACGCAAGAAGACCTCGCGAGCGGCCCGCTGTTCATCGGGGTGAAGACTTTGGAAGATCGCCTCGGCTCGCTGGACCAGAGCGCCGGAGACGCCACCCATCTTGCGATAGGCGTTGATCTCGAGCCGATTGCCGGAGCGTCGCTCGAACAGCTCGGCGAGCGTGTACTGCAGCAGTGGGAGGGCTGCCGGGCGATCGACCACAGCCGTGATGAGTTCGCTGGTCAGGGCCGGGTCGCACACAGCGCCGACGCGCTCCGCCGGCCCCGAGATCGCCCGCTCGACATCTTCTGGCGACATCGGGGTGAGGAGTTCGGTGCCGTTGCGAAGAAGTTCGCCGACGCCTCTGTGCCGTAACGGCCGATCGTAGAAGTCGGCGCGCAAGGTGACCACAAAACGAATCCGACCGTGTTCGTCCGTGGTGGCATCAACGAGGGCGTCCAGAAAGCGGACGGCCTCGTCCGGGGCGGTCTGGGTGAAGAGCTCTTCGAACTGATCCACCACGATCACCAGCGTGCTGTCCGGCGAGGGCAGCACACGATCGACCGCACGCTGGATGGCACGATTGCCCTGCATCTGCTCGAACAATGACGATGGCGGGCGCACGGCGACACCGAGCAGCGCCGATTCCAGCTGGTCGAACGGACTTCTTCCTGGCACCATCTCGATGGCGAACCAATCGCTCGATCCCGGCGCCGCATTCCCACGCAATGCGGGGATCAAACCGGCTTTCACCACACTGGACTTTCCGCTTCCGCTGGGTCCGACCACCGCCACGAAGCGGCCCATCGGCCCGCCTCGGCCGAGTCGAGCCACCAGCCGCTCCACGAAACGTTCACGACCGAAGAAGTCCGGTGCATCAGCGGTCGAGAAGCTTCGCAATCCCTTGTAGGGATTCTCATCGACGACGGTCGGCGGGCCAGCTCGTTCTCCCGAGAGCACTTCCATCACTGACGAACGCAGTGCCGCCGCATCGAGCGCAAGCGGCGTGGCGTCGGTGACATCGTGTGCAGAAGACAGGAGTTCTGCAAGTCGACCGTCGAGCCCGACGAGTAGATCGGTGATGTCACCGGATCGGCCGGTTGCCGCCTGCGCAACCACATCGGCGAAGGCGGCGACGTCGGCTCGATGAGTTGAGGTTGTCACCGCAACAACGCCGCCCGGTGCCTCATCCAGCTTCGCTGCACCATCCAGCTTCGCTGTTGCCATATCGAACCCGGTCAAGTAGGCATGGCCTGCATCGTCGATGAGGATGTTGTCTGTGTTGATGTCACCGTGAGCCAACCCGGAACGGTGCGTTGCCGCCAGAGCCGCACCGACGTGATCCACCAAACGAGCGAGCTCTGACGAAGGAAGCGGTCCCGATTCGATCCGTGCGGCGAGCGTGTGCCCCGTCACTTGGCGCAGCACGAGGTAGGCGGCTCCTGGTTCGCGCCAGTAGTCATAGAGCGGAACAACGTGAGGGTGTTCCAAACGAGCGATGGCCTGTGCGAGCCGATCGAAGTCGCGGACGAACACCGGATCGTCAGCGAGCTCAGCTCCGTTGACCTTGATGACCACCTCGCGACCGATGGCTGGCTGAAACGCCTGGTAGAGGGCACCGGTTGCGGTTTTGGCGATCCGGTGACGGATTTCGTAACCCCGTACCGACAGCCCCGTGTCGCCGCCCTCTCGAGCGTCATCGAGCGTGGGGTCAGCAACGACAATCTGGTGCTCGAGGCGCTGAAGCACCGCCGACGGCTCGATCCCGCTGTCCTCGGCCAGCCGCCCTCGCAGGCCCTGATAGACCCGGAGCGCTTCGGGAGCTCGACCCGCTCGATGAAGGGCAAGCATGAGCGACCCCGCCAGCCGTTCGCGCGTGGGGTGCAGGCGAACCAATCCTTCGAGCTCGCCGATGATGTGACGAGCCGCACCGCGGCGGAGATCGGCGTCGATGCGAGTTTCCACCGCTTCAAGTCGGAGCTCTTCCAACCGGGAGATGTCGGCCTGGGCCCACGGTTCGTAGGTGAAGTCGGCGTACGCCGGTCCACGCCAGAGCGCCAGCGCCTCGGCAAGAACGATCGAGGCCGCAGCGGGGTCGCTATCGACAAGGGCTCGACCTTCGACCAGAAGCCGCTCGAAGACGTCGGCATCCACCTCGATGGCTTCTGAGTTGAGGGTGTAGCCCGGCGCCACCGTCTTCAATATCTCGGGCATCGGAGCTGCGGGTTCGACCTCGGGCTTGAGCGTCTTACGCAGGTTGGAGACGTGTACCCACAGAGCGTTCTGCCGATTCGGCGCGACCTCGGCACCCCAGAGGGCATCGATCAGCTGATCAGTCGACACCACACTCCGACGATTGGCCACCAACACCCCGAGCACGGCCCTCAGCTTGGGCGCGCCGAGCCGAACCTCGGTGTCGCCGACCGTTGCCTCCAGCGGGCCGAGAACACCAAACCGCACCGTCGTCGAATCCTCGAACTCGGCCCCTGGCAACTCGCTCTCCTCGCTCGCCCTCGTCATGCCATGAGTAGATCACGATGGCCTTTCGGATGACTTAACGAACAGCATGGCTCATGATGCGCGAGACAGATGAGCGCAATGAGACGCTGGTAGTCGTCAACAAAGGTCCCGGAACCCGTTCAGCGGTGCTGTTCCGGTGAGCGCCAAATAGCCGGCTTCGAGCTCGTCACAGCTCGTTTGGTAGATCCGGGCCATCTTCAACGGCTCGTCAATCAGTCCCCACACCATGATCTCTGCTGCCTGCTCGGTGCCGTTCTCGTGCCACGGTGCCGCCTCGTAGTCGCGCCAGTGGGTCCATCCTCGAACTTGCTGGAAGTCACTCTTTCGTTCTGGGGCAAGGTCATGGGCTGCCCAGGCATGAGCCGTTTCGTGCAACACCATCACACGGGTTGGCTTGTCCGCTTCGGTGGCACAGATCTCGATCACGCTCACATCATCGACCACTCGATGAAGCCCAGGCCGACCCCGGCATGGCTCGGTGGCCCCGAGGTGATGGACGAATCGGAGCCTCGGGAGATCGAGATCGGCTTGATCGAACAGATCGACGGCCCATTCGGCCATCTCTTGGAGGTCCTCCGGCATGTCGACCATCACAAGTGCTGGTTCGAGTTGTTCTGCCGGCAGGACCGACGGAGCAACGGGGAGCGACGTCACAGGTACCACGCCGAGGCCGAAGACGATCGAGAGCACGATTTTCCACATGCCAGGACCGTGAGCGGTCCAGCTTCGTGAGAGCTTTGGCCACCTCTCGCCTCACTTATGGCGACTTAGCGCTGACTATTTTCACCGCCAAAGGCGTCGCTTGTCGCATGTCGACGTGTCGCCATGCCCGTGTTCAATACGCTTCGCGGCGTCGAGACATCCGCCAGTTCTGGCCCGACCAAGCCGAGGAAACACCCATGACGAACGCCAGCGCGACCGAGAGCACCGGAACACCAGGATCGGTGGACCACCTCCTGATTCCTCTGCTGACGACCATCGACAGCCGGCCTGACCAGGCGATGGTCTCCGTTCGACAAGGAGCACGCTTTGTTGATCGGTCGGCAACCCAGGTCTGGCAGCGCGTCGAGTCGCTGGCTTGCGGCCTCATCTCCCTCGGCGTCGAACCCGGTGACCGAGTCGCCCTGATGTCGGCCACCAGGGTCGAGTGGCTCGAAGTCGACCTCGCCATCAACGCCATCGGCGCGGCAACAGTCCCGATCTACGACACCTCCTCGGCGGAACAAATCGAGTGGATCCTGCGGGACAGCTCGGCGAACGTCATGGTGTGTGAGACCGCCGAGATGGCTGGCCTTGTCGGGTCCGAGGCACCGTGCAAGGAGCTCCTGACGATCGACAATGGCGATCTCGATGGGCTGGCCGAACGAGGCAGTGCCGTAGACCGTGATCTGCTCACCGCTCGGCTTGCCGACTTGTCCTCGGACACCATCGCCACCTTGATCTACACCTCGGGCACAACGGGCC
>CAYGQE010000002.1:211005-220540 GCA_964351995.1 uncultured Acidimicrobiaceae bacterium | reverse complement strand
GGGAGGAGGCGGGGACGGCGGGGCGGAGGTCTTCAGGCTCGGGTCGTCCGAGGCGGAGCGAGGTGGCGCCATGAGCCGCTCGCCTGGCTTCCAACGCCGCTTGTCGTGCTGACCGGGCGACTTGCTGACCCCGATCGCCAAACCAACGAGGCCGATCACTGCCAGCGCCAACGCCAGCGGCACCAACAACCAGTTCGCGTTGGCCGTGACACTTGCGAGCCCAGCCACCACCGCAGCCGTCACGACCGAACAGATCAACACGACCAGCAAGCCAACGAGGACACTGCGGTGCACTTCGTCCTCCACCACGCCGTGACGGCGTTCGGCGAAGCTCAACCGCACAGCATCCCCGAACGCCAACGCCACCACGCCAGCCAACGCCCACGGCACCGGACCTTCGGCCCCCACCCGCTCGATCGCCAACCCGAGTGCGAACAGCAAGAACCCAGCGGTGAGCACCAGCAGCGAGTGACCGCCGCTGTCGATCGTGATCAAGGTCATGGCGACACCGATCAGCGTCACCAGGATCATGCCAACCGGATGGGTGCCGAGGGTGGCGAGGACCGACGTCAACGTCATGATCGCGATTGCGACGATCGCCGGACTCGAACCGAACATCTCCCGCTTGGTCATGGGCGCGACCTACCCCTTGGAGCGCTCGCCGCAAGACGTCGGATGACGGGCTCGAGCGCCGAGGTCGGATCCCAAGGAACGACCATCACGCCAGCATCAGCGAGACGGCGTCGAGTGATCTCGTTCTCGACCCGGAAGATCCGCATGGCTGTTCCAGAGACTTCCCCGGTTGGCACCTTGTCCGGACGAATCACGATCACCTCGTTGCCGCGGCGCCGAAGAGCCGTCAGATCGTCGATCACGACCTGAGAGAGCAGCGGGCTGATGGCGATGATCGTCGCGTTCTTCGGGATGTCGATCGACCGGGTGGACGGAAAGATGCCGACGATCGGCGCCGTGGTCGTGGCCAGAAGCGTGTCGACAATCGTGTGCAACGCTCGCCGCCCGAGCGATGGCTCGAGCCACCGCACTCCGGAGCTCCGGCCGATGATGCCCACTCGATCCATCGAACGCAGATGCCGCTGCGCCAACGCCATGCACGCCGTCACCGTCCACCGAAGCGTCGAGTCGTTCTCGTCGCCGATGTCTTGCACGGCGTCGACGTACACGATCACGTCGGCGGCTTCTTCGACGTGGCGCTCAGCCACCATGGGTTCACCGCGCCGAGCGGAAAGGCGCGGATGCACCGCTCGCAAGGGATCACCTCGACGGAACGGCCGGATCTCGGCGAGCTCGGTCCCTGAACCACGGCGCACGCTGCGATGGTCGCCGGTGATCTGGCGCGGATTCGCCAGCGGCGCCAACCTCACCAACTTCTCGGTCGGTGGATGCACACGGATCGGCGTGGAGATCAGCACGTGCTGAACGGTCTCGGTCATCCCGAAGCGATCGCGGCTGACCACGGTCAACCAGTCGGGTCGGCTCACACCCCACTGCAACAGTTTCAACGGAATCTGCAGCCGCCGATTACCGTCGACGGAGATGGTCCGCCGCAAAGTGTCAACCGCGAGAACCGTGGTCGGGACCTGCACCTCGAGCTCGACCCACGGCACGCGTTGCGGCGCAAACACGTCGATGTCGAGCGTGATCACATCCCCCTCGACAGCCCGGTCGATCGACGGTTGAGCCCGAAGCACTCGAACCGTCGGCCACCACCCTTCGGCCACCGACAGCACCAGCATCACCAAGAACGGGAGACCAAGGGCCAGCAGCTCGGGGATGCCCGCGAGGAAGCCACCGACCAGCCCGGTGACCGCTGCGATCAGGCAGACCCAGAAGCGATAGGTGAGGTGGCGACTCACGTTTGATCAGGGCGAAGGTGGCGGTGGCGCACCCTGGCTGGGTGGCATCTGGCTCGGTGGCATCGCTGGTCCTGGCTGCACCGCCGGCGCTTGCTGCATCGCAGGCGCCGCCGTCGGCTGAGCGGGAGCTGGTTGGGGCGGAGCCGGTTGCGCGGAGACTGATGCAACGTTGTCGACCGCCACCGGCGCCGGCACCTGCTGCAGCACCTCGTGCACCACCTGCTCTGGCTTGACGCCCCTGACCCATTGGTCGGGCACGAGAATCAGACGATGAGCCAGACAGGGAACAGCCATGGCCTTGATGTCGTCGGGGAGCACCATGGAGCGTCCCTGGATTGCGGCTCGCGCCCGTCCGGCCTTCAGTAACGCCAATGAGCCGCGTGGGCTGGCACCCGTCTCGGTACGAGTGCTGGCTCGGGTCGCTTCAACCAACCCAACCACATACCGGGCGACAGGCTCGCTGATGTGCACCTCCTCGACACGCTGACGAAGATGCCGGATGCCGGCGGCGTCGATCACGGGATCGAGGGGCATGCGGTCGGCTCCGCGACGAGCCCGCTGCAACACGATGTCAACCTCCGCCTCATTGGTTGGATAACCGATACCGGTCCGCACCAAGAAACGATCGAGCTGAGCTTCGGGCAACGGGTACGTGCCTTCGGACTCGATCGGGTTCTGCGTGCCGATGACCATGAACGGATCGGGCAACGGGCGCGTCGTGCCGTCGATGGTGACCTGGCGTTCTTCCATGGCCTCGAGCAGCGCCGACTGGGTCTTCGGGGGTGCCCGGTTGATCTCATCACCCAAGATGAGATTGGCGAAGATCGGTCCAGGAACGAACTCGATCTCGTTGTTCGCGCCCAGCGTCGAGGCACCCGTGATGTCGAACGGGATGAGGTCGGGCGTGAATTGCACCCGGCTGAAGTGCATACCGGCAGCTTCTGCGAGCGCTCGGGCGGTCGCCGTCTTGGCAACACCAGGTACGTCCTCGAGCAGCACGTGCCCGTCGGCCAGCAGCGCCGTGACGATCAATTCGAGCACCGGCCGCTTGCCGACGATCAAACGTTCCATCTGATCGAGCATGCGGTTCGCCGCTTGCTGCACGTCAGCGTGACTCATGGTGACATTCCTTTCGATGGCCCATCGCCTGCGAGTTCGCCCGCCTGATGAGCAGTGCCCAAACCGAGGTGCGTTTCGAGCCGTCGCAAAAGCAGGTCGATGTGTTGATCTGGTTGGGTCAACGGCGGGATGCCCTCGGTGGGCACGCCGAGTTCGACACAGGACGACTGGATGCGTTCGATCATCGATCCTGGTCGGGTGTCGAGACGCTTCTCGATGCGGCGAAGATCCTCAGCAGTCTCGGTCTTGTCGGTGAGCAGCGAATCGGGCGGGGTCTTCGGCCCGGCACTGACTGCGCCCGGCGAAAAGCGGCGAGTCAGGCGAATCACCGCATAGACACAGAAGGCCAGACCGGCGACGATCAACAACGGCCAAACATCGGCGATGACCTTCACGATGAAGACTCCACGAATGCTGGGCTCACGCGAGCGTCAGCCGATCCGTCGCACCGCAGACGGTGTAGACGAGGGTGCGAAGATCGCTGACGGCTCGGCGACGCTCGGGGTCCTCGGCAACATGTCCACCGAACCGGATGGCGACGTACCGTTCGAGCAGCGGCTGGATCAATGGAGAAGATTCGGCATCGACGCTCTGAACGCGACGGAACCATTCGTATGGCGTTTCTTCGGCAATCCGAGCTGGGATCGTGTTCACACCGGCCTCGACGTAGGAGAACGCAAGGAGGATCGCCTGCGATGGGTCGGGTTCTTGCAGCAGTTCGTTCAGGTACTCCTCGAACGCAGCCCAGGGGTCGCTCGAGACCTCGCGCCGGACCATCGGCGCGACCGCAAACAACTGGTCGACCGGGACGTCGCCAACGGCTTTCACCTTCGGGCTGTAGGCCATGAAGAACCAGATGCCGAGACCAAGCGCAGCGGCCGCCGCCACCGCAATGAGGATCGTGTTCCAAGGGAAAGACCCAGGCGTACTCGGGCGGTTCGGTGATGGGCCGGTCGACGGGGCGGCGCCCTCCTCGAATTCGAACGAGTCGGCCGGAGAAGCGAAGAGGTCGTCGTCGAGTTGGTAACTACCGTCCTGGTTCTGGTCGAGCGGCGTGAAACCGTCCTCGCCGAACTCGCCCGCAGCCACGCCGCCGCCCCCATCAGGAGCCACTTGTACTCGGGTGCCGTCTGGCTTGATCAGGTCGAAACTGCCGTCGGCATTCGGGACGAGCAGCGTGGCCCCATCGGTGTTCTCCCCCACACGGACTGGCGAAAACGTCCCGTCGGCATTGACTCGGAAGCCGACGATGTTGCCATCAGGATCCTCCACCAAACGCAAGACCTGGGCCTGGCCACTCGAGTCCTCGCCGACGATGCGGTTGCCGTCGGTCGTGATTTCGACCGCGCCATCTGGAGTCTGGATGATGATCCGCGTGGCATCGAAGGGAATCTCGTCGGTGGTCAGACGTTCGATTGCTTCGCCGTCTCCTTGGCGTTCGACGAACGAATCACGGGATTCCGCGCTGAGGGCGAGAGCAGCGACCACCACGACCAGCAGCGCATAGGGCACCGCAAGCCATCGAATCCAGGGCGCAGGTCCCTCACTGATCTGTGGTGCCGTCACCTCGTCATCATCGACCAAATTCGACGTCGCTGTAGAGCGGGGTCGTTTCCCGTTGCCGGGAAGGCAAATAGGAGCAGTTGCTGACGGGCGACGCTCTACGCTGTTGCGCCATGAGCACCGTCCCCGACAAGCCCTCCCTCGAGGGCCTCGAGCAGAAGTGGTCCGCCTCCTGGCAGACCGCCGCCACGTACGCCTTCGACCCCACCAAGGGGCGGGACGACGTGTTCAGCATCGACACTCCCCCACCCACGGTCAGCGGCTCGCTGCACATGGGCCACATCTTCTCCTACACCCACACCGACACGATCGCCCGTTACCAGCGGATGACCGGCAAGTCGGTCTTCTATCCCATGGGTTGGGACGACAACGGTCTCCCCACCGAGCGTCGCGTCCAGAACTACTTCGGCGTCCGCTGCGACCCGTCGCTCCCCTACGAGGCAGGCTTTGAACCGCCGGCACGCGAGTCACTCGGCCCTGACGGCAAGGCCTACAAGGGCCAGATCCCGGTCAGCCGACCGAACTTCATCGAGCTGTGCAGCGAACTCGTCGCCCTCGATGAAAAGGTCTTCGAAGACCTTTGGCGTTCCCTCGGCCTCAGCGTTGACTGGTCGCTGCTCTACGCCACGATCGACGAGCGGTCCCGTCGGGCCAGCCAGCGGGCTTTCCTCCGCAACCTTGCCCGCGGCGAGGCCTATCAGCAGGAAGCCCCCAGCCTCTGGGACGTCACGTTCCAGACCGCCGTCGCCCAAGCCGAGCTCGAAGACCGTGAGCGCCCCAGCGCCTACCACACACTGACCTTCACCTTGCCCGACGGGTCAGATCTCCTGATCGACACCACCCGGCCCGAACTACTGCCGGCCTGCGTTGCCGTTGTCGCCCACCCAACCGACGAGCGCTACACGAAGTTCGAAGGCCAGACCATCACCACGCCGGTCTTCGGTGTTGAAGTTCCCATGGTCTTCCACGAGCTGGCCGATCCCGAAAAGGGCACCGGTGTCGCCATGATCTGCACCTTCGGTGACACCACCGACGTCACGTGGTGGCGCGAGCTCAACCTGCCCGCACGCGCCGTCATCGGTCGCAACGGCCGGTTCATCGACGAGGCCCCCGAGGTCATGTCACCTGAAGCGGTCGAGCGCTACGGCCGTATGGTCGGCAAGACGATCCACTCCGGCAAAGAAGAGATCGTTGCCATGTTGCGCGAAACCGAGACCTTGGTCGGTGAGCCTCGCCCGATCACGCACCCAGTCAAGTTCTTCGAAAAGGGTGACAAGCCGCTCGAGATCGTCACCAGCCGCCAGTGGTACATCCGCAATGGCGGCCGAGAGGCGGATCTGAATGCCGAGCTCGTTGCTCGTGGCGATGCCATCACCTGGCACCCCACCTACATGCAGAGCCGCTACACCAACTGGGTCGAGGGCCTGAACGGCGACTGGCTCGTCAGCCGACAGCGTTTCTTCGGTGTCCCGATTCCCCTTTGGTACGCCCTCGACGGCAATGGTGAGCCGCTCTACGCCGAGCCCATCGCTCCGGACGAGTCCCTCCTGCCGATCGATCCCTCGACCGATCTTCCCGCTGGCTTCGAGGCCGATCAACGGGGCAAGCCGAACGGCTTCATGGCCGATCCTGACATCATGGACACCTGGGCCACCTCGTCGCTCACCCCGCAGATCGCCGCGAAGTGGGAAGACGACCCCGATCTTTACGGCCGCGTCTACCCCTTCGACATGCGGCCCCAGGGCCACGACATCATTCGAACCTGGCTGTTCTCCACTGCCGTCCGCTCACACTTCGAAGAAGACGTCGCACCGTGGAAGCACGCCTGCCTCTCGGGCTGGATCCTCGATCCCGACCGCAAGAAGATGTCGAAGTCGAAGGGCAACGTCGTCACGCCCATCGCCCTGCTCGAGCAGTTCGGCTCCGACGCCGTTCGTTACTGGGCGGCGTCTGGCCGTCCCGGTACTGACACGGCCTTCGACGAAGGGCAGATGAAGGTCGGGCGCCGCCTTGCCATCAAGTTGCTGAATGCATCCAAGTTCGCCCTGGGCATGGGCGATCTCGTCGCGGCGCTCGATCAGCCTGTCACCGAGCCGCTCGACCAGGCCATGCTCGCCCGACTCGCCGACCTCGTTGACGAGTGCACCACAGCGTTCGATGCCTTCGACTACGCCCGGGCGCTTGAACGCACCGAACAGTTCTTCTGGGTTTTCACCGACGACTACATCGAGCTGGTCAAGAACCGGGCCTACGGATCTGCCGGTGACGCTGGCGCCGCCTCGGCTCAGGCCGCACTGGCTCGTGCGCTCGACACCATGCTGCGGTTGCTCGCTCCGTTCCTTCCGTTTGCCACCGAGGAGGTCTGGAGCTGGTGGCGCGAAGCGGACGGTTCGGTCCACAGCGCAGCGTGGCCCACCTCGGCAGCCCTTCGGGGTGACGCTGGCGACACGGCTCCGGCTCTGCTCGCCATCGCTGGCGAAACGCTGACCGAGCTTCGCCGGGCCAAGTCCGAAGCCAAGCGCAAGCTGCGCACCGCCATCACCTCGGCCACCATCACCGACACCGCCGACCGTCTTACCGCTCTTCGACTGGTTCTGCCCGACGTTTCGGCGGCCGGCGTTGCCTCCGGCGTCGAGCTGGTCGAAGGCGACACGCTCACTGTTCACGCTGAGCTCGAGCCCGAACCAAGCACAGAGTGATCCGGCGGTTCGCCGCCCTTTTCTCCCTGGTGGTGATGGCCGCCGGGTGCGGTGATTCGACCGTCACGGTTGACGTGTTCGCCGCGTCGTCATTGACCGACGCGTTCACCGAACTCGAAGAGAAGTTCGAGGCCGAGAACCCTGACATTGACATCAGGTTGAACCTGGCGGGCAGCGACACCCTTCGACGTCAGATCGACGACGGGGCCAACGCGCACGTCTTTGCTCCGGCATCGATCGAGTTGTTCGATGGCCTCGAGGCCACACCTATCCCCTACGCGACGAATCAGCTCCAGATGATCACCACCAACGACCCGCAAGTGGTGTTGGGAGTCCTCGCCAACGACTTCGATGGTCTGCTCGTCGCTCGCTGCGCTGATGGCGTTCCCTGCGGGACAGCCACCGACCAGCTGGTCACGGCATTCGGGATCAACCTGTCCGGCGCCACCGTCACCGCTGAGTCCGACGTGCGAGCGGTCTTGGCAAAGGTCGCGCTCGGGGAGGCCGATATTGGCTTCGTCTATCGAACCGATGCCTTCGCCGCCGGCGGGGACGTCACAACCACTGGGATCACGTCGCTCGACGCATCAGTCGTCCTCGCTCTGGCCCCGATCGACCCCGACAACACCGAGGCCCAGGCCTTCGTCGACTTCGTGATCGCCCAACAGGCGCTGTTCAGTTCACTCGGGTTCGGTCCTGCGCCATGATGGGCGGTTCGTGAAGCGACGCAGCCCCACACACCGAACAGCCTCCGGGCTTCCCTCATCGATCATCGTCATCGCCTTGCTCGGCATCGGCATGCTCGTCTTGCCGCTACTCGGGCTGCTGATTCAAGTCCCGTGGGGCCGCCTGTTCTCGCTGCTCGGGAATGACGCAACCCTCACCGCCATCCGGGTCTCGGCCGTCGTCAGCCTGTCCGCCGCTGCGTTGTCGATCCTGATCGGTGTACCGCTGGCCTTCCTCTTGGCCAGAGTCGAGTTTCCCGGCAAGTCGATCATCCGAACGATCGTCACCGTGCCGTTGGTGCTGCCCCCGGTCGTCACGGGTGTGGCCTTGATCTACGGCTTCGGCCGCAGCGGGTTGCTCGGCGATCTGCTCGGCTTCGGCCTTCCCTTCACCACCTTCGGCGCCGTGGTCGCCGCCACGGTGGTGGCCATGCCGTTCCTGGTGCTGAGCGTCGAGGGAGCGCTTCGTTCGGTCGACCCGAGATTCGACCAGATGGCCGCCAGCCTCGGCGCCGGCCCGCTGCACCGCTGGTGGCGAGTGTCCTTGCCCATGATCCGTCCGTCGATCGTGGCCGGGTCGGTACTGGCCTGGGCCCGAGCCCTCGGCGAGTTCGGTGCGACCATCACCTTCGCCGGCAACGTTCCCGGTGTCACCCGCACACTCCCGCTCGAAGTCTCGACGGCAATCAACAGCGACCCCGACCGAGCCGTCGCCCTCAGCCTGCTCATGCTGGCCGTGTCGCTTGCCGTACTGATCGGCTTGCGCGACTCGTGGGTCCCGCGCCGATGACCTCACCTGCCGCTGTCACCGTCGACCTTTCGCTGCAGCGGGCCGACTTCGCACTCGACGTCGCCTTCGCACTCGAACCTGGTGAAACGCTGGCCATCGTTGGCCCGAACGGTGCCGGCAAGTCGACGCTGCTCGACGCCATCGCCGGTCACACACCGATCGATCGCGGCACAGTCCGCATCGGGTCAACGCTGGTTGCCGATGCCAACATGACCATGCCAGCCGAGCGTCGTCCGGTCAGTCTGGTTCGCCAGGATCCGCTGTTGTTCCCACACCTCTCGGTGATCGACAACGTGGCGTTCGGCCTTCGGGCACGAGGCGTCGACAAGACCGAGCGTCAAGCACGTGCCATCGAGGCACTCCGAGCCGTCGACCTAGCTGAGCAAGCCGGCGCCGCAGCCTCCGAGCTCAGCGGAGGGCAAGCCCAACGGGCTTCGCTGGCAAGGGCGCTCGTGATCGATCAGCCCGTTGTGTTGCTCGATGAACCCCTGTCCCGAGTCGACGTGGCGAACCGACGCCTGATCCGAGCGGTGCTCGATGAGGTCACCGCAACCCAGATCATCGTCACCCACGGCAAGGAACACGCCGGCGATTGCGATCGTGTGCTGGCCATCGAAGTCGGCCAGATGGTGGCGTTCATGTCTCCGGCCGAGCTCATGGCAGCTCCGCCAACCGAATGGCTCCGCGAGCTTTTCACGTGATGTTGTGAGCGCAGCGAGCGTATGCCCTTCGGGCAACCACTCAGGGTGGCGGAACGCCACACGC
>CAYGQE010000002.1:116875-210905 GCA_964351995.1 uncultured Acidimicrobiaceae bacterium | reverse complement strand
TCTTGTGATGTTGTGAGCGCAGCGAGCAACTCAGGGTGGCGGAACGCCACACGCTCTTGTGATGTTGTGAGCGCAGCGAGCAACTCAGGGTGGCGGAACGCCACACGCTGATGCCGATACCCTGTCGCCGTGGTCCAGACCAGCGAGCCAGCGGCGAACGATGATCGATCCCCGGCGGGGCCAAAGCCCTGGGAGATCAAACAGTCAGCCAAGACCGGCGACACGATTCTCGTGCGAGTCACCGGACCCGACCGGCCCGGCATCACCGCTCAACTGATGCAGGTGCTGGCCGTAGCCGGCGCAGGCATGCATGACGTCGAGCAGATCCTCATTCGAGGGCGGCTGACGCTCAGCCTCATCATCACGGTTCCCAAAGGTCAGGATCTCATCAAGGATCTGCTGCTCTTCGGTTGGGAGCAGAAGATGGAGGTCGACTTCGAGGTCGTCGAACCGACACCGACCGAACGCAGCCTCGGCCTCGTCGTCACACTCCTCGGCCACGATGTCACCCCGTCGCAGTTCGGTGCCATTGCCGCCGAAGTCGCAAAGCAAGGCGGCAACATCGACCGGATCGTGCGCCTCGCTCGCCAGCCCGTGATGGCCTACGAGTTGCTGGTCAGCGGCGACGATCTTCGAACCCTCCAAGACTCGCTCCTCCAGCTGGGCGCAGGCCTCGACTGCGACATCGCTGTCAACCGCGAGGGGCTCAGCCGACGAGCGAAGCACCTCATCGTCATCGACGTCGACTCGACCCTCATCCAAGACGAAGTCATCGACCTCATCGCCGATGAAGCTGGCTGCGGACCTGAAGTTGCGGCGGTGACCGAACGGGCCATGGCTGGTGAGCTCGACTTCACCGAGTCGCTCATCGAGCGAGTGAAGCTCTTCGAAGGGCTCGACACCGCAGCGTTCGACACGGTCAGGAGCAAAGTTCGGATGACGCCGGGAGCGAGGACCTTCATCGGCACACTCCAGCGAATGGGGTACAAGACCGCCATCGTGTCTGGTGGTTTCACCATGGTGACGGACTGGCTGGCCGCTGATCTCGGCATCGATCACGCAGTGGCGAACCGTCTCGAAGTCGTCGACGGCAAGCTCACTGGTCGAGTGATCGGCAAAATCATCGACCGAAAGGGCAAGGCCGAGGCGCTCGAGCGCATCGCAGCGCAGGAGGGCATACCGGTCGATCAGGTGGTAGCCGTCGGCGACGGCGCCAACGACCTCGACATGCTGAACACCGCTGGTCTCGGCGTTGCCTTCAACGCCAAGGCGCTGGTCCAGGAGGCTGCCGACGCGGCGGTGAACGTGCCCTACCTCGACGCCTTGCTGTTCATCCTGGGCGTCCGCAGCGAGGACATCACCGGCGATTCCTGACCCGATCTGAGCGGGCGAGCTTGCGTCTCCTGTGTCGGTCGTGAAGGATCCAGCGATGGACCTTTACGACACCATGAGCACGCTTCGGGCCGTTCGCCGTCTCAGGACCGACCCGATTCCCGATGAGGTCCTCGAGCGAGTGCTCCAAGCGGCGTGCTGGTCCCCAACCGGTGGCAATCAGCAGCCGTGGCGGGTCATCGTCGTGCAGGATCCGGCAAAGAAACAAGCACTGGCCGACATCTACAGCCCTGAATGGGACACCTACGCCGCTGGCTTCATGAAGCGGTTGGAGGGACTCCCCGAGGACGAGCTGGCCAAGTGGAAAAAGGTCACCGATGCCGGCGACTACCTCGCTGAGCACCTCCACGAGGCGCCTGCGATCCTCCTGTTCTGCGCCAACCCAAAAATGATGGCCATCACCGATGCCAAGCTCGATCGCATCAGCATGGTCGGAGGCGGTTCGGTCTACCCGGCGGTGCAGAACGCCATGCTGGCCTGTGTGGCCGAAGGCCTCGGCTGCACGCTCACCACGCTGCACTGCCTACGCGAGGCCGAGGTCAAAGAACTCTTCGACATCCCTGGCCCCTGGGGCACCGTCGCCATGGTCCCGATCGGCTACCCGGTCGGCAAGGGACACGGCCCGATCTCTCGCAAGGGGCCTGAGGTCATGGCATACGCCGACACCTTCGGCAGCGACTGGAACGCCTGATCTCGTTTCGGCGTCATATTCGTCGGCCTCCGGTGAGCGGATACGACGCAGAACGGAAACGAAACCGTCCTTTCGGGTGACGGGGGCATTCCCTCCGGCCGACTACCGTCACGGCCATGACGGCTCCAACTCCCCCACCGAGTGACCCGCGACTCTCTCCCCCTGCAATGCCGCAGGCGCCGCCTGCTGCAGCGCCGGTACCTCCCGCACCAACAGCTGCGCAGGCGATCAGGGTCGCTCCCGCTCCGGCGGCCCGCTCGCATCTGAGCTACGGCCAATTCCTCGGCCGGGCCATCACCACGGCGCTCGTGGCCCCCATCGGATTTGCGATCGCTGTACTCGGGTTCTTCGCTCTCATCGCTGGCTGTACCGCAGCCATCAGCGGCGATGCCGCACCGGCCTCCAGCAGCCCGATCGCTGCCACGTCTCACATCGACGGCGTCGACGGTGCCGACGACCTGATTCTCGTGATCGACGTGCAGGGTACGATCCTGGCCGACGGTGCCGGGCTTGGCCCCTTCGGTGGTGCCGTCGCCGGCGGCGACACGATCAAGGAACAGCTCGAAGCGGCGGCCGAGGATGACGAAGTCGATGCCGTCATCCTGCGCCTGAACACACCGGGCGGTTCGGTTGTGGGCTCCGAACTGATCACCGACGGCGTCGCCGCTGTGCAAGCGGCCGGTAAGCCCGTGATCGCCCACGTCACCGAGATCTCGGCGTCGGGCGGCATGTGGGCCATGGCCCCAGCAGATCACATCGTTGCGTCGAACGGATCGCTCATTGGTTCGATCGGCGTGATCCTCGGCCCGTTGTCTCGCTACACCGACGTCGTGGCCATCGACGGAGGCCTGCTCGGTGGCGGCGTCGAGACCACCGGAGGCATCGAGCAGTTCTTCATCACTGCAGGCGAAGGCAAAGACGCGGGCAATCCGTTCCGAGAGCTCACCGTGGGCGAACAAGAGATGTTCCAGAACTTGGTCGACGGCAGCTACGAAGACTTCGTCAACCATGTCGCCACCAGCCGCGACATCTCACCAGACACCATCGTCAACACTCTCGGTGCGGGCATCTTCAATGCCGGCGATGCGGTCGAGAACGGTCTCATCGATGAGACCGGCAACTTCGACCGAGCCCATGAGGTAGCAGCCGAGATGGCCAACCTCACTGGCGACTACGATGTCCGAGAGGTCACCGTCGATCTCGGGTTCCTCGGTCTGTTCTTCGCCAGGTTCGACGAACCGGTCACTGCCGATGTCAGCAGCATCTGCTCGCCAACGCCGATGTCCCACGCCTACTTCGGCGATCTGGGTGCCTGGTGTGACCTGAACTGATCAGGCGTATCCGGCGCCTGAGATGTATCCCTCGAGATGCCGGGCTTCTTCTTCGAGTTCGGTCACGCGCCACTTCACGACGTCACCGATCGAGATCATCCCGACGAGTCGGTTGTCTTCGACAACGGGAAGGTGGCGAATGCGATGCTCGGTCATCTGCTCCATCAGTTCGCCGATTCCGTCGGTGCCAACACATGTCTTGACCGGCGTGGTCATGAGGGCTGACACTGGTTGATCCCGGAGCCCGTTGGTGACCGTCGACAGCCCTCGAACGATGTCTCGCTCGGAGATGATGCCGTCGATGACTGCCTCCCCCGACGAGACCACGAGCGCACCGAACCGTCGCTCGGCGAGTAGATCGACCACGGCACCCACCGTGTCGTCAGGCCGAACCGTGACGACCTCAGAGCCCTTCTTGGACAAGATCTCGGCGACGTGCATGACCTACCTCCAGCAGTTGACTGCCTTCAGTGTGACATACGACACGTTTCTTGTCTTCAGTCAATGCGGCCAGCTCAGACCAGTTGCCACGTCGACACGATGGACGGCTCGTCGCTGTCGATGGCGACTCGTCCCTCTTTGTGCAGGGCCAGCAGGTGGGAATACACCGAGTTCGCAGCCGCTCGCCAAAGGCGCTTGTCGACCTCGGCATACATGCCGGGCACCAAATCCTTGATCGTTGCCGGACCGTTGCCGAGTGCAGCAACGATCTGCGCCTCGCGACCAGAGCGGTGATCGATGAAGTCCTGGACGAACTGCTGGGGGTTCTCGATCGAGGTGCCGTGGGTCGGCCAAAACCGCACGTCGTCGCGATCGAGGAGCTTGCGCAGGCTGTTCATGTAATCGAAGAGATCACCGTCGGGCGGCGAGATCACCGAAGTGGCCCAACCCATCACGTGATCGCCGGTGAACAGCGCCTTCTCTTCGACCAAGCCGAAACAGATGTGGTTCGACGTGTGGCCCGGGGTGTGGACGACCTCGACCGTGCCGGCCCCGTCGCCGGAACCAACCAAAATCGTGTCGCCATCGCCGACCACGACATCGGGTAGGAACTCGGTGTCCGGCCCCTCCCGCCGAAGCTCGTCGGGGGTGTCGTCCCACTGCTTCTTGAAATCGGCGGCTTCTTCCTTGGTGAAGTACTCGTCGAAGCTGACCTTCTCCATCGGGTCGACATCGGGCACAGGCCCATGCGGACCGAATCCATGTGTGACTGCCCCAGTCCGAGCAACGAGCTTCGCAACGCCAGCGGTGTGATCGGTGTGGGTGTGCGTCACGAGGATCTTCGTGACCTGCTCGCCGTCGTCGAGCGCAGCCAAGATGGCATCGAGATGCTCGTCGAGCGTCGGGCCCGGATCGATCACGGCCACGTCGCCGCGCCCGAGGATGTACACCCCGGTACCGGTGAACGTGAAGGGGTTGGGGTTCTTCGCCACCACTCGCCGGATCAGAGGCGACAGCTGCGTCACCTCGCCATACACAGGGGTGAAGTCACGATTGAAGGCAATGGCCATCGGGTCAGTGAAGCACTCGAGCCCTGCTGCGTCATATCTGTGTGGTCAGCGGCGACACGTACGACACAGAACGCGCCTACGGTCGCGGCGATGGCAGGTATCCACGAGGAGCGTGATCGAGCCGAGAGCTTCGGTGTCGACGCCGAGCGCTACGACCAGACCAGGCCCGGCTACCCATCGGCGTTGATCGAGTCGCTCTCTGCGAACGGTGTCGGCACTGCCGTCGACGTCGGCTGCGGCACCGGGCAACTCACGCGCCTTCTGCAGGAGCGTGGTTGGGACATCAAAGGCGTCGAGGCCGATGCTCGCATGGCAGCGGTCGCTCGATCCCACGAGCTCGACGTCGACATCTCGACCTTCGAAACCTGGGACGGGCCGACGAACGAGCTCGACCTGATCTGCAGCGCCCAGGCGTGGCACTGGATCGACCCGACCGTCGGCTACACCAAGGCAGCGGCACATCTCGCTCCCGGCGGCACCCTGGCGCTGATCTGGAACGCCTACCACCACACCGATGCGGTGACCGCCGTGTTCGACGACGTGTACGGGCGCTACGCACCCCAGCTGCTGGGACACGCGATACACCTCGGCATGACGGTCCTCGACCATGCGGCTGAGGACGCGGCCGTCGAACCGCGCCTCGCCACCGACTTCGACGACCTACACATCGAGACCTTCGCACACGAGCGCCGACAGTCGATCGAGGACTGGACCGCAGAGTGCCTCACCCACTCGCCCGTCGCCTTGCTGCCCGACGACACACGCACACAGTTGTTGGCCGATCAGGCCAAAGCGTTGCGCGACGTTGCTGGCCCGACGATGCAGGTGCGCTACACCACCAGGGTCACCACAGCCCGTCGCGTCTGACCGCGTCAGTCGGCGGGCACGGTGATCGGCGCGAGCTTCTCGAACAACCAAGCGGGCGGTCGTGTCGGCTTGCCGGTGGTGTCGGTGATGCCGCCCCGAATGGTGATGGTGGCAACCAATTGAGGCTCGCCGTCGTCTCCCGGGCGGGTGATGCGTTGCGACCAGATCGTGCTCGCGCGGCGAGCTTCGGCGATGGAGGTCTCGATCGTCAGTACATCGCTGGCGAAGGCTGGCGCCTTGTAAGCGGCTGACAGGTCGATCACCACGATCTGGTATCCCCGATCAGCCATCTCGCTGAGCCCGAGGCCGACCGATTCCAGTGCTTCAGTACGACCGTGCTCGAAGTAGCTGATGTACTGCGCATGATTCACATGGCCGTATGGATCGAGCTCGTTGAATCGAACCTTGATGGTCGTGAGATGCGGAGCGGGCATCCCCGAACGCTACCGGGACCCCAGATCCAGCCAGGAGATCTGACATTCGGGACGTGTGGCCTCGGGCTACGGTCACCTCGTGGCCACCGCTCCCCCAGACACCGACTTTTCCTTCATCGGATCACAAGGGGCGCAGCTCTCCGGCCGACTCCACCGACCGGCAGGCACCGCGAGGGGCAGCGTCCTGCTGGCGCACTGCTTCACCTGCTCAAAGGACATCCACACGATGACACGACTGGCGAAAGGGCTGGCCGACGCCGGCTATGCCGCCTTGCGGTTCGACTTCACCGGTATCGGTGACAGCGGTGGCGACTTCAAGGAAAAGACGGTGTCGGCCAACGTCAGCGACCTCACGCGAGCTGCCGCCAGCCTCATCACCGAAGGGTTCGGTCCGTGCGCCATGATCGGCCATTCGCTCGGTGGCGCTGCCGCGATCCTGGCCGCAGAACGACTGAAGACCGTGCGTTCGCTCGTCACCATCGGCGCCCCCAGCGACCCGCTCCACGTTCGCCATTTGTTCGATGACGACCTCGACACGCTCGCGGCCGACGGCGTGGCGTGCGTGACCATCGCCGGCCGAACATTCGACCTCGAACAGGGGTTCGTCGATGATCTTTCGAACCACGATGTGCTCGCTGCAGCTGCTGCACTCGGCCGCCCCTACATGGTGATCCACGCCGAGGATGACGACGTGGTCAACATCGAGCACGGCGAGGCGCTGTTCAACGCAGCAGCGGAACCGAAACGATTCGAACGCCTCACATCAGGGGGCCACATGCTCGGCCCCCGGGCCGCCGCCGACAACGCTCTCGACGCCATCCTCGCCTGGTACGACGAAACCCTCTGACCGCGGCGCTGGTCGGGGTGGGTGTCGGCGCGTCAGCGGGTGAGCCAGGCGATCACGTCAGCGACCGAGCCGGTCGAGGTGATGAGGTCGGCGCCGGGGCGGCGGGTGCCGTCGTCTTTGGTGAACGCTCGGTTGATTGCGGTGAGCACACCTGACTCGTCCCACCACAGCTCGATCGAGCCGTCGTCGGCGGGAGGGTTGAGGAAGACCATCGGGGCCGATCGGCCGTAGGTCTCGTATGCGTTCTGCGCTGCGTCCTGGAACACCTCTTGCAGCGTCCCTGGCCCACCAGGGACGAACACGATGCCTCCGCTGGCGACAGCGAGCAGACCATCTTCGCGTTCGCTGTTCGAGAAGTACTTGGCGATGTGCGATGCGAACGGATTGGACGGCTCGTGGCCATAGAACCACGTCGGAATCGACAGATTCGTGGTCGGTTCGCTGATCTCTCTCGCAATGGAAACCGCGACAGCGATGAACTCGTTCACGTCGTTGTAGAACGACGCTGCCGCGGTCAGCCGTTCGATGAAACTCTCGACGACATCGTCGGCGAGGTGGGCCGAAGCGGCGCCGAGGTTCGCAGCCTCCATCGCCCCCGGCCCTCCGCCGGTGGCAACGCAGAAACCCGACAGTGCCAGCGCTCGACCGAGCTCTACTGCGTGGCGATACCTGGCTGAGCCGCGTTGCATGGCATGACCACCCATCACGCCAACGATCGTCTTTCCCGCACGAAACTCGTTGAGCGCAACCGTGATGCCGTGGTCGTGCAATCGCTGCGCGAGCGACTCGACCGGGGCGACAGCCGGGCCACCAGACTTGCCCGCTCGCTCATAGATGCGCTGGTCGATACAACCGGCAAATCCGACCACGTCGAGGTCGGCGTACAAGCCGTCGAAACTGTAGAGCCGCTCGGGTGTGGCGTGGTACGGCAGATGTCCGAGTTGGCCCTGGAGGTCCTGTACCAATTCATCCACTTCGTCAGCCCAAGAAGTCATGGCGGCGACCGTAGCGGGCACATCACGCAGCAGCTGGACTCTGGTCGACCGGCCGATCCGACGGCTGTCCATGGACGCAGTATTCTCAGACGATCCTCACGACCGACGAGTTCGAACCCGACAACGAGCCACACCGCCCGCCCCGTCGTGCGGGACTGGCGGCGCAGCTCTTGATGGCGGCGATGGTCGGGCTGCGTGAGGGTCTGGAGCTGGGTCGCCATGACTCTGAGCAAACCGTGATGCTGGCTGATGGGTTCTCGACCAAGGACCTACCCCTCGGCTTCGGGCCCCTCGAGCCGCTCGACTGAAGCATCGTCGAACGCCTCGGGCTCGACCCGGCTAGCGGCCACGTGCTCCGGGCGAGCCGGCGGCGCTGCAGCAGGAGGCGGCGGCATGTTGGCGGCCTTCCGTTGCTTCAACCAACGGCGACCGAACCAAAGCACCGGGATGATCCAGATGAACGGCAAGACGAAGCCGGCAACGAGCACGACCACACCGATGAAGGCCAGCATCGCCGACCAACCCGTCGACAAACCGTCGAGGAAACCGGGCAAGCTCGTGTCCTCATCGATGCTCAGCTCGAGGTCGTCCCGGCCGGCGGTACGGCCCAGCTGCAAGTCGGCGCCACCGTCGGCCACTGACACCGCCGTTGCTTGTGCTCGGCCGTCACGGAACGGTTCCGCTTCGAGCTCGGCAACAAGGGTGACCGAGGCACCGATGGCAAGCGGCTGATCGAGCGTGCCATCCACGACGGTCAGGTCATCGAGCTCGAGACCGAGGCCCTCGTCACGAACGTCGAGGTCGTCCAGCAGCGTGTCACCGGTGTTGGTGATCCGGTAGCAAACGGTGATGAGGTCACCCTCGTCGCCGTCGATCTCATCGAGCCCCGGGCACGTGGTGCCATCGTCGTGGCCGAGGTACGCCGTCTGCTCGACGGTCAACTCTGGCCCCGGCAGCTTCTGCGTGAACGTCACCGTGATCGTGGCCAAGCTGACCTGGCCTTCGATCGTGCGGAGCTGCCCTCGCAGCTGTTCGAGCGACGTTTCTCGCACCAGCAGCTGCTGTTCGAGGTCGGCGATCTCGGTGAGAGTCGTGGCGTTCTCGAGAAAGCCGCGAAGTCGGTCGACGCTGAGTTGCGACGTGATGATCTGGCTTTCGAGATCGACCACTCGCTCGGTGACGTCGTCGGCGGTGATCACTTGGTCACGGAGGAAGCCGATGTCGCCGAGGCGGCTGAGTGCGGTTTGGAACTGTGCCGGCGGGACCTTGAACGTGAGGGTCGAGCGGGGGACGCCCTCCGATGTCGTGACCTGTCCGAACAGCACGCCACCGAGGCCAGCGATGGCTGTCGATGCCTCCTGCCCGGCAACCACGACATCCTCGACCTCCACACCAACCGAGGCCACGAAGATGATGTCTCGACCGGTGTCGACCACGGGCAGCCCGGCAGCATCGGAGAGTCCTCCCGAGCTGTTGCGTGCCTCAGGTGCCGGGGCTGCTTCGCCGTCGGCCTGGATCACGATGTCAGAGTCATCCTCCATCGCTTCGTCGCTCGTCGCTTCCTCGTCGGCGGCAAAGGTCGCTTCGGTCGAGGCGTCATCGCTATCGGAGCCGCCGCTGTCGTCACCGCCACATGCCCCGAGCACCAGCGTCGCAGCCAAGAAGAGGCTGAGCAGACGAAGCAGCCGCCTCGGGCTCGAGGGTGTCGATCGCTGTGTTGATCTCATCGTGGGGTCCCTTGGGAGTTCTCGTCGCTGCGTGCCAGCGTCAGCACCATGAGACGACCTCGATTGGCTGACAGTTCCCTCCGTAACAGAACCGCCACAATCACCGCAACGAATGGTGCCGGGGGTCAACAGGTTCAACAGGTTTGGAACCGTAAGATCGACGGCGAACACCAACGACCTCTGGAGAGATCATGAAGGGCGACATCATCGTTCTCGAAGAACACCACACCCGGGCCGCCAGCGTCATCGTCCCGGCTATCGTCGAGGACATCAAGGCCAAGAGCCAGCGGTACGTCATCACCGTTGCTGGGGAATCAGGCAGCGGAAAGTCCGAGACCGGCAAAGCCATCGCCGATGCACTCGAAACCCACGGCATCACCGCGGTGTTGCTCGGCCAGGACGACTATTTCAAGCTGCCACCAACGTCGAACGATGCCAAGCGTCGCGAGGACGACAGCTGGCTCGGCCCACACGTCGAGGTCCGATTCGATGTGCTCGAACAGAACTTGATCGACGCGATCAACGGCACCGACGAAATCGTCAAACCGCTCATCGACTACGACACCAACTCCGTCGAAGACGAGACCATCGACCTGCAGGGCGTCAAGGTCGTCATTGCCGAGGGCACGTACACAACGCTGCTCAAGAACGTCGACACGAAGGTCTTCATTGCCCGTAACCGAGTCGACACGCTCGAACACCGCCAGAAGCGCAACCGCGGCACCGAGGTCGGCGATCCCTTCATCGAGAACGTGTTGAAGATCGAACACAAGATCATCGCCGGCCACAAGCAGTTGGCCGACTTCGTGATCACCCGCGACTACGACGTCATCAGCGTTGGATGAGTGAACATCAGATGGGCAGCGACTCCATGAAAGCCAACCTCCCCAACGGCGTCATGCTCAACGCCTACCCGGACAGCATCGACACCGACCTTGCAGGCGCTGTCCGTTTGTTGCAGCGGCCCGAGTTGGCTGACGTCTTCTCGCTCTTCTATCTCCTGCCCACGGTCTTCAACAGTGACCTCGATCGTGGCTTCTCCGTGATCGACTACGACCTGAACCAGGCGCTCGTTTCAAACGAGGATCTGGCCGCGCTGGATGAGCTCGGGATCATGTTGAAGTTCGACCTCGTGCTCAACCATCTCTCGGTCGGCTCACCTCAGTTCCAGGACATGCTGACCAACGGCGACGAATCGGCCTTCGCCGACTTCTTCATCGACTGGAACGCATTCTGGGAAGGCGAGGGCGAGCTCCATGAAGACGGCTACATCGTGCCGGCGCCCGAACATCTCGAGAAGCTCTTCATGCGCAAACCTGGGCTCCCGATCCTCGAGGTTGGATTCCCCGACGGCTCCAACCGCTTCTACTGGAACACCTTCTACCAACAGGTCGACACCGTCGATGGTGAACGCACCTACCTCGGCCAGATGGATCTCAACGCCGACTCCGAACTGGTCTGGGACTTCTACCGGGCCACGTTCGAGAAGGTCGCAGCGTTCGGTGCCAAGATCTTGCGGCTCGACGCGTTCGCCTACCTCCACAAGGAGGTCGGTCAAGTCAACTTCTTCAACAAGCCAGGAACCTGGGACTACCTCGAGCGTCTCAAGGGCATCGCAGAAGACTGCGGGTTGATTCTGCTTCCCGAGATCCACTCCGAATACGGCACGGGCATTCACGAAGAGCTCTCCGAGCTGGACTACCCGATCTACGACTTCTTCTTCCCCGGCCTCGTCATCGACGCCATCGATTCCGGCGACAGCGCCAACCTGCTCCGCTGGATCAACGAGATCGTCGAACGCGACCTGAAGACGGTCAACATGCTCGGCTGCCACGACGGCATCCCGGTCATCGACTTGAAGGGCAACGCCCCGTCGTCGAACTCGAGCGACGGGGCTGCGGGCCTGCTGCCCGATGCAACGATCGAAGCCATCATCGAACGGCTGCTCGAGCGAGGCGGCAGAGTCAAGAACCTCTACGGAGCCGACGGCCAGAAGATCTCGTACTACCAAGTAAACGCCACCTTCTTCAGCGCGCTCGGCGAGAACGAGGACCGCCTGCGTCTCGCTCGCGCCATCCAGATGTTCATGCCGGGCACGCCCGAAGTCTGGTACCTCGACCTCTTCGCTGGTGCGAACGACTACGCCGCCGCCGACGCTGGCGGCAGCGGCGGCCACAAGGAAATCAACCGGACCAACCTCACCGCAGCAGACATCGAGGCTGGCCTCCAGCGACCAGTCGTTCTCGACCAGCTCGAGATGATGCGCCTGCGGAACACCTCTCCGGCGTTCAACGGAACCTTGCACATCGACCAGGCGCCTCGCCACCGCCTCGTGCTGCGCTGGGAGAACGCCACGACAACCGCCACACTCGATGCCGATCTCGCTCAGGGTTCGTTCTCGATCACACACGTTGTCGGCGGCCAGCAAGCGGTGCACACCTACCGCTGAAGGAAAGGCTTGAGCCTTGCGTCGACTACCTTCCCCCCATGGCCGGATCCCTTGCTCTCGTCGGTAGCGGCGAGTTCCTTTCTTCGACCGAAGACGTCGACCGAGCGTTGCTGACCTTCGACCAAGCATCGGCGCCTCGTGTTGCGATCATCCCGACTGCGGCAGGCCAAGAAGGTGCCAAGAACATCAGTCGTTGGATCAACCTCGGGGTCGATCGCTACACCGAGTTGGGTGCACAGCCCGTACCGGTTCCTGCCATCGACGCTGCATCGGCCAATGATCCCGAACTCGCTTCGCTCATCGACGGTTGTGACCTCATCTACTTTTCCGGCGGCGACCCCGGCTACGTCACCGAGACCATGCGAGGTTCGCTGGTCTGGCAGTCGGTGCTGCAGACCTGGCAGAACGGTGCCGCACTTGCCGGGTGTTCCGCCGGGGCCATGATGATGGGTTCGGTCACCGCATCACCACGCTCCGCTGGTCTCCGGGACGGGTTGGGGGTGTTCCGCCGTATGTGCGTGATCCCGCACTTCGACCGCATGGGCGGCCGTATGACCGATCAAGTGTTGGACGCCGTTCCCGTCGGCACCGTGGTGATCGGGGTCGATGAACACACCGGATTGGTGCACGACGGGGCCGCATGGACGGTGCGAGGCCAACAAACCGTTTGGGTCTTCGAGAGCGGTGAACGGACCAACTACGAAGCGGGCGAGACCGTGCCGCTCGAGCTTCGCTTCGGCGCCTGAGGTCTGCCTTTCATCGCGTAGCCCGCTCAGGTGGTGGAACGCACCATCAGCTGTGTTTCGACCACCTGGTGCGAGATCGGTGTTGCCACATTCCGGATGGTTGCCAACACCGCCCTGCCGGCGAGCTCGCCGATGCTCTCGACCGGTTGGCGGATCGTCGTGAGGCCCATCAGCTCAGACATCTGGTGATCGTCGAAACCGATGATGGCCATGTCGTCAGGGGACCGAAGGCCTCGGGACCGCATCTCAGAGATCGCGCCGAACGCCATTTCGTCGCTCATCGCAAAGACTGCGGTCGGTGGGTTCGGTAGGTCGAGAAGGGCCGCCATGGCCTCAGCGCCGCCCTCCATCGAGAAGTTGCCAGACTGCTCGAGCGCCGGTTCGGTCTCGAGTCCGAACGATTCGATGGCCTGTCGAAATCCCTCGAGCCGAAGCACTGGCACTCGGAATCCAGCAGAGAGCGACTCACCAGACAACACACCAATACGAGTGTGCCCTCGATCGATCAAGTGCCGGGTGGCGGTCGCTGCAGCAGCGTGTTCGTCGAGCGAAACCGACGAGAAGTGATCGGTTTCCCCGCTGACTGTCACGATTCGAGCCCCGCTCCTCGCCAACCGATCAGCGGACTCCTCGCCCAGGGCGACGTCCACCATCACCAGTGCATCGCTTCGTTGCCACCATGCCCCGCGACCAGCAAAGAACGACACACGCTCAGCCTCGTTGCCCACGGCATAGAGAAGCAGGTCGACATTCGCAGCCTTCAACACCGCTTCGATTCCGGCAACGACGCTGGAAAAATACCACGCATCGAACACGGGAACGACCACGGCCACCGTGCCAGTGCGACCTGCTGCGAGGCGGGACGCCGACGGGTTGGAAACGTAGGCGAGTTCAACGGCGACCGCTCGCACCTTCGCGCGCGTGGACGGAGCGACGTTCGGAAGGTCGCGCAGAGCTCGACTCACCGTCGCCACGGACACGCCGGCCGCTGCCGCCACATCCTCGATCGTTGCTGCGTGCTGGTTCATTGCCTGCCACCCGTCGCCTTGCTGCCGAACGCTCCGGCGCCGCTGCCGCCGTCGCTGCAAGCGCTTTCATACTAAGAGCCGCCCATTCAAAGCGATCCCTTCCCGTTCTGGTACCGAAAACAAGCAACTTCGGGCATGTTCAGTACCGGAAGCGGGGAATCAGGGGAGAGGAACGCCTTCGACCACGGGGATGATGCGATAGACGTCGTCTCTCGTGAGCGTGACGGTGGTGGCGGCCCCGAGCTCGGCGAGCCGAGCCGGGTTCTGGGTGCCGAGCAAGGCAACCGGGCGAGACGGGTGGGCCAAGACGAACGCAACGGCAACGGCGGCCCTGCTCACACCTTCACGCTCGGCCAGCTCATTCACGATGGCCAGCAGCTCAGGATCGAGCCCTTCACCGGTGGCGAGACTGCCGCCAGCCAGCGGGCTCCACGCCAAAGGCGTGACGCCTTCACGCATGCAGCGATCGAGGGTGCCGTCGCGCATGGGATCCAGGTGAGTCATGGCGAACTGCGGCTGGTCGCTGGCCAGGGCGAAAGGCAGGTGCGCCTGCAGTGCGTCGGTCTGCGCTGGCGTGTGGTTCGACACGCCAACTTCGCAGATCTTGCCAGCGTCACGAAGCTTGGCCAGGGTGGCGGCAACGTCGGCGGGGTGGGCAAAGAGGTCGGGGCGATGGATCTGGTAGAGGTCGATCGTGTCAACGCCGAGACGGCGCAGGCTGTCCTCACATGCCTTTTCGAGATAGGCCGGGCTGGAGTCGTACGGGGTCGGAGGGACGATGCCACCCTTGGTGGCAAGCACCATCTGATCACGGAGCTCCGGTGCCTGTGCCAGCACCTTCCCGAGGAGAACTTCGTTGTCACCGAAGCCGGTCCCTCCCCAGTCGAGGCCGTAAACATCGGCGTTGTCGATGAGGTTCAGGCCAGCAGCGAGGGCCGCTTCGATCATCGCCTGGGCTTCATTCACGTCAGACATGGTGAAACGCCAGCAGCCGAAACCGAGCGGCCCCACCTCGAACGCTCCCAGCTGCCGCTGCTCACCGGACACCAACGAAGACTCAGTCATGCCGGCATCGTACAAACCCCGGGTTTCTGACCCTCAGTAGCGATACTTCGAGCCCCGGATTCGTCGTTCACGTGGTTGACTGTGACGATGGATTTCGAGATCTCAGAATCAGCATTGGACGTCATTCGAGCGAAGGGCGGCACCGCAGCTGTCGACTTCATCGATGCCATTGGTTGAGGCGCCGTCTCTGAGGTGTCGGTCGACACCTACCTGGAAGGCAAGAACACCTCCGGCTACCGCCGAGAACACGTGGAAGACGTCGTCGTGCTGTTGGCGCCAAAGCTGCTTCGCAACGCAAGCCGAGTTCAGCTGGTCACCAAAAGGCGGATCATCGGATCGAAGCTGGTGGCGTTGGCTCACCACGAACACACCGCCGCCTGCCGCCACTGATCGGATCGCCACAGGCGATCTCGCTCAGAACAACCGATTCTCGCTCCACTTCGGTTCTTGGCCCATGACGTGGCGTTCGTGGTCAAGCAGGTATGCCTTGTTTTCGAGGCCCCCAGCAAAGCCCGTAAGCGATCCGTTGGCGCCCACGATGCGATGGCACGGGAGCACGATCGACAGCGGATTCTTCCCGTTTGCTGACGCCACGGCGCGGGTCGCAGTCGGGCGCCCAAGCCGTTCGGCCTGTTCTCCGTAGCTCCTGGTCTTGCCGAAACCGACGTCGGTGAGGCTCAGCCAGACGTCTCGCTGAAAGTCCGTTCCCCGTAAGTCAAAGAGCAGGTCGAAAACCATCCTCGTGCCGGCGAAGTACTCATCGAGCTGCTTCTCCGCTTCGTCGAGCACCGGGGTGGCTCGAAACGACTGCTTGCCGAGACGAACTCGGTTGGCCTGTTGTTCGGACGCATCTTGGGGCCATAGAACAGCTCGAAGCCCTCGATCACTCGCCACCAGCGACAGGATCCCGACAGGTGATTGGTATCGGGCAACAGCGAGATCAGTCATGGTCGTTCCTCAGCGGAGATTCCGTCGATGGTCGGGGTCGTGGCCGAGAGGTACTCAGCCCAGAGATGATGCATCGCATACGTGCGCCAGGGTCGCCAACGAGCCGCGACATTGTCGAGCTCGGCGATGCCAGAGGGAAGGCCGATCGCTTCCGCCACGCGGCGCAATGCAAGGTCTCCCCCGGCAAAGACATCGGGATCGCCAAGTGCTTTCATGGCGACGACGGTGGCGGTCCACGGACCAATGCCCTTCACCGCAAGCAATTGGTCGACCGCAGTCGAACGATTGGCAGACGGCGAAAGATCCACCGAGCCGTTCGCAATCGCCTCGGCGAGAGCCACGAGCGCTGCGGCTCGAGACCTCGGCATTCCCAGCGTTTCGGGGTCGAGCGAAGCCCAGGTCTCGGCATTGGGGAAGAGGTGCGTGATTCCCTCAACTGGGTCGGCGAGCGGAGTGCCGTGAGCGGCAGCAAGGCGCGAACAGATGGTTCGGGCGGAGGCCACTGACACCTGCTGGTGGATCACTGCACGGACCGCCGCATCAACACCGTCGACCTCGCCGGGAAGACGCAGCCCCGGTCGGACATGAACCAGCGGCGCAAGGTGAGGGTCGGATTCGAGTGCCTGATCGACCACTGCCGGGTCGCTGTCGAGGTCGAGCAAGCGCCTCACCCGATGGATCGCCACCTGGAGGTCGGCAATCGATTCCAGACGGAACCGGGCCTCCATCGCCCCATCGCCGGGCCGAACCTCGATCACACATGGGCCTCCAGGCAGCTGCATCGAACGTCGGTAGACCGGCGATTCTCCGCCAACGCGAACAACTTCCTCGATGCCGTCGACGGCGTGGATCTCGAGCCAGGTGAGAAGGTAGCCCACATGCAACGGCGGGCGGAACGGCAGCCTGACCTCGATCCACTCCCCCGCCGGTCGCCGGCCCGAACGCTTCGAGCGCATCACGGTCGGCGTCACGGCGAAGACTTCCCGAACGGTGTCGTTGAACTGGCGGACGCTGTCGAAGCCGGAGGCAAATGCGACATCAGAGAAGCTGAGGTCTGTGGTTTCGATGAGAATACGAGCGGCTCGCGCCCGTCGGGCCCTGGCCAAACCGAGGGCGCTCGTTCCAAGCGAATCGGTGAGCAAACGGTGGAGATGACGAGAGCTCACATCAAGCGAACGAGCGAGGCCCTCGACGCCGTGACGGTCAACGGCACCATCGTCGATGGCACGAACGGCTCGAGCAACCAGATCGTCACGCCAATTCCATTCGGGCGATCCCGGCGTGGCATCGGGGGCGCAACGTTTGCACGCACGAAAGCCTGCCGCCTGCGCCGCAGCCGAGGTCGAGAAGAAGCGCATGTTCTTGCGCTTGGGCCGGACCGGGGTCGGGCAGCTCGGACGGCAATAGATGCCGGTCGAGGTCACCCCCACGGTGACGACGCCGTCGAATCGAGAGTCCCGGCTCTCGACCGCTTCCATCCAGGCGTCGCTGCCGTCGTACAGGGAGTCCATGCCGACCATTGTGCCCACCTCAGCTGGTCATCACTAGCGGTTTTCGGACGTCACGGTGCTTGCCTCGCTCAACCTGCAACGGCAGGCGATCCTGCGCATCGGCGAAGGCGCTGGACTGGCAGCCCGAAGTTCGCTCCATGATTGGAATGTCTGGGATCGGCCCAAGCGCATCGAGATTCTCGCCCCTCGAACTGCACCGAGCGGTATCAAACGGGGTCGAGGCAAGACTTGTTGATGTGGAGCAACTCGATCTTCGCTTCCGCGAGATTGCACGACGAGGCCGTCCGGGAGTCCGAGTATGCGGGCGCGCCTTGCTTCGTTCGGGTGCGATCCGTTGGCCACCGTGTTCGAACGTGCGCTCGAGGACGTCATCCGGGCAGGGGGCTTCCCGAAGCCGGTCCGACAGCATCCCGTTCGGGTCGACGGCAAGCTCTACTTTTTGGACCATTTCTGGCCCGAGCATGGGAAATGGTCGGAGTGCGACTCGATGCGATTCACCTACTTCGACGTGCACCACCGACCCGACTACGTGACCGAGATTCTGGCCAGTCATTTGCCACGGTCGCCCAACGTGGGGACGATCTAGTCGCGGAGGACGTCGACGTCATGGGGGTGGGACTCGCGCAAGCCAGCACCGGTGATCTTGGTGAGGCGGGTGCGGGTTCGGAGGTCCTCGATGGACCCAGCACCGGCGTAACCCATGCCCGAGCGAAGGCCACCGACGAGCTGTCCGATGAGCTCGGTCAGCGGACCGGCGTACCGAACCCTTGCCTCGACGCCTTCGGCGACGTGCTTCGCCTCGGTCTTTTGTGCCGTGCCGTAGCGATCGGCGGCTCGGCCCCGCATGGCGCCGGCGGAACCCATGCCTCGGTAGGTCTTCCACATCGCACCGTCGACCAGCTCGAGATCGCCCGGTGCTTCGTCGCAGCCAGCAAGTGCGTTGCCGAGCATGACCGCATCGGCGCCGGCGACGAATGCCTTGACGATGTCACCGGAGCTGACCACGCCACCGTCGGCGATCACCGGGATGCGCTCACCACGCTGGTTCCTGAGCTTGGCCGCCGCCTGGGAGCACTCGAAGATGGCGCTCATCTGCGGCATACCGGCGCCGGCGACGATGCGTGTGGTGCAGATCGACCCTGCGCCGACTCCGACCTTGATCACATCGGAGCCGGCTTCGACCAGAGCGTCAACACCTTCGCGGGTGACGACGTTGCCACCGACGACCGTGATGTCTGGCCAGCCCTTCTTGATGGTGCGTACCGCCTCGACCACTCCCCTGGTGTGACCGTGCGCAGTGTCGATCACGATCATGTCGACGCCAGCGGCAGCAAGCGCCTCCGTGCGTTCAGCGGTGTCGGTGACCCCGACCGCAGCACCAACACGAAGCCGACCCGCTGCATCGAGACTTGCGTTGGGCTTCTCGACTCGTTTGCGGATGTCCTTGACCGTGATGAGCCCCTGCAGCACCCCGTCACCATCTACGAGCGGCAGCTTCTCGATTCGGTGCTTGTGGAGCACTGCGACCGCTTCGTCGAGGGTGGTACCTACCGGAGCAGTGACCAGCGGATCGCTGGTCATGAACTCGGTGACGAGCTTGTGATCGTCGGCGGAGGTGCAGAAGCGCACGTCACGATTGGTGAGGATGCCAACCATGCGACCGTTGGGATCGCAGATCGGAACGCCACTGATCTTGTGGTGGCCCATGACAGCTTCGGCATCAGCCAGTGTCGCCGTCGGCGGCAGGCTGACCGGATGGTTGATCATCCCGGCCTGTGCCCGCTTGACCCGGTCGACCTCACCAGCCTGGTCCTCGACTGACAAGTTGCGATGGAGCACACCAATGCCGCCTTCACGAGCCAACGAGATGCACAACGGCGCCTCGCTGACGGTGTCCATCGCCGCCGACAACAGCGGCGTGTTCAGCGTGATGCCATCGAGGCTGGTCATGGTCGAGACCTCGTGAGGCAAGACCTCGCTCCAACCCGGCACGACGAGCAGATCGTCGAAGGTCAGCGATTCGAAGTGGCCGAAGAGGTCGGCATTGATGGAAGCGGGCTGCGTCATGGTGTTCCTGCTGACTCGAGTTCGGGGAGGATCGAGGCAAGTGCCTCGACGTAAAGCGAGTGTTCTGCTGCATGAAGTCTGGCCTCGAACGATGCCAGTGAGTCGCCAGCTTCGAAACCAACCACCTGTTGGGCGATGACCGGGCCATCGTCGACACCCTCATCGGGCACCCAGTGGACCATCGCACCGGACTCGGAGATGTCGCCAGCTTCCCACGCCTCGAACGACCGCTCGATTGCATGCAGCCCAGGGAACATCTCTGGCAACGCTGGGTGGATGTTGACCACCGAGAAGCGCTTCAGGAAGCCATTCGACAGCAGGCGCATCCAGCCGGCGAGTACCACGAGATCTGGCTTGGCTTCGCCCACGACGTGACTGAGCACACCGTCGTAGATGGCACGACTGCGGCCGTCGACTGGCACATGCACCGCCTCGATCCCCGCCAACCGGGCCCGTTCCAGCCCGTAGGCGTCGGCCTTGTTCGACACAACGGCCACGACCTCAGCATCGAGACGGCCGTCGGCGCACGCATCGAGAATCGCTTGGAGATTGCTGCCCCCTCCTGAGATCATCACGACGAGGCGAGCGGTCATGTCAATACAACTCCGGGTGTGGCGGTGATGGACCCGACCACGAAGGTGTCTTCGGGAACCGATGCCCGGAAGTCGTCGACGTCACCGGCGGCGACCACGGCCACGATGCCAACTCCCATGTTCCAGATCCGGTGAGCTTCATCGCTGTCGATCCCGGCCGCTTCTTGCAGCCAGGCGAACAGCGGTGGCGTCTCCCATGCCGAGGTGTCGACGGTTGCACCGAGGTGAGGTGGCAAACAGCGGGGAATGTTGTCTTGGAACCCGCCGCCGGTGAGATGAGCAAGCGCCTTGACCGTTCCCCCAGCCAGCGCTGAATCGAGCGGAGCGAGGTAGGAACGATGAGGGGCGAGCAGAGCTTCACCGAGCGGCACGTCAGAGCCAGGAACGGGACGGTCATAGCCGTACTCGGCCCCGACCTTGCGGGCCAGCGAGTAGCCGTTGGTGTGCAGGCCGCTTGAGGCAAGACCGACCAACACATCACCGGCTTCGATGTCTGAGCGCGGCAGCAACTGCGAGCGATCGACGGCACCGACCATCGTGCCGGCGACGTCGACCCCGTCCGGCGTGATCAGGCCCGGCACTTCAGCAGTTTCGCCGCCAAGCAGGACGCAGCCGTTGATCTTGCAGGCAGCGGCCATCGACCGAACGACGGCACCGACGATGTCGGGGTCGAGCCGGCCAGCACTGATCGTGTCGAGCATGAAGAGCGGTCGAGCTCCCTGGACCAGCACGTCGTTGACCCCGTGGTTCACGATGTCGGCACCGATGCCGTCCCACATGTCGAGCTCAGCGGCGAGCACGGTCTTGGTTCCGCAGGTGTCGGTCGAGCTGACCAACAACGGCTGCTGCATACCGAGGCCAGCGAGGTCATACACACCACCGAAGCTGCCGACACCGGCGACCACTGCGTCATTGTGCGTATCCTTGACGGCTTCAGCAATCTGTTCGATGGCACGGTCGCCGGCATCGAAGCTGACTCCCGCTGCGGCGTAGGCGTCGGTCATGAACGAGCTCCTGAGGGTGTGCGAGTTGCATGGCGCCAGCCGATGTCGGGTCTGGCGAAGAGACGGGGTTCGGATGCGGTGATTGCATCGACCACTTCGTAGGCCGAGCGGAGAGCGGCATCGAGGTCGGGCCCGGTGCCGACGACGTTGAGCACTCGACCGCCGGAAGACACCAGTTGGCCTGTGTTGGATTCAGAGCTATCGAGGGAATCGCTGATCAGTGCCGTGCCGGCCTGGATGATGTGGGCACCATCTGGCACGGCGACGTCCGGGATCGGGATGCTCTTCGTTGCCGATGCCGGATAGCCCTCTGCTGCGACGACCACGGTGGCGGCGGATCCTTCGCCGATGTCAAGGTCGATGTCGCCGAGCGACTGATCGGTGCACGCGGTCAGAACGTCGAGGATGTCGGCGCCGAGCAGCGGCAACAGCACCTGAGCCTCGGGGTCGCCGAAGCGGCAGTTGTACTCGATGAGGCGAGGGCCGTCATCGGTCAGCATCAACCCGGCGTAGAGCACGCCGACGAATGGATTGGCCTCGGCCGCCATGCCATCGAGTGTGGCTTGGAGGAAGGTCGCGGTGTAGGTGGCAACGTCTTCCGCGCTGACACCAGGCACCGGAGCGAACGCACCCATGCCGCCGGTGTTGGGGCCGGTGTCGCCAGCACCCACCCGCTTGTGGTCTTGGGCGGGCGGAAACGGCTTGGCGACGAGCCCGTCGCAGAAGGCAATGAGTGAGAGCTCGGGTCCCGAAAGTCGTTCTTCGAGCACGATGCGGGCACCGGCGGCACCCAGCAGGTCGCCGCCCAACATCGAGCGGATCGCATCTTCGGTCTCGCCCCGATCCTCTGGGATGACCACGCCTTTGCCGGCGGCGAGACCGTCGGCCTTGACCACAACCGCCACTCCGACCTCGTCGAGCCAAGCTATCGCTGGTTCGATCTCGGTGAAGCTGGCCACCTTCGGGCCCGGGATGCCATGTCGCTCGGCGAAGTCGCGAGTGAACGCCTTGGAGCCTTCGAGGCGAGCGGCTCGAGACGTTGGCCCGAACGCCTTGATGTTGGCCACGGCAAGTGCGTCGACCAACCCAGCGACCAACGGCACCTCTGGCCCAACCACTACGAGGTGGATCGAGTTGGCCCGGCAGTGGGCGACCACAGCGGCGTGATCATCGACATCGAGGTCGACGTTGTATTCGACCGTGCCCGGATTGCCAGGAGCCACCTGCAGCTCGTCGAGCTGAGGCGAAGTAAGAATCGACCGAGCCAACGCATGTTCTCGGCCACCAGAACCAATGAGGAGAACCCGCAACCCTTCGCTCATCCAAGCACCCCGTCGAACCGCTTCTTGGTGTTGGACAGGCTGAGCTGCACCGGCACCGGATAGTCACCGGTGAAGCATGCGTTGCAGTAGCCGTCGTCGCGACCCAGGGCCTTCATCATTCGTTCGACCGACAAGAAGCCGAGGCTGTCGGCGCCGATGTGTTGGGCGATCTCGGGAACCCCGAGCTGGTGGGCGATGAGCTCGTCGTAGGTACCCATGTCGACCCCGAAGAAGCACGGGTGCGCGATTGGTGGGCACGTGATACGCACGTGGACCTCAGTGGCGCCAGCGTCACGAACCATGCGAACGAGCGGGCCAGACGTGGTGCCACGAACGATCGAGTCGTCGATCACGATCACTCGCTTGCCCCGGATGTTCTCCTCGAGCATGTTGAACTTGAGCTTCACGCCCTGCCGCCGGAGCTCGTCGGTCGGCTCGATGAACGTGCGCCCAATGTAGCGGTTCTTCACGAACCCCTCGTTGTACGTGATGCCTGACGCTGCGGCGTAGCCAATGGCCGCCGGCATCGATGAGTCGGGGACCGGAATGACGACGTCGGCCTCGACAGGATGTTCCCGAGCCAGCTCTTCACCAAGCTGCTGGCGGGCCTGGTGGACCGACAACCCATCCCACACCGCATCGGGGCGGGAGAAGTAGATGTGTTCGAACGTGCAGCGGGCTTGCTTCTCTTTGGGCTTGACCGCCTGATGTGTGCGGGCGAGCTGCCCTTGCAGCACCACGATCTCACCCGGTTCGATTTCGCGGATGTTGTCGCAGCCCAGCGTCTGCAAGGCACCGGTTTCGGAAGCAATTGCGTGGCCTCCGCTCGGCATGCGCCCCATCGAGAGCGGACGAAATCCCCACGGATCACGAGCAGCGATCACCTTGGTGCCAGCAATCACGACGAGCGAGTAGGCACCCTCCCACTGCGGCATGACGGTGGCGAGACGCTCTTCCCAGCTGCTTCCTTCAGCAGCTGCCAGCATCAATGCGATCACTTCTGAATCAGACGACGACTGAAGGCCAGCACCACGAGCCAGCAGCTTCTTGCGGAGTTGGTCGGTGTTGACGAGGTTGCCGTTGTGGGCCACGCCGAGCGGGCCATGCATGGTCTCGACGACGTAGGGCTGCACGTTGCGCTCGGAGCTGGCCCCGGTGGTGCTGTAGCGGGTGTGGCCGATGGCCATGCCTCCCACGAGCGGCGCCATGGAGACTGGGTCGAACACTTGGGGAACCAAGCCCATGGCCTTGTGCACTCGCACCGCCCGGCCATCGGCGACCGCAATGCCTGCGGCCTCCTGGCCTCGGTGTTGAAGTGCATAGAGCCCGAAGAACGCGGCACGAGCCGCGTCATCGCCGGGAACGGAGATGGCCATCACGCCACACTCCTCCTTCGGCGTATCGAGATCGCCAACGGCGTCAGTAGATCCGGTCATCGCAGAACCTCGTTCACTCGAGAAACCATCACGTCAAGAACTCAGCCAGGTTGGCTTGGATGCGTTGTTGTGCCGGCTGTTCGGCCGGTTCGAAGGTCGTGCCGGTCAGGCGCTCGAACAGTTCGACATAGCGAGCCGACGTATCGAGCCAGACCTGCTCGCCCAGTTCGGGGGGCTCACCTTCACCGGAGTAACCGGCGGCCTTCAGCGCCAATCGGACCGGCTCCTTGTCGTACCCGTCGGGGGCGCTGCCTTCGGCAAGCCGAGCATCGAGCGTGGATGCGTCCCAGTAACGCGAGGAGTCAGGTGTGTGCATTTCGTCGATGATCAGCAGGCGACCCTCGGGGCTGAGCCCGAACTCATATTTGGTGTCAGCCAGGACGAACCCGGCATCTGCGGCGATGGTCTGGCCACGATCAAAGATCGCCAGGGCGATCTCCTGCACTTCTTCCCACAACGACGGCTCGACCAAGCCCTCGGACACGATGGCCTCGGCCGTTGTGGGTTCGTCGTGCAGCCCGGCAAGTGCTTTGGTCGTTGGCGTGATGATCGGCTTCGGCAGCGGACCGTGGGGGGTCAGGCCGTCGGGAAATCGGTGGCCGTACATCGTGCGCTCGCCTGCGAGGTATCGAGGCAGCACTGCTGTCGAGGTGCTGCCGGTGAGGCGAGCTCGGACAACGACCTCGATCGGCAGCGGTTTGGCATCGATGGCGATCAGGGCATTCGGATCCGGAAGCGACACGACATGGCTCGGGACCAGATCGGCGACTTGTTCGAACCACCAGGCCGCCAGTTGGTTCAGCACTTGGCCCTTGTGCGGCACCAGACCGATGATGCGGTCGAAGGCACTCAACCGATCGGTGGTGATGAGGAGTCGGCGGTCGTCTGGAAGCGGCCAGGTCTCCCTGACCTTGCCAGCCACATGACCCGGAAGGTCGAGCGTGACCGTAGACAACGTGTTGGCTGGTGCAGCTCGCAACGCAGTTCTCCCCAAGCTCGTTCACCAAGCTTCTTCTGCCACTGGCGCAGTGTTGCTGTCCCAGCCCGAAGCGCCGCCCAAGGCGCCCAGTTTCCACAGAAAGTCAAGCTAGCGGTTTGATCCTCAGCCTGCATCCAGTCGCGTGGCATGTCCCATTTTTCGGCCGGCTCGAACCTCGGCTTTTCCATAGAGATGCACCCGCCAAGTGCCTTCGTCGAGCAAGTCAGGAACTCGATCAACGTCGTTGCCGATGAGGTTGACCATCTCGCACGGCGATGACGACGGATCGCCGAGCGGCTGCCCGGTGATGGCCCGAATGTGCTGTTCGAACTGGTCGACAGCGCAGGCCAACTCGGTCCAGTGCCCGGAGTTGTGTACGCGTGGCGCGTATTCGTTGGCCACGATCGAACCGTCCGCCAATACGAACAGCTCGAATCCGAGCACACCGACGTAGTCCAGCGCGGAGATCAACGTGGTGGCGAGGGCGCAGGCGAGTTGCCCGACGTTTTCGCCAAGCCCCGACGGCACGTCAGAACGGACGAGGATGCCATCGGCGTGGGTGTTGCGAGCCGGCTCGAAGCATCGAACGTCGCCACCAACCGATCGAGCAGCGATCACACTGATTTCGGCTTCGAACGGAACGATCCCCTCGGCGATCAACTCATCCGTTCCCAGTGCATCCACTGCGTCTTGGGTTGCCGGACCAGCGAGCCGCAACTGCCCCTTGCCGTCGTAGCCGAAACGGCGGGTCTTGATGATGGCCTCGCCCCCCAGAGCATCGACGGCAGCATTCACTGTTGCGAGGTCGCTGACAGCATGAAACGGCGCAGTTGCGATGCCAACCGATTGCAGGAAGCGCTTCTCCTCGAGGCGATCCTGCGAGGCGGCCAGTGCGCGCTCGTTGGGGTGGAGGTCCACTCGTTCGCTGAGCCTGCTCGCCGCCTCAGCTGGCACGTTCTCGAACTCGTACGTCACGACCGAGGCGACCTCGGCCAGCTCATCGAGCCCTGCGGGGTCGTCGTAGGCGGCAACGATCTGGCGATCGCAGACCTGGGCAGCGGGGCAAGGATCTGCTGGGTCGAGCACGACCGTGCGGTAGCCGAGACGGGCCGCGGCCATCGCCAACATTCGAGCGAGCTGACCCCCTCCCAGGATGCCGATGGTTGATCCAGATGGAAGCGCAGTCACCGATCAGGACTCACTGCTCGGGACCTCGGCAACGGCCGCAGTTCGTGCCGCCCGGTACTCGCCCAGGGCGGTATCGATCGCCTCGTCGTGTAGAGCGAGAACAGCGGCCGCGAGCAAGGCGGCGTTCACGGCCCCAGCGGTGCCGATGGCGAGCGTGCCTACGGGAATACCCGCTGGCATCTGCACGATCGACAACAAACTGTCTTGTCCGGACAGCGCCTTGGACTGCACCGGCACACCGAAAACCGGCAGCGTCGTCAAGGCCGCAATCATCCCAGGAAGATGCGCGGCTCCACCAGCACCGGCGATGATCACCTGCACGCCTCCGTCCTTGGCTGACCGAGCAAACTCGACCATCCGATCGGGGGTTCGGTGGGCGGACACGATGCGGTCGACATGGCTGATGCCAAGCTGATCGAGTGTGGACGCTGCGTGCTCCATGGTCGACCAGTCGGACTGGCTTCCCATGGCGATGGCAACGCGAGCCGGACGGGCTGAGGAGTCACTCACCGGCCGGAGGTTACTGCACTGCTGAAGGCAGCGGCAGCACTTGAGACGCTGGAACCAGACCGAGGCATCCAGGTCGCAGGTCGACCTCTGGTTCCGTTGCGATCAACAGAACCGGTCGACATCGGAACGATCTCACCAATCGGATGCCGTGCGGAAGACGTCGGTGATGGCATCGCGTTCATCGGTAGCGAGCGGAGGTGCGACCAGAACGTCGCAGCACTGCTCGACCTGTTCGACCCGGCTGGCACCGATCAGCGCCGAGCTGATCCTGTCGTCGGCCAGCACCCAGCTCAGCGCCAACTGCGCAACGCTCTGACCTCGGTCCCTGGCAATGGTTCGCATCGAACGCAAGGCGTCCTGCAGTTCCGGAGTGATCCGACCGGTGCCGAGGAACACCGAATCGGTCGATGCCCTCGACTCTTCGGGGATCGCATCGATGTACTTGTCGGTGAGCAGTCCCTGCCCGAGCGGGCTGAACACGATGGCGCCGAGCCCCGCATCCGCTCCGACCGGCAAGGCGCCGGCGCCGAAAGCCCGGTCGAGGGCGCTGTAGGGACACTGGTGGATGATCGGTCGAGCGAAGCCCTTGCGATCGCACACCTCGAGGGCCGCAGTGATCTGCTCGGCGGAGTAGTTGGAGAGGCCGATGTAACGGGCGTCGCCCACCCGGACCAGATGATCGAGGGCGCCCATGGTCTCTTCCAGCGACACCGTGGGGTCGGGACGATGGTGGTAGAAGATGTCGACGTGGTCGAGGCCCAGCCGACGCAATGATGCCGCACTCGAATCGAGCAGGTACTTGCGACTCCCGCCGTCTTGATACGGGCCCTCGAACATCTGGTAGCCAGCCTTGGTCGAGATCACGAGCTCATCTCGATGGCTGGCGAACTGCTCACGGAGAATCCGACCGACACGCTCCTCGGCCGACCCCGGCGGCGGCCCGTAGTTGTTTGCCAGATCGAAGTGCGTCACACCCCGGTCAAGCGCAGCTTGCATCATCGAGGTGGCATTGGCGTGCAGCGCTGCTTCATCACGGCGCCCGCTGTCAGAGCCCGGTGCGCCGAAGTTGTGCCACATCCCGAGCGAAATGGCGGGAAGCGGCATGCCAGCCGAGCCGCACGGCCGAAACCATTCGTCGGTTCGAGAGGCGTAGCGGTCAGCGGCGGCAGTCCAGCTTGTGTGCACCTTCGGAGACTAGGGCGACCCGTACCTGCAATGGGCAGTGAGGTCAGGGCAGTGAGGTCAGACCCTCGCAGGTTCTGAGGGCGTGACCGCACCGAGGTTCACGTAGCCGTGATGACCGTCCGCTCCCGGTTCATCAGCCCACAGCGCACCGGTGGGCAGGTCAAGCGTCGGCACCGGCGCCGCATGTCCCGGTGCTCCTGAACTCGGCAAGAGCCAACGTTCGCCGCCGGTGAGTTGTCCCATCAAACTGACAAGAATCGGGAACCACGGACGCAAGATCGAGCCGAGGGTTCGCCACGCCGAGCCATTGGTCGAAGTGTGCATGCTGCCCGCCAGCACGATCGTGCACGCTCTCGGGGTGCGGTCCATCACCTGCAGCAGATTGGCCGCCATCAACTCGTCGCGAGACTGTTCGAGCAGATCAAGATGCTCGAGCGGCACTTTCGATCCAGGGGCAACCCACGGACCGTCCATCGCCACCGTTTCGACGTCGTCACCATCGCGTCGACGCTGGGCCAGTTCGTTGACGAGGGATGCCATCGCTCGGCTCGATCGGCCGTCCTGGAATTCGGCGTTCCGGCTCCAGAACGAACCAACCGCGCCGAGCTCGATCTCCTCGGTCATCGGCACCTCCAACCCAACGATCACCGAGATGCTCGAGGCCAGCAGTTGATCGACCATCGCCGACACGAGGGCAGGAAACTCGTTCGTTCCGTGGGGCTCACCGATCAAGATGACGCGACGACGCGTCAAGAGCGGTTCCAGATCAGCCAGTACGTCGTCCATCGACATCGCGAGAGCTTCGCACATCCCGAGTTGCGAACGATGCGCCGAGACGCAAGATCAGTCCGAAGTCTGCGAGCCCGACGCCATGTGCGCACCATCGTCGACGAGATCGTTCGAACCAACGAAGTCTTCGATTGGGATCGGCGGTTCGAAGACAGCCCCGAGGGGCGAGCAGCCCCCGAAGATACTGCCGAGGTCGACCACATCCGGGGTGAAACTGGCGTCGACCAGCACCACGATGCCGAGCCGGTCAGCGATGTCGAGGACCGTGTCGGCGATCAGCCGCTTGACCGACCCCTCCGCTGTCGCTGCGACGTGAGCGACATCGACATCAAGGCGGTCGAGGCCGACGGTCTCGATGATCGACAGCGTGTGGGCGTCGGCGGAGCTGTCGGATAGCGCCACACGGATGCCAGATTGCCGGAGAGTTGCGATGCTCTTCGGGTCGATTGCCTTGGTATCGACCTCTCCGTGATCAGAGAGGCTGACCACGAACTGTCGAGGGTCGACGTCGTTGGCCTCCAGCGTTTCGAGCAGCGTTGTCTCGAAGCCAGCCATCGAAACTTCCGAAAGGTTGTAAACGAGCTCGAGGTAGCAGTCCGGGTGCGCTCGCAACCAAGGAGACAGACGCCTGATCGCCTCCTCGGTCAAACGAGCCGAGATCGAGCCGAGCAGGCCGAGGTTCTTCGCAATTCGAAGCGATTCACGGTTCCACCGCCGCTGGCCCGAGGTGGAAATCGCCGGAGCGAGGACCCCTACACCCATCGGCGCACCTGATCGTCCCTTGATCTCGACGATGTCGAGATCGAAGTGAGGCGCAGCAACCACGCGGCGCAAGTGATCCTCGACCGCTGCCGCGAAGTCAGCCTGGCTTCGAAGCTCTTGGTCGAAGACCCTGCATTTGTCGATTGCGCCATGTTTTGCTGAATACGCGGCAAGGTCGGCCTCGAGAAGCAGCTCGTCTGATGTATGAGAGCTGCGGTGGCCGCCGGTTGCGCCGACCGAGGCGGAGATCTCGACAGGGCGACCATCCACGTCAAAGGGTTCGTGAAAGGCCTGCCTGATCTTCTCGCCGACCAGTCCGACGGTGGCCAGGTCCGGCACGCCACGAAGCAAGATCACGAACTCGTCGCCGCCCATTCGGGCCACCAAGTCGACACCTCTCGTCTGCTGCTCGAGCCGTTCGGCGATGCGGACCAACAGCGTGTCACCGGCGGCATGGCCGAGACTGTCATTGGTCTTCTTGAACCCGTCGAGGTCGAGCATCACGACGGCGACGAAGTCACCGGCTGCGAGATCCCTCTCGATCGATTCCAGGAGCGACGCACGGTTGGCAAGACCGGTCAGCGAGTCGTGCATTGCCCGATGGAGCAACTCGGCCCGTAGCGAACGCTCCTCGGTCACATCGCGACAGCTGAGGTACACCGATCCACCATCGATGGCTGCGGAAGGCTGGATCTCGAAGGTTCGCTGCACCCCGCCGACGCGCACCCGCACCTCCACCGGGTCAACAACGCCGCCCTTGCGAACCGATGTCAGAAGTGCACGAATGTCTGCCCCGGCGACAACTCGAAGGGCTTCGAGAATGTCGCGGCCCTCGAGGTCATCGAGCTCCCAATCGGCGACATCGAGGAATGACTGATTTGCTCTCACCACACGATCGTCAGCGTCGAGCAAGACCAGTTGACTCGAAGACAGATCGAAGAAGCGCTGCGTGATCTCGAGTTCTTGCTCGCGAGCCACACGTTCGGTGACATCGCGCTCGACCACGTACCAGCGTTTGGTCACCTCATCGAAGGTCGCTGTGCCCTCGAGCGTCGCAATGGATCCGTCCCCCCGGACGCCCGGCAACTGGAAGTTGATGAGCGTTTCCCCTGCCATCAGACGCTGCGGAAACTCTTCGATGACGGCTTGGCCTTCTTCGGTCACGAAGTCGGCCAAGAACCCGCCGACGAAATCCTCGGCACTGCCACCGTGCAGCTCAGAGACCGAGGCATTGACTTTGACAATCCGACCGATGGCGTTGGAGACGACGAACAGATCAGGGGTGAGGTCAGCGAGGCGTTCGTAGACGTGGAGATCGGCGGCGATCTTGCGAGCGGTGGCGACGTCGCGACTCCTTGCGTAGATGGTCCGACCGTCTTGGCCGAGTCGGCCCTCCCATCCGTATTCGGTGAAGGTCCCATCGGTGCGGAGCACGCGACCCTCCCACGTGGCACGACCTTCGTTGACGGTTCGTTCGAACGCAGCCTCGGCAGAGGCCACGTCGTCACGATGAATCGCCGCCAGCAGCGGTAGTCCGACCAAGTCTGCAGGGGGCAGCCCGAGACTGGTCTCCACCTCGCCCGCAGCGTCGAGAATCACCCCTGTCGGGGCGTCGACGGTGAACAGCAGCTCCGCCACCCATGAGTTGTCGAACTCGTCGAAAGCCATCGCCGAGAGTCTCGGCCGCCTCTGAAAGCGAATGAGTCGAGTCCGGACGGCTACCGTTCTGCGATGCCCCCGCTGCCCATCATCATCGACACCGACCCTGGTCAGGACGACGCCGTGGCGATTCTCGCTGCACTCGGATCGCCCGATCTCGACGTGCTTGCCATCACAACGGTCGGTGGCAACGTGCCGCTGGATCTCACCACCAAAAATGCACTGATTCTCGTGGAACTCGCTGAGCGCACCGAGGTTCCCGTATACGCCGGCCACGCTGGTCCCGCTGATCGCCCGTTGGTCACTGCCGAGAACGTGCACGGCAAGAGCGGCCTCGATGGCGCCGATAGGCCCGACCCCACCACGGCGGTGCAACAGCAACACGCTGTCGATTTCCTGATCAAGACCCTCGAAGCGCTCGACCCGGCGGGGCCCGGCATCACGCTGTGCCCTCTCGGGCCGCTGACGAACATCGGCGACCTCGTCACTCGTCGGCCAGATCTCAACGACCGAATCAAAGAAATCGTCTTGATGGGTGGCGGCCACTTCGAGGGCGGCAACATCACGCCGGCTGCAGAGTTCAACATCTACGTCGACCCAACGGCGGCCGCAGCGGTGTTCGCCAGCGGTGTACGCCTGGTGATGATGCCACTCGACGTCACCCACAAGGCCATCACCTCGCCAGAACGGATCGCGGCGTTCGCCGATCTCGATTCGACGTCGGGCACCGTCACTGCCGGCATGCTCGGCTTCTTCGAACGCTTCGACATCGAGCGCTACGGCCAGAAGGGTGGGCCGCTGCACGACCCGACCGTGATCGCCTATCTGCTCGAACCCGAGATCTTCTCGGGAAGAGAGTGCAACGTCGAGATCGAGATCACCTCGCCACTCACAATGGGTGCCACCGTCGTTGACTGGTGGCAGGGCACGGGTCGCCCGCACAACTGCCTCGTCATCCGCGACCTCGACGACGAGCGCTTCTTCGCATTGCTCGTCGAGTGCATCGCCAACCTGCCGTAACACTGGTTCGGCAACCGCCTCACGACCTCTGGTCGATCCGGCACCCACGCTCGGCACGCGAGCCACAACACACTGGTGCGAGATCGAGAACGGTCAGCTGCTCGCAGCTGCAGCGACGCCGGCTTGGAACAACGGCAGGCACAAACCGCTGGGGTTGCGGCCCCGCAGGGGGTCCTGGCGCATCAGCACGTGGTTTTCCGGGTGCGGCATCAGGCCGAGGATGCGACCGGTCGGGTCACACACGCCAGCGACATCGCCGAGCGAACCGTTCGGGTTCGCTGGATACCCAGCATCGCCATCGTCACCGACGTAGCGGAATGCCACTTGATCCCTGATGGCGCTGAGGTCTTCAGCGACATACCGGCCCTCGCCGTGAGCAACCGGGCATCGAATCGCGCCGGGCAGCTCAGCGGTCCAAATGCTCGCCTTGGTCGGTTCGAGCTCGACCCAGCGGCACTCGAACTGTCCGGTATCGTTGTCGGTCAGTACGCCCGCTTGCTGACCACCCGGCAGCAGCCCAGCTCGCACGAGCGCTTGGAATCCGTTGCACACACCAAACATCGGCATCCCGCCGTCAGCGGCTTCTCGCAGTTGATCACCAAACCAACCGGCGAGGTCCTGGCCAAAGAGACGGCCAGCGCCGAGCGCATCGCCGTAGGAGAACCCGCCGGGAATCGCCAGCAGTTGATAGTCGGCCAATCGTCGTTCGCCGGAGCGCAGCGCCGTCAGCGGCACGCATTCGGCTTCAGCACCAGCGAGCTCGAAGGCACGAGCCAGGTCGCCGTCACGGTTGGTGCCGAGGGCCACTGGAATGAGAACACGGGGCTGACTCATGCGGACACCTCATCGACGCTCATTGGTTGTGTGACACCTGGACGTGCGGCCACGTTCCCATCGCGCCACGCCGCACCGATCTGCTCGAGGTCGACCTCGATGTCGCCGAGCACGACGATTGGATCAGCCAAGACCACCCCGATTTTCACCGCCCCCGGTATCGCCGCTTCGAAGGCGACTTCGTTCTCTGGGTCGACCTCGACGAGGTACCGACCGGGGCCCTCGCCGAAGAGGGCTTCTGCGGTGGGTTCGACGTCGAGGGCGAGGCCGAGGCGGCCAGCGAACGCCCATTCGGCAGCGGCGACGGCAAGGCCGCCTTCGCTCAGGTCGTGAGCGCTGCGCACCAGACCGGCAGCGATGGCCTCGGCCATGGCGTGGTGGCGACGAACCGAGGCGGGATCGATGGCGGGCATCGCTCCCCCATGATCGGCACCCAGGACGTCATCGAGATGAGATCCTCCCAGCGCACCGTCGGCCGGGCCGACGAGCCACACGTCGTTGGCCGCCTCGACAACGCCAGTGAGCGGCACACGATCGAGATCGCGCACGATGCCCATCGCAGTGATCACCAACGTTGGTGTGACTGGATCGGGTGTGCCATCGGGACGAACGAACACGTTGTAGAGCGAGTCCTTGCCGCTGACGAAGGGAGCGTTGAAAGCGACAGCGGCGTCGTGACAACCCTGGCAAGCAGAGACGAGCCCACCCAGCGTTTCCGGATCCGTTGGGTTGCCCCAGGCGAAGTTGTCGAGCAGGGACAGTTCCTTCGGGTCGGCGCCGGCGATCACCGCATTGCGGACCGCCTCGTCGATGACCTGCCACGCCATGGCCTCGGGATCGATACGGCCGTAGAGCGCATTCACACCAATGCCGAGAGCGATCCCCCGCTCGCCCGAAGTTCCTGGAGGAACGAGGACGGTGCCATCGGCGGCACCGTCACCGGCCGCACCACCATACGGACGAACGAGGGTGCCACCGAGAACCTCGTGGTCGAAGGTGCGAACGATCGACTCGTTCGAGCGGATCGAGGGGTGGGCGAGCAACGAAAGAAGTGTCTGGACCAGGTCGATGTCGACCGACTGGCGAACGGGCCGCGAACGGTCGACGGCAATGGCAGTCATCTTTCGCTGCGGGCGACCGTCGTGCAGAAACTCGCAATCGAGGTCGATGATGACGTTTTCTGACGTCGGGGCGTCGCTGTCGCGAACGATGATGCGGCCTTCGCCGGTGAAGGTGCCGATCACCGCAGCACCGACTGACCACCGAGCGGCAAGTTCGAGCAGCGGCTCGGGGTCACTCGTGGCCACCACCATGCGTTCCTGCGCTTCGCTCAACCACACCTCCCACGGGGCGAGGCCGGGATACTTGCGAGGCACCAGTGCGAGATCGACATCCGCCCCGAGCACCTCCGCCATCTCTCCCACAGCAGACGACAAGCCGCCAGCGCCGCAGTCGGTGATGGCGTTGTAGAGGTTGGCGTCACGAGCGGCGACGATCACGTCGATCAGGCCCTTCTCGACGATCGGGTCGCCGATCTGCACTGAGGAACCAGCAACGTCGGCGGTCTCAACGCCCATGGTCTGCGACGAGAACGTGGCACCACCGACACCGTCACGACCGACCGCCCCGCCGAACACCACGATCGAGTCGCCGGCCTGAGCGGCGGTTGGGTTGGACCCGGCGGGCAGGAGTCCGAGACAGCCAGCGAACACCAGCGGCGTCGTGGTGTACGAGGGATCGTGGACGACGGCCCCAGCGATGTTCGGAACGCCGATCTTGTTGCCGTAGTCGCCCACTCCAGCGATGACACCCTCACGAATTCGGCGAGGGTGCAACACACCATCAGGCACGTCCGCAACGTCGGTGTCTTCGGGACCAAAACACAAGATGTCGGTGACCGCGACCGGCTTGGCCGACACACCGAGAATGTCGCGAACCACGCCGCCCACGCCGGTATTGGACCCGCCGAAGGGCTCGAGAGCCGATGGGTGGTTGTGTGTTTCGGCCTTGATGGCGACTTCCCAACCCTCCTCGAAATCGAGGATGCCAGCGTTGTCGACGAAGGCGCTGCGGACCCAAGGAGCGTCGATCGTGTCGGTTGCGGCCCGTAGGTAGGTCTTCATCAGGCTGTTGATGACGTTGGACGTTTCGCCTACGCCATCCTTCAGCGTGATCTCGGCCTGGAACGTCTTGTGGGCGCAGTGCTCACTCCACGTCTGTGCGAGCATTTCGAGCTCGGCATCGGTCGGTGGCTGTCCCCGCTGGGCGAAGTGAGCCTGGATCACGAGCATCTCTTCCGGATCGAGCCCCAGACGACGACCGGTGTTGACCGCGGCCAAGCCGGCAACGTCGAGATCGTCGAGCGGAATCGTCTCGGTGACCGGCGCTGCGGCGTGCTGGTCGAGGAACGCAGCTGGCAACGAGCCAACGGCGAAGCGCTCGATCACGTCGTTGTGCAGGACTCGTTTGGCCAACGTCTCGATGGCGACAGCGTCGAGGTCGCCAGAAACGACGAATTGCTGACCGACGGTGGCCGCCTCGAGAATGACCCCGAGCTCGCCAGCGCTGCGGATCAGCTCGGCACCTTCGCGGTCGGTCACACCGGGACGGAGGCCAGTTTCGATGATCAGACCGTCGGGCGCATGGTCAGCGGCGAGCTTCCACCACTGCCCCACCGGATCGATCAGCAGCTCGTCAGCGACCACACCGACGTTTTCTTCGGTGAGGTCACCAGCGAAGTGCACGACCCGAAAGGACTCGATCATGTCGACCTCCAGCCCGAACATCTCCGCACGGTCACGAGCCGCCGCATCGACATGACCAGGACCAACAACGATCACCCGAGTTTCCACGCCGGGAATGATGACCGCGCTGGGCAACGTCTGTGCCGACAACATGTGCTTTCAACAAAAAGTTGCAAGCAGATGGTCACCTGCACGCATCGCACAGCTCACTACGGTTGCCACTCGTGGCCCAACCTTCCGCACCGCCGAGCTTCATCTTCGGCGTCGACCTCGACGGCGTGTGTGCTGACTACACCACCGGATTCCGCCAGATCGTGGCAGAGGAACTCGGCGTCGACGTCGAATCGTTACCGCTCGAGCGCTCGTGGGACTTTCGCGAGTGGGGGCTCGACGAGGCCGACTTCGAACGCCTCCATCATCTCGCCGTGACCGAACGGCGCTTGTTCCGAGATCTCCCGGCATTCGACGGGTGCGCCGATGCGCTGTGGCGTTTGTCTGACGCCGGCATCTGGATTCGGATCATCACGCACCGCCTGTACGTGAACTGGGGCCACGCAACAGCGGTCAGCGACACCGTGTCGTGGCTTGACACCTTCGGCATTCCCTACCGAGACATCTGCTTTCTCGGCAAGAAGCCACAAGTGGAAGCCGATGTCTACATCGACGATGCGTCACACAACGTCAAGGCACTGCGAGCCACCGGTAACCCGGTGATCGTGTTCGATCAGCCCTACAACCGGGACATGGACGGGCCACGAGCCTCGACCTGGGCTGAGGTGGAGGACATGGTGGTCGAATTCGCGTCACAGCACAACGCTGTGCAGCCACAACTGCCCGGCTTCGACGCCGGAGCTGACCGTTTGATTCGCCGACGCACCTAACCAAGAGGACAGCAGCGCCAGCGCCCGACGAGTTAGTGGGTCAGCTCGCGGGATGCGCCATCGCGTAGCGAGGCAAGCGTCTCTTGCCACCACGCAGTCTCGACCGTGCTCTTGCCTGGCGTGTTCGCCAGCAGCTGGTCGATCGTTGCGGTGGAAATGATGTCGCCCTCGGCAGCGAGGCGGAGGTCGAGGAGGTGGTCGATGATTCGGCCACGGTCGATGATCTGACCGTGTTCGGCGGACTGGAGTTCTGTGATGAGGTTCAGAAGCACGAGGGACATAGTCACACAGTTTCGACCCCAAGGACACATCATCCCCCCGAGTCGATCCGCCTGTCGTGGTGCCAGATGACCCACCACCCCGCACCGGGACACCACGAGAACCATCAACGATGCGGCCCCCGATGCGATCGTCCCAGGGAATCGTCGGACGCGAACCCACACTTGCCAGCCGAGCCGACCTATTCTGTTCGGCTTGCCCGCATCACTGAAGTTCCGCTGCGACACTGCCGCCCGCAATGCTGCGAAACCCCTGGTCAGGGCGACCTCACTCGCCCTGGTCGCCCTCATGCTCGCCTTGGCGGGCTTGACCATTGTCGCCCCTTCACCGGCCGGAGCCCAAGGGGACGACACCGTCGATGTCCCCTTCGAATCCCGCGACGGCATCTCGGCCTCGTCGATCGAATTCGAGGGCACGGCCAACAGCGCCAACGCCCGGTGGATCGTCGATCTGTACGACCAAGTATTTGCTCGCCCGGCCGACATGGGAGGCCTCGATCACTGGTTGGCGCGCATTGCGGCCGGCGGCGAAGCGTCACGGACTTCGGTGGCCCGCTCGTTCCTGAACAGCACTGAGGGGGCCCGCCAAGAGGCCAACATGGCCTACCTCGAACTCCTCGACCGCGAACCCGACCCTTCGGGCCTGGAGTTCTGGACCAATTTCCTTCGCACGGGCTCGGTCAACACGCTCCGCTTCCAACATCTCGCAAGCGACGAGTACTTCCGGAACAGTGGCGGCACCAACAGCACCTACGTCGAGCAGCTGTATTTTGACCTGCTCGGCCGCCCCATCGACCCGCAAGGTTTTGACTTCTACCTCGACTTGCTCGACACCGGCACCCCTCGCTGGTGGGTGTCGCGCACCATCTACGAAAGCCCAGAGTCGCTGGGTAATCGGGTCACCGCCTACCACCAGGCGATCCTCGAACGAAATCCAACCGACGCCGAGATCGACGAAGGCGTTGCGCTCATTCTGGCCGAAGACGAACGCGCCGTTCAGGCGCTGCTGATCGCTTCGGATGAAGCATTCGACGTGTTCTTGTTGGCCGCTCTCGATTCATGAGCAACCCGTCATGACTGGGCTCGCCACACTTCTCGCCCTCACCGTCGCCGCCACACTCGTGGTGGCCGCCGTTGCCAAGTTCCGGGACCCGGCTCGCACCGCCGGTGACTTCGCTGCTCTCGGCTTGCCGATGCCTGCAGTACTGGCTCGATTGGTTCCTGGCGTCGAAGTTGCCGTTGCCGTTGCGCTCCTCGTGGTGCCGGGATGGGGAGCCGTTGCTGCGTTCGGCCTTTTCGTCTTGTTCACCGCCCTCCTCGTCAGCCTGGTCCGTTCCGGCCAGCCCATTGCCTGCAGCTGCTTCGGTGCAGTGTCAGACGAGCCGGTCTCGTGGGTCGAGGTTGCTCGCAACGGCGTCCTGCTGGTCGCAGCGGCGGCGGTCACGCCCATTGATCAGCTCGCCGTTCCCGGCTTTGCCGCCGTGGTGGCCTACTCGGCGGCAGCCATCATCGGCATCGTGATCATCCAGCTCGTGGCGTTCAAGCGAGACGTCGGAGCGGTCTGGTCCACTCATCTCAGTGGCGAGGCTCCGGCATGAGCGCGATCCAAGGGAACCTCTGATGGACGGAACGATCTGGATCGTCTCCTATGTGCTGCTGTGGGTCGCCGTTGTCGTCCTCGGGCTGACCGTCATTGCCTTGTTGCGCCAGATCGGCGTGCTGCACACCAGGGTCGCGCCGATGGGTGTGCACTTCGCTGGCGAGGGTCCCGACCGAGACACGACTGCACCAGACGCCGAGGCCTACGACTACGCCGCCTTTCCCTACACCCTCGTGGCCTTCACCTCACCCACGTGTGAGCTCTGCGCCACGCTGGTACCCCAGCTCCGCCACATGGCCACCACCTACCACGAGCTCGACCTGCGCACCGTGTCTTCGGCGACGCACGAGCCAACGTTCAATGCGTTCAACGTTCGTTCCACTCCCTATCTCGTTGCTGTCGACAGCACCGGCATCGTCAAGAGCCGGGGTGTCGCCAACACGCTCGATCAAGTCGAAGAGATGCTCGCTGAATTCCTCGAGCCCACCACTGCTCCCATCTCGAATCCGGAGACCCCCTGATGACCTCACGTGAGCTGTCTGACCACACCAGCGAGCGTGCGCCACGCAGCCGCCGTGTCGATGACCGCATCGAACGCCTCAGCCGGTGGACGGCGGCCCGCCTCACGCGGCGGTCGTTCTTCCACCGAGCTGGCCAGGTGGCGATGATGGTCGCCGCTGGCCCCGTAGTGTCCAACATCCTGATTCGCCAGGCCGATGCCCGGGTGTGCGGCCAATCTGGCGTGACACCGAAATGCGACACGTTCGACTGCAACGGCATCGATGACGTGTGGGGTTGGTGCTGGTACGCCAACGACGGTTGCTGCTCGAACAACAGCCTGAAGAAGATCTGCGATTGCTGCACGGTCAACTACCCCAACGTGCATGGCTACTGCCCCAGCGGCACCAACGTCCGCTGCATTGTCGAGAGCTGTGGTCAAGACCCACGGGTCCTCAATGTCGAGCTGGCCCCCATCGCGTGGACTGCCGACACCGGCTACCACCACGCCGCCATCTTGGCCGGCCATGCGTCGGCCAGCACCGTGGTGGTCGCCCCCGCCGACGATGACTGGGCGATCCTCGTCGCCGCCCCGCTTGCCGGTGCGCTCGGCGCTCCGCTGCTTCCCGTCGCTACCAGTGGCCTGAACGCCGCAGACGCCGACCTGCTCACCCAACTCGGCACTACCAGACTCATGACCGTTGGAGCCCTGGGCTCAGATGCCGCAGGTTCGTTCGGTGCCTTCGATGTCAGAGAGGTGTCCGCTGCCGAGGACGTCTCCGATCTCAGCGTCGACGTCGCTGCCTACGTCCGCCAGATCAACGACGTGAACCGCACCGTCACCGTTGCCACCACGGGGTTGTCGGCTGAAGCAGCGCCGCTCGCCGCCAACCTGGCCGCCCTCAACGGCTTCCCCCTCGCCGTTGGCAGCGAAGCCACGGCGGCCATAGGTATGCCCACGATCTACGTCGGGCCCGAGCCCGTCGACGCCGGGGTTCCCGAAGAGCGAACGCTTTCCACCAACCTGCAGGATCTCTCGATCGAGCTCGCCGACCTCTCGTCTGCGGCGCCGTTCGTCCCGGCCGACCGTGTCACGATCGCTCCGATCGGCACACCCGACATCATCGGCCTGCTGAACCTGCGCACGCCGCTGGTGCTGCATCCGCTGAATGCGCTGGGTCCGGTGGCCAAGTGGTTCGAGACCCACAGTCTTCGCTACGGCCTGCTCTCCGGGGTCTACTTCACCACCGGCCCGGGCGAACTCACCACCGCTGAGTATTGGACGATGCAGGGCATGGTCAATGGCTTCCGAGTCGACCAACTGCAGGGCGAGTCTGGCGATGGGCTTCCAGTCAGCCGCCAACCATGGGCCGAGCGCCCGATCGGCATGGCAAGAGTCGACGGCTCGTTGGACTTCGGCAGTGAGGGCGCTCCCGGCTACTGGACCTCAGCCGGCCAGACCTTCCGAACGTGACCTCGGAGATGGTGTTGCTGTCGGGCATTGCGTGCCTGGCAGCGGTGCACACGTTGTGGTCGCCTTGAGGCCTATCGGTCGCTGAGACCGTCGTGCCCTCGGTCCGGGGGCGCATGCGCATGATGGTGGCTGCCTTACTCGTGGCCTCGGGAACGGCAAGCGCAGTGCTCGTTGGCTTGATTACCGGCGTTGCCCTGCAGTGGCTGCCGCGCATTGGTTTGTCTGCGCTGCTCGCTCTGGCCATGATCGCCGTCACTGCGGATCTGTTGCGCGTTCGGTTCGGTCGGCCGAGCCCGCTCTCGGTCGGCAAGCAGGTACCCGTCGAGTGGGGGCGATTGTTCGATCCTCGGGTGGTCGCTGTTCTGTACGGCGCCCGCTTGGGTGTTGGCCCGCTGACCATGCTGTCGACCTGGTTGTGGTGGGCGGCCACGATCGGTGCCGCCCTCACCAGCGTGCTGGCCAGTGTGATCACGGCGCTGGTGTTCGGGGTCGTCCGCCTCCTGGTGACGGTCGCCGCGTCGCATCGCGCCGACCAGACCGGGCATGCGAATTGGTTCAGTCGCTTGCGAACACGAACCACCCAAGCGTGGGTTTCCCTTGACGGCTTCGCCGTGGTGTTGGTCGTGATCGCCCTGGTCGCGACCGCCTGCACCAGCAACAACTCGGTCGAGGCCGGGCCCGGAACGACCAGCACCAGTACGACCGACCGCGACGCCGAGGAACAGACCGTGAACGAAGATCCCACCGACGCGGCCGCAGGCGAGACCGACACCGCCCCCACCCCGACCACCGAGGTCCTGACCGAGTCCAGCCTGGCCGCCACTTCACTGCCGCTGGTCACCTCACCGGACGACGTCGAGCCTCGCCCCCCAGCGGGTGCAGCGGCGCTGTCCGCTGTCCTACTGGCCGACGTTCCTGACTTCGAGCCCGTGGCAGTCGCGGCCGCTGATCGCGAGCTGAGCATCAACGATGCTGCGCTGCTCCAGCCAGACCCCACCGAAGAACTCCCGCTGCTCGAGACACGCGGCTACCAAGGCGGCTGGACACGAGCCTTCCGCAATGCCGACAACGATGTGGTCATCACTACGGTCTATGACTTCATCAGCGCCCTCGAGGCCGAGTTCTACCTCGAGGACGGCACCATCACTTTGATCGGTGACGGCGGCACGATCTACGAGGTCGAGTCGATCCCGGAAGCCCGAGGTTTCCGACAGGATGTGCCGAGCGAAGACGGGCCGTTGGTGGTGTTCGGCATCACGTTCACCAAGGGAAACCAGTGGTTCCTCGTCACGATTCTCGGCGACGAAGCAACGGCAACACCGGAACGCCTCCTTCCGATCGCCGCGGCGCAATACGACGCAGCCGACTGACCTGCTATCAAGGCGTGGTGCGAAACGAACCCGCCACCAACACCCGGCACGACCTCCGATGACCGAACAAGATCACGAATTCGGCTTCCGGACCCGAGCCCTCCACGCTGGCGGCCAACCAGACAGCGCCACAGGGGCTCGTGCCGTGCCGATCTACCAGAGCACCAGCTTCGTGTTCGAAGACACCCAGGATGCGGCCGACCTCTTCGCGCTCCAGAAGTACGGCACGATCTACAGCCGCATGTCGAACCCGACCACGTCGGCGTTCGAGGAGCGAATCGCCAGCCTCGAAGGTGCCATCGGCTCAGTCGCCACCTCGAGCGGTCAAGCCGCCGAGTTCCTGACCCTCACCACACTCGCTGGTGCCGGTGATCACTTCGTGACGGCGGCCAGCATCTACGGCGGCACCTACGCCCTCTTCGCCACCACGCTCGCGAGGCTCGGCATCGAGACCACGTTCGTCAACAACTCCGACCCCGACGCGTTCGGCGCCGCGATCCGCCCCGAGACGAAGGGCATCTACACCGAGATCATCGGCAACCCGTCTGGGGCCGTGGCCGACCTCGAAGCCCTGGCCGATGTCGCGCACAGCAACGACCTGCCGTTGGTGGTCGACGCCACGTTCGCGACTCCCTATCTGTGCCGACCAATGGAGTTCGGGGCCGACATCGTGCTGCACTCCGCCACGAAGTTCATCGGCGGCCACGGCACCAGCATCGCTGGCGTGATCAGCGAATCCGGCCGCTTCGACTGGGCATCCGGGCGCTTTCCTCGAATGACCGAACCGGTCGCCAGCTACAACGGGCTCGAGTGGGTCGGCAACTTCGGCGAATACGCCTTCTGCACGGCGCTTCGCTCGGAGTCGCTCCGTGACATCGGGGCCTCGCTGTCTCCGTTCAATTCGTTTCTCATGCTGCAGGGGCTCGAGACGCTTCCGATGCGTATGGACGCCCACGTTGCCAATGCCAAAGCCGTTGCCGCATGGCTCGATGCCGACCCTCGCGTGGCGTGGGTCGCCCACGCTGATCTGCCCGGCTCTCCCTACCGTGACTTGGCCGCCAAGTACCTTCCCCTGGGGGCGGGCGCCATCTTCACCTTCGGCGTGAAGGGTGGCCGATCCGCTGGTCAGTCATTCATCGAAAACCTGCAGTTGGTCAGCCACCTGGCCAACGTCGGCGATGCCCGCACCCTCGTCATCCATCCGGCGAGCACCACCCATCAGCAATTGACCGACGCGCAACTCGACGCCGCTGGGGTTGGACCAGACATGATCCGATTGTCGGTTGGCCTCGAAGATCTCGACGACATCTTGTGGGACCTCGATCGAGGCCTCGAAGCCGCCATCAAGGGAGCCTGACTCATGAGTACCTGGACTGCACCCGGTGCCATCCAACGCAAAGCAATCCTCGATCGCACCAAGACCATCGCCATCGTCGGCGCCTCTGCCAATCCATCACGAGCCAGCAACTTCGTCCTGACCTACCTCAGTTCGTCCTTGTGCGACTACGAGCTGTACCCGGTGAATCCTCGGGAGACCGAAATCCTCGGACACACCTGTTACCCGTCGTTGGCAGACCTGCCAGTCGTGCCCGACATGGTCGATGTCTTCCGCAAGCCTGACGACTGTCCAGCGATCGCTGAGGAAGCCGTGGCCATCGGTGCCCAGACGTTGTGGCTCCAGCTCGGTGTCGTCAGCAGCGAAGCAGCCGAGATCGCGTCAACCGCCGGCCTCGAGGTCGTGATGGACCGCTGCACCAAGATCGAACACGCCAGGTTCGCCGGTGGCCTCCACCTCGCCGGCTTCAACACCGGCGTCATCTCCAGCCGCCGAGCCTGACCCCGGGCCACCGGGTGCCGATCAGTGGGGAATCCGATTGACTGTCGGGATGAATCGACGTGCCTCCTCGCTGCGACTCCTCTCGGGCCTCATGGCCTCGGGTCTGCTCCTCGCTGCCTGCGGCGATGAAGCCAACGATCGCGAGGCCTTCCTCCGAGTGATGGAGGACCAAGCCGAGATGTCCTCTGAAGCGGCCGAATGCATGGCGGTCGAGGTGTTCGACAACGGCGGCCTCACCGAATCGCAGATCAACGAGGGCGCTCGAGACGACGAGACTTTCGGCAATTCCATTGCCTTTCGCGAAGTCTTCGACGCCGCCCTCGCCATTTGCAACTGACCTCCCCTTCCGGGGTTGGTGCGGCGGTGTGCGAGGATCTGTAGATGGCTACCGCTGATGACATGAATGCGTTCTTCACCCCGCTGGCTCCTGGGCTGCACGGGGTCGTGTTCGATCTGGTGAGCCGGCACCGAGTAGAGGGGCACATCGATGTGACCGAACCGCTGATCGCCGGTACGGGCTACCTGTTCGCCCCGGCGGTGATCTCGCTCGCCGACACCCTTTGTGCCGCCGGTTGCGGTGAGAACATTCCCTCCGGGGCCAGCTTCACCACGATCGAGCTCAAGTCGAACTTCCTCGCCAGTGCGCAACTGGGTGAGCGGGTGCTCGGTGTGGCAACCCCGACCCATCTCGGCCGCCAGACCCATGTGTGGGATGTGACCGTGACCAACCGGGAAACCGAGCGCACGATGGCGCTGTTCCGCTGTACGCAGATGATCCTGCCCCCTCGCTGAGCACCACGTCGGGCCAATGGCTCAGGATCAGCGGGTATGGGCCGATGGACCCACGTGAGTTCAGGACCGACCAACTCGTCTGAAGAGCAGGCGCTCGCAATGCTTGATGCCGGCCTGGCCCGCATCGGGGCCAAGGAGCGCGAGCGTCAAGCACGTGGCCAGATGTGGCTTTCGCATCACTGGCCTGACCACTACGCCGAACGCTGCGTCACGATCGGTTCACGCCATGTCTGCCGTCGCTGCGCTGCGCTGTATCCGCTGGGCCTGCTCGTCGCCATCTTGTCGTTCCGAGGCTTGACCCCATGGCCCACCTCGATCGACCCGCTCCCGATCTGGCTGCTCTCGATCCCCGCCACGCTCGCCTACTGCGCCGAGGCGGTTGGGCTCATCAGATACAACCCGAAGGTGCAAGTGGGCACGACCCTCGTCGCTGCGGTGGCCTTCGGACATGCGCTCTCATACGAGTTCGCCGAGCGGTGGAGTCCCGAGTTCTGGGGCCCCATCTGCATCTTCGGCGGCATCTGGTTCGTGTTCACCGCCATTGGCATGCAGCGCAAGAAGTTCGCTCGCTGAGGCATCCTCGGTGATGGCGACCAACACGCTCGGCAACACCACGAGTGTGGCAACGAGCGCCATCACAATCATCAGAGCGGTGAGCAACCCGTAGGCCGCGAACAGCGGCATCGGGGCCAAGGCCAAGATCCCGAATCCCACCGCCGAGCTGAACGCCGAGGCCACCAGGGCAACACCCGTGCCCTCACCGGCGACCCGCACCGCCTCGGATCGCAGCCCTCGAGCCACGAGCTCCTCTCGATAGCGCGCGATGAAGTGGATGGCAAAGTCGATGCCGATGCCCACTGATACCGCAGCGATCGTCGCCGTCACGAGGTTGATGCTGTAGCCGGCGATCTCCATGAAGGCATAGAGCCACGAGATCACCATCGCTATGGGAACCACGCTGGCCAGTCCGTAGCGAATCGATCGCAAGAAGATGGAGGCCACGGCAAGACACAGCACCAGGGCGATCGGCAGCGACGTCTGGAGCGCATCGTTGGTCGCGCTCAGTGACGCCTCACGGATGAACGGACTGCCCGTCACCTGGACGAAGCTGCCGCCCAGGTCACCACTGATCTGCGCGGCAATCGGCTCGAGTACGTTCCGGGCGGATGCCACCGATTCCTGGCTGCGACTGTCGACGAGCGCCAACTCGAATGATGTCCGAGTTGGTCCTCCGTCGACATCGAGCGCCAGGGCGGTGGTCACGTCATCGGGTATCAGGATCGAACGCTCGGCGTCGAGTGGCACCCCGATCTCAGTGGCGACGCCAAGCAGGGCACGGATTTGTTCTTCGGTGTCAGGAATGGCATCGCCGTTGGTGTCGGTGAGCTCGATACCGGTCTGTTCCGCCACTATTGACGCCATCACCGGCGATGCCCAGGCGGCGTTCAAGATCGAGAAGATGCCACCGTCGATGCGGATGCCTTCAGCGTCGGATGCAAGCACTGCGGTGTCGGTGGCTCGGAGTTCTTCGAGCCGGTCAGCGATCGCGGCGAGTCGCTCGGGGTCGGTGAGATCGCCCTCGACATAGAGGATCGCCGGCTCGCCACCGCGAGCACCGACGTGGGCATCGAGTTGGTCGAGTCCGACGACGAAGTCGGTGTCGGCGGCGAAAAAGTCGTTGACGTCGAATTCGGCTGGAACTCGAACGGCGAACACTGCAGCGACCGCCGACAACGCGATGGCAGTGGGCAGGACAATCCACGGCCGCCTGGCAGTCGTGGCGATGAAACGACCGATCGGAGCTGCCAATGAAGACGCAGCCTCACTGACTTCGAGATCACCGATCGGACGCTCGCCGTCGGCCAGTTTGCGCCGCTGCAGCATCGCAGGAATCACCAGACCAACCAGCAGCGTCACAACGGAAAACACCACGCCCAACCAGGGAAGGATGAAGACCAGGAGCAGCACCGAGGCCATGGTCAACCCGGCGACACCCAAGCCACCCAGCAGCCGCAGCGCAACCGACCTTGCTCCAGCGGCGGGGGCGGGAACAACCGCCTCGATTCGCGCCACGACCAGGGGCGACATGATGCCGAGCAGCAGGTAGGCGGCAACGAGTGCGATCGATGCGCCGAGGCCGAACTGCACAATGGACTCGATACCCGAGGAAAGATTGGACAGAAACGCTGCAACGCCGGAGACAAGCGCCAACACCAAGGCACCAGAGACCGCGGTCAAGCCGGTACCGAATGCGATCTTGGCCGTTTGTCCTGTCGCTCGTTCCTCTCGATAGCGACCAATGGCATGGAAGGCGAAGTCGATGCCGAAGGAGACCATGGCAACGGGCACGATGAGCGACAGGACGAGGTCGTCTTTCAGACCGATCAGGTTCGAGATGCCCTTGAGCCACACGATCAAGAAGATCAGGGCCACGCTCACCGTCGCCATCACCCAGTAGCTGCGGAACGTGAACCCGACGATCAACAGCACGGCCAGGATGGTGAAGCCGATGAACGGGCCGGCGACCGCACCCTGCTCTTGCGAGGTCAGGTTCACGTCGATGGCCACACCAAAGACGTCGAAACCAGCGGCGGAGCGAAGTACCTCTTGCACGGCTCGGTCGTATTCCTCCACCTCGGTGCCACCACCGAAGTTCACCGAGACGTTGCCGAAGCCGAGCACGTCATTGTCAGAGAGCACGGGCATCGCCACCGCGGGGACGATCCACTGTCCGTCGCCATCAACGGCAGACTCGGTCGACAGTCCGAGCAGGTCAGAGGTCTCCCCCAAGCGTTCGATCAGCAGCGCTCCAGCTGCCTTGACCTCGGCGTCGGTGGCCGTTGCCAAGCCTCCTGTCGCCGACAACTCGGTGTCGACCAACTCGGCGAGCGAGACCACGCCGGTCACCTCCCGACCGAGCTCGACGTCGAAGTAGGTGAAGAGCGTCGGGGCGATCTCGGCGTCGGCCCGCAGGTCATCGTTGGCCGCAAGCAGTTCCCGAAGCGGCTCGGCTCGCAGCAGGTCGCCGGACTCGTGCTCGGCGATGAACAGGCCAGCCTTGGCCGATGACACGAAGGTCTCATCGACGCGATCGCGGGCGGTGAACACATCGCCGGTTGGCTCCGTCGATGCAGATTCTGTCGGGGCCAGAGCCAGGAACGGCACCACGAGCAACGCGGTGATGAACATCACGGCACTCAGCACCCTTCCAGCGTGTCGTTCGATTCGGTCAAAGGTCGGCATCGGCTGCTCCTGTCGATCGACATGTTTCCACTGGAAAGTTTCCACTGGAAAGATGACACCGTAAAGATTGACCCTGACACTGTCAAGACCTAATCTGTGGAAATGCCCTCGACCTACCACCACGGCGACCTCCCAACGGCGCTCCGAGCGGCCACCGCTGCGCTCGTGGCCGAGAAGGGTGCGTCCGGGTTCAGCTTGCGAGAGGTGGCCAGGCGGGCTGGCGTCTCACACGCTGCGCCAGCGCACCACTTCGGTGACGCTCAGGGCATGCTGACCTCGGTCGCAGCCGAGGGCTTTGCCAAGCTGGCCGACGAGATGACTCTCGCTGCCGCCGAGGCCACCGATGCCGCCGACCGGTTGCGCCGCACGGGTCGTGCCTATCTGCGGGTGGCGACGGTGAACCCCGGCCACTTCGCTGTGATGATGCAGAACGGGCTGGTCTGCGCCGACGACGCTGAGCTCCTCGAGCACAGCCGGCGCGCCTACGAGGTGCTGCTCGACGTTGTGAAGGCAATCCGAGACGAGCAGAACCCGACGCTCGACATCGAAGCGGCGGCCACCTTCGTCTGGTCGGCCATTCAGGGCTTGGTCGTTCTGTCGCCGAACCTCGTCGAGGTCGCCAAGAACACCGGAACCTCGACTGCCCCGATCGATGAACTGGTCGACCAGTTCGCAAGCTTCATGCTCCACGGACTGGCGGCAAGGTGATCAGCGCAACGAGCGTCATCGAGGAACTGACGATCACCGTCGACCCCGAACACCTCGATGCCTACCTGGCTCGCGATGCTGAGGTCTGGACGCCCTACCTCGAGTCGTGCGACGGCTTCCTCGGCAAAGAGACCTGGCTGCCCGATGACCGACCAGGCACTATGGTGTTCATCATCCGTTGGGCCTCGATGGCCCAGTGGAAGTCACTCACCGCTGATCAGGTTGCCGCCGTCGACGAGCGCATGGGGAACATGCAGCCCCTCTCACTCGTGTGCCGTTCGTACCGAGCCTTGAGCTGACCGGTCAGTCCTCGATGTCGACGGCAATCCCAGGCACCATGTCGGCCGAATCCATGATCGGCACCATCTCGGTCGCCAACGGCGGCTGGTCACCGTCGCCGAAGCCGAGCCTGGACGTCCACGTGCGAGGGTCTTCGACCGAACCGGCCGAGGCATGCTTGATGGCTCCCGGCACTCGGAGACGGAGCTCGCCTCCTTCGACACCCTCGAGGCACAACTCGCCGGCGCTGTTCACCGCAACACCGAGCACCCTCATGCTCGCGATCTCTTCCGGATCGTCGAAGCCACGAATTGCGCACTCGATCAGGCTCACGCGGAAGTAGGAGCGCTTCTTGTCGGCGTCGCGGTGGCACTGCAACACGACGGTGTCGTCGATCTCGACCGGCGGCAGCGGAATCCACGCATCGTGCAACAGCTCATCGAGGTATTTGTCGTGTGATGTCATCGATGCAGAACTCCGGCTCGAGGATTCGAGTTCTGGATCATGTCAGCCTTGTGGTCACTCCCCAACCGCAACGCCAGATCAATTGCGGACTGCGTCACTCCGACGCCGAGGTCGGAGTACAAGCGACAACGAAAGACTGGTCGCCCCTGGTCGCGGTGAGGGTGTACGTGCGGCCCTGGCGTCCATCAGGTGACTCGTCGAAGAGACCGCCGCCTTCCCCGACCAACACCCCAAAGGGAGAAGGGAACGCCAGGTCCGCCGGGTTGCCTACCTCGGTCAGCCAAGCCGAAAGCAACGCGTGGTCCCGGGTGGCCTCTACCTCACTGATGTCGGGCTCTCGAAATGCCACCGACCGGTTGCTGAACTGCCCGTCATCGGAGTCCACGAACATCGACACGTCAGCGGTTCTCCCACTCCAGGTGATCAATGTGTTCGTCGGCCCCCAGACCGACCGACACTCGATTCCCACCGGAGCCCACGCAGCAGATTCGAGTTGGTCAGGGAACGCTTGACGGTAGTGATACCAACTGGACAACACAGGCGGACCGAACGGCCAGCGCTGGCCGCTGAGCACTCGGTCGACACCCGGTGGTACCTCGATCTCCATCGTCGCTGACCCATCGACTTCGCAGGCTTCACCAGACTCCTTGCTCCACAGCCAGAGCACGGCAGCGCCGTCGAAGACCCGAACACCGACCTCGATGTCGTCGGGCTCACGACACTTCTCGATGGCCACGATCGGCGCCCGACCTCGGCCCGGCTGGGAAACGACTTGAAAGGCCACCTGGTCATAGAAGGTCAGCCAGAACGGTGTGCACGTCGTCGGCACATTGGCATCTGGTGGCATCACGGCCATTGGTTGGGGTGCATCGTCGCTCAATGGCTCTCGATGCATCCGGACGCCGTTGGGAAACGAGATCCAGTCGTCTGCTTCTCCGAGCTCGACGATGCGCTCGAGACTCGCAAACTCTTCTTCGGTCACCGATGGCCGTTCGTCGAGCACGAAGAGGTCGGTGAACGGCAACTGGCCGAAACACTCGTACCCGAGTCCCCCCAGATCGGGAATCACACCCGGCTCGATCCACTCCTCGATTTCGTCGTCATCGCTGCGAGCGGGCACCGTCGTGGTGAACGGGATCACCGTTGTCGCGATCACTGTTGTGGCGTGAACCGATGTGCCGTCAGCGACGCTCTGAGCGGGAGGCTCTGGATTCGCTGCGTCGGCGTCACCTCGCGAGCAACCGCCGATGGCGACCGCGCAACACATCATCACCGCACACCAGCCAGTCCGCATCACCAAGTGATGGTCTCACACCGACACCGGCAGCACCGTCAGGAAGCTACCGGGTGCACCATGCGCCACTCTTCGCGGCAGGGGTCCGATGCCGCGACGCCGACCTCTTCGGTCAGCTCGAAGCCGCAACGCTGATAGAGCCGCAGTGCAGCCTCGTTGCCTCTGGTGACCCACAACCGAACCTCGGGCGTCCCCCGCTCAGCGGCCCATTGCAGAACCTCGTCGACCAGCTGTTGTCCGACACCGAGACCCCTGGTTTCCGGAGCAGTCCACATCGAGACCAGCTCGACGGTGCCCGACCCTGAAGCCGTCTCGATACCGGCGACCATCCCAACGGCATGGCCGTGCTGCCACGCCAGGAATGTGGCGTTGGCGTCGCTCCCGACGGCCCGCTCCAACCAGACCTCCGGCCCGTACTGGTTCACATCGTCGAAGGCCGCCCCGAACGCCGTCGGATCAGCCCGAAGAGCAGCGAGACGTATCGTGCGCAGTTCACCGGCATCGGCTTCGGTTGTTCTACGGATCTCGACCATTCGTTCATCTTGGCTGCTGGTCGACACCCGTGGGTGAGATTATTCGAGCGTCGCGTACTGCGTGGAGCGGTCGTCGGCGCGAGTCCCACGGACCTCGACGACGCATTCGGCCAGCACGGTGAGGTAGTCGTCGATCACCCCGGTGTTGGTGTTGGACACCGTCGAATGCAGCGAGTCCGGCGGCGTCTGGCGATCGTGATACCAACCCTTGAGCACAAGGGCATCGGCGAGAGCGAACATGTCGATGGGGTCGGGATCGTCTGGCTCGTAGCTCATGGCGATGAGCTGGAAGTCGCCATCACCAAGGACTCGGAGGCCTTCGATCTCGGCGATTCCGGCTCGCATGCGATCGGCGTTGTCGAGCGTCTGACGCGTGAGCTCGACGTAGCCATCGATGCCCAGGTGCTGCATGACCGCCCAGGCCGCCGCCATCGGCAGGCCAGAGCGGGTGCCCTGCAAGTTCGGCGACGCATAGAAGCCGCCGAGCCAGTCGTCGAAGACGAACGTCTGGAACTTCCGGGACGCCCGGTTCCGGTGGAGGATCACCGACACACCCTTTGGCGCGTAACCGAGCTTGTGGATGTCAGCACTGATCGTGGTGACACCGTCGACTCGGAAGTCCCATGGCGTCACGTTGCGACCGAGACGCTCGGCGAAGGGGAGGAAGAAGCCGCCCATGCACGCATCGACGTGACAGTTCGCGTCAGCGGCCTTGGCGAGCGCAGCGATGGCTGGGACGTCGTCGATGACGCCCTGCGGATACTGCGGGGCCGAGGCCACGATCAGCACGGTGTTCTCGTTGACCAGCTCGGCCATCGCATCCACGTCGGCTCGCCAATCAGCATCGACCGGGACCTTGTGGAGTTTCAGCCCGAACAGGTGGGCCGCCTTGTGGAATGCGGCGTGGGCGTTTTCGGCCACAATCATCTCGGGCTCGGTGACGCCCCGCTCGATCCGCCCTCGCTCCCTCGCCGCCTTGACCCCACACAGGATCGACTCAGTCCCGCCGCTCGTCAGGAACCCAGCGACCTCGGCATCGCCGTTCAGCATCTGGCCAACCCAGCCAACGACCTCGGCTTGGATCGCTCCGAGCGACGGGAACGCCTTGGTGTTCAGCGCATTCTCGTGGAGATAGAGCTCGGCTGCGCGCTCCGCCACCTCGCGTACACCCGGACCGCCGTCGTAGACCATGCCGAAGGTCTTGCCGTCCTGCCAGCGCAGATCATCGACTCGTTTCGACATGAGGTCACCGATGACATCGTCGACGGACCGGCCGGACTGCGAGAATGGAACCATCCCGTGAGTATGACATCAGCGCATGGCTGGACTCCAGATCGCTCAGCGAGGATTGCGCCACATGGCGGTCATCGGCGGGGCGCCCTTTGGCAGCGGCACCAACCCTCGATCCTCGAATCCGAACCGGTGGTAGAGCGCATTGTTCACCGGGTTGGAGCTCTCGAGGTAGGCCGGCAGCCCGAGTTCGTCGCACTCGTTGGTCATCGAGGTGAGCAGTGCACCGCCGAGGCCCTTGCCTTGGTGATCTTGATGAACGCCGATGAAATGGAGGTAGCGGTGAGGCTCTTCGGGGTGGACTGAGTCCATGGCTGGCGAGATACGCATCGCTCGTAGCGCCCGAACGCCGAACAACTCGACCAGCCGCGGAAGGAGCTGGCGCATCGGAGGTGTTGGCGACTTCCAGTCGTCGACGTCGTGCCACAACGCCGTGGCCTGCAATGTTCTCCCTTCAACGGCGACATCAGCAGCGGCGACATCAGCAGCGGCGACATCAACGATGTGGGCTGGCTTGGCGAGTTCTCCCCTGAGGGACCCCGTGAACAACTTTGTCAATCGCTCGTCGACCTTGCTGGCAATCAACCACAGCAGGATCGGGTCAGTCGAAAACGCCGATGCCAGCGCAGCAGCACCGGGTTCGAGATCTGCCGACACGGCTCGACGGACGATCGGTGGTTGAGAGGCCATGGAGTGACGCTAGCCGCCATGCCTGTTGCGGCTGACAAGCCACGACGCCGATGACGAAACAGGCTGTTCAAACTCTGGTTACACGGTTGAAATTTCCGATTGCAACGATCACACCATGCGTTCACGACCTGCGGTCCCCACCATCGACATCGCCGCCCTCGGTTCAGAAAACATCGACGATCGCCGCCGCATCGCTCGGCTCATCGGCGATGCCTGCGAGGACACAGGCTTCTTCACCGTGACCAACCACGGCGTCCACCCCTCCACCGTCAGCGACGCGTTCCGGGAAGCTCGCCGACTCTTCAGCCGACCGCTTGCCGAGAAGATGATGCACCGTTGGGATGAGCAGCATCCAAACCGTGGCTACGACCCAATCGGCAGCCAGACCCTCGACCCAACAGCGGAACCCGATCGCAAAGAAGCCTGGTCGTTCAGCACCGAGGACCATGTCGGCGCTGGTCATCCGATGCAGGGCCCGAACCGTTGGCCTCCGTTGGAAGGCTTCCGAACGCCGATCCAGCGATATCACACCGCCGTGATGGGTCTGGCCGAACAGCTGCTCCGTGCCATGGCCCTCTCGCTCGACCTCGACGAATCAGCCTTTGCCACACATCACCGCGACCCCATCTGCACGCTTCGGTTGCTGCACTATCCCGCTCGCGCCGCCGATGCTTCAGACCGTTCGTTCGGTGCGGGCACACACACCGACTGGGGCGCTCTGACGCTTCTCTGCCAAGACGATGCCGGCAGCCTCGAGGTACTGGATCGCGGCGGCCGCTGGATCGACGTTCCCCCGGTCGATGGCTCATTCGTGGTCAATGTGGGCGATCTCCTGGCTCTGTGGACCAACGATCGCTACGCCTCGACGCCACACCGAGTCAGAGGAGCCCTCGGAAAGGACCGCTATTCGATCGCGTGCTTCTTCGATCTCGACCCGCAAGCGAAGATCGAGACACTACCTACCTGCGTCAGCGCTGATCGACCGGCTCGCTATGCGCCGACCACACCGGGCGACCACCTCACGGCCAAGTACCGAGCGTCGCTGTCGATGGCATCAGCGGCCTGACGAGGTTGGCCGAACGTCATGCGCCGGCACGTTCGGCCGGCGCCGCATCCCTCATGTCAGTAGGCGAATCAGCGTCACCAGCTTGGCGACTCTCCAGAGGGCGAAGAGCAGCACCAGCCCCGCGAGACTGAGCAAGACCAATCCGGCCGTGGGAGACGGATCCAGCAGCACACGAGCGGTCTCCGGCGCACCGGGCAACAACGACACCTCGCGGCTGGCCCCGAATGCCGGCGGATCCTCTGCGTCGTAGCCGGTCACCAGGTGGGTCATCCCGGTCTCGGGGTCATTGAACTGGATCACATCGAGCGCAACCCATTCGGTTCTCGTCCCCGATCCGGTACCAATGGCCCGCTCCACGAACTCGGTGTCGGCCACCGTGCCAACCACGGTGACACCGTTCTCGATCGGCCCGACGCCCGTCATGAGTTGCCACCCGACATAGGCGAGGCCGCCACAGAGCACACTGACAAAGACGACGACGAACGCATACGACAGCACCCGAGAGCGAGGTGATGGTTCTGGGTGGATCGAAACGGGTTGCACCGACGGAGCCTACGTTGGCCCAACCTGAAGAGTGCCGCTAGTAGTACGCGGGGAAGGAATCCATGTTGGCGTAGATGGTCTTCTGCTGCGTGAAGTGTTCGAGCGTCGTGATGCCGTTCTCACGACCGACGCCAGACTGCTTGTAGCCACCAAAGGGAATCGAGGCCGGCAAGGCGTTGTAGTCATTGATCCAGACCGATCCGGCCTGGATCTGGTTGGCTACTCGGTGTGCTCTGGCGAAGTCTGAGGTGAAGACGGCGCCAGACAAGCCGTAGTCGGTGTCGTTCGCTCGACGCAGTGCTTCTTCTTCGTCATCGAACACGAGCACGGCCATCAGTGGCCCAAAGACCTCTTCCTTGACAAAGGTCATGTCGTCTTCACAGTCGGCGAAGATGGCCGGCGTGACGTAGTTGCCGTCGGCAAGGGCTGGGTCGTCCGGCGCAGTGCCACCGCAGAGGTGGCGGGCGCCGCTGGCCATGGCGATGTCCATGTAGCCCATGACCTTGGCGTGGTGATCTGTACTGATGAGCGGTCCGATCATGACGTCGGGATCGAAGGGATCACCGACCTTGATGGCATTGGCCCGAGGTGCCAGCTTTTCGATGAACGCTTCGTACATTCCTCGCTGCACGAAGACGCGGGTGCCGTTGCTGCAGACTTCGCCCGCCGAATAGAAGTTGGCGACGAGCGCGGCGTTCACTGCGCTGTCGAGATCGGCGTCGTCGAACACGATGATGGGGCTCTTGCCGCCGAGCTCGAGCGTGACTTCTTTCAACGTCGTCGCCGCATCGGCCATGACCTTCTTGCCCGTGCCGACTTCGCCCGTGAGCGAGATCTTGTCGATACCGGGGTGACGGCTGAGCATCTGACCGACACGACCGTCGCCCTGCACGACGTTGAACACGCCGGGCGGAACACCGGCTTCGTGGTAGATCTCGGCCAGCTTCAGTGCTGTCAGCGGGGTGAGTTCTGCTGGCTTGAAGATGAACGCATTGCCGCAGGCGAGGGCAGGAGCTGACTTCCACATGGCGATCTGAATCGGGTAGTTCCAAGCGCCGATGCCGGCACAGACGCCGAGAGGTTCACGGCGGACGATGGCAAAAGCGCTCGGTGGAAAGTCGAAATGCTGTCCGTGGATCGACGAGATCAAACCGGCGTAGAACTCGATGACATCTGCACCGGTGACCACGTCCTCGGTCGTGGTCTCCGACAGGGGCTTGCCGGTGTCGAGGGTCTCGAGGTAGCCGAGTTCGTCGTTGCGTTCGCGCAAGATGGCGACCGCCTTCAGCAGGATGCGAGTGCGTTCCATTGCCGGCATCTGAGACCACACGGCAAAGCCCTCGCGAGCTGCGGCCACGGCACGATCGACGTCGTCCTGGTTCGCTTGCTGCACCTCGGCGATGACGGTGTTGGTTGCCGGGTTGATGGTGGTGAACGTCTCGCCGGAGGTGGCATCGACGTACTCGCCGTTGATCCAGAGTTGCTGCGTCGGCAGGGTCGTCGTTGCGTTCACCAAAGTCATGGCGGGGAGCCTAGGACGTCAACGGATCGGCAGAGCGAAACACGCGACAACCTGACCGTTCCGAGACGTTTGGAGGTGGGGCGCTCTCCATGTACATGATTCTTTGTCTATGTTGATAAGACCTCGCTGGCGGAACCTTGAGGAGCTCCACATGACCGGTCGAAGAGCAGTCCATGCCTACGTTTCGAATCGCGCCCACGATCAGTGGCACGAGTTTGCAGCGACACAAGGCGTCAGCGTTTCCGCAATGCTTGAGGCGCTCGCCCCGGTGTTCCACAACGCAGACGACGAAGAGTTCTCCAGTCTCGTCAGCACCGCTCGCCGTATTGACGCGAGCCGTCGGCGTCGTTCAAGCAGTCCCGCCGTCTGACTCTCCGTTCACCACGGGATGCGCCTGCGATCGGTGAAGAACCCACCGGTCAGCTCCAACGGCGCCAGCGATGCCAGCCACAGTGCGGTGTCGGCCCCCTGTTCCGGCGAGCGATCGCCTTCGGGCCCGCCCATGTCGGTGTGTACCCAACCCGGGCACATTGCGTTGACCGAGATGTTGTGTGGCCGCAGCTCGTTGGCGAACTTCACCGAGGCAGCGTTGAGCGCGGTCTTTGAGACCGAGTAGGCACCGTCGCCTCCCTCCATGGCATCCAACTGTCCGTTGCCCGATGACAGATTGATGATCGACCCGCCCTCGATCATCAGCGGCCACAACGCCTGCATCAACCGGGTCGGGCCGTAGAGGTTCGTCTCCATCGTCTCCCTGAACACGTCGATCGACTGATCGAGAATCGCATTCGGTGCCGAACCCTCGACATGAGGGGCTTCGAGATACACCCCGGCGTTGTTGATCAGAATCGACAGCGGCCCAAGCGTTCGAAGATGCTCGGCAAGGTCGGCGACGTCGGCATCACTGGTGACGTCGAGCACGACCCCCTCCGCCGATCCAGCGCCGAGCTGATTGACCTCGAGCGCCGCAGTCTCAATCGCAGCGCCGTCCCGGCCGGTCATCACCACGTGATGACCGGCCCGAACCAATCCTTCAGCGATCGCTCGACCAATACCTCGATTGGCGCCGGTCACGACCGCAACCGTCATGAGAGGTTGCCGACCGGCAGCTTGTGGTGCTCGGTCCCGGTGGCCATCTGTTCTCGCAACAGCCTCAGCGCCGAGTGCACCTGGTCTCGATCCACCGTGCAGAGCCGCAGGTGACGTCGTCCGGGATCGCCGTCGAATGCCGTGCGCCCGTGCAGCACTCGCTGATTGTCGAACACGATCGCCTCGCCAGGTTGAAGACCGTGTTCCCATTGGAATTCAGCGCTCCTGATCCGCTTGGTGAACTCAACGAGCGCCCGGTAGTACCCATCCATGAGCTCAGACGCGATGTCGAGTGTCCCCATCGACCGTTCGTGGAATCGGATGCCAGCAACGGCACCGTCTCGATCAAGTGAGATCACGGGGGCGTGAGCGATGAGGTGAACGGCCTCGCCCTGATCGACCGACTCGGTCCGGTGCCGCACCCAGGGAACAGCAACCGAGGTCAGCAACTTGAATGCCCCGGGCGCTTCGGCACGAATGGCCTCGGCAACAGCGAACCCGTCGACCAGCGTGCTGCGGCCTCCGCCGGTCGGGCTCGACTCGAAACAGTGCAGGATGCTGACGCCCGACGGCGTGTACCGATAGGGATCGTCGGTGTGCGGGTCCATGGCCGAAGTCGACTGCGACATGGTCCACACGGCTGGCTCAGAGATGATGTCGAAGAAGCGACCGAAGTCGGTCTCTCGGACATGGCCGAGCTTGGCCGCCAACTCACTCGAGCCTTCGTTGTTCGGCGGCACGTCGGTCACCAGGGCAGCACCCCTGATCGACACGGCTTCGAGCAACTCGCACCAACCAGTGTCGGTTCGCACGTCGGCCATGTCGAGTGTCGGCAGTTCGGCGTCGGAACGCCAGCCATTCGACGGGCTCGTAGCGACAACCCCAGGCCGGTTCGCGTAGAGCCAGACCGCGTCGAACTGCGACCGATAGCCGTTGGAGAAATCGATGCTGACGCCATCGTCGGCGGCAACACCCGTAACGGTCAACGACAGATCGAGCTCGGCGACCGAGAAGGTGCGGAAGGCTGAACGCTTGTCGCCGCCACTGGGACAGTTGTCCCGTAGCCAGAGGACGTTGAACGACGTGCGTTCTCCCGTGCTCCATTCGACCGAAACGGCCCGGCCTTCCCCACCCTCGGGAATGCTGATTGCCGTGACGGACGGTGCGGCGGCGTTCTGAGCCATACGTACCTTCCCATCTCTGTGGTCTTGCTGGTGCCGGGACCGTAGCGGCGGGCGTGGGCTGCCGTCAGGTGTGGAGCAGGATCGCCCCAGCGCCGAGCAACACGATCGCTTCGCCGACCTGTTCGACGGCGCCGAGCAAGTCACCCGTGACTCCACCGATCTTGGCCTTCGCCCACAGCACCACGGCCGTTGCTCCAATCGCAACGGCAGCAAGAATCGCTGGCGCCCAAGCGCCGAAGGCCACCACCGCTGCAGCCACCCCGACAAGAGCGCCGATCGCCGACGACAGCTTCGGAAGCGTTCGGGTGTAGTCAGCGCCAAGGCCGTCGGCACTGGCGACGGGGGCGACGCCCATCACGGCCACAGCGGCAGAGCGACCGATGCAGTGAGCGGCCGTCAGACCGAGCACGGCGTCCCACCCGGTCAGCGGGGCCAGTGCGCTGATCTTGAGAATCGTGATGAGTACAAGCGACATCACGCCGAAGGTGCCGTGGCGTGAGTCCTTGAGGATCTCGAGGCGGCGTTGAGGAGTCCAGCCGCCGGCGAGCGCATCGAAGCTGTCCGCCAAGCCGTCTTCGTGAAAGCCGCCAGTGACGAGGCCGGTGACAACGAACGCCAGCGTGGCCGCCGAGATTGGGTTGACCAGTTCACTTGCGCCGACGTAGACCGCACTACCGATTCCGCCGACCACGAGGCCAATGACGCCGAACCACGGAACCGATGCCGTGATCCCCTCTTGCCCCTCGGGGTGCGACCCACCCGGTAACCGGGTCAGGAAGGCAAGCGCAGTACGCGGCGGCTCGAACACGTCAGCACTCTAGGAGGCGCTCGACCGGGGAGTCGCAGCCCCGATTCAGTTCGTTCGGTTGCAAGCCGATTGACGAAGCATGGAAGCGCCGTGCCGGTTCGGCGATTGCACTCGCTGCCGTCATCAAGCCATCGAAGCGGAATGGGTGGCTCGCCGCGGCCCAGACCCAGCCAGGAAAGCTGGGCCCTATGCCGATTCGAAGGCGATCATCATCCCCCGCTTCATCATCCTGTTGCCGTTCTGTTTGCCGATGATCTTCGCTGCGCATTCGGCGGCGTCGCAGAACGCCCAGCAAGTTGGCTGGACGACGTTCTATGCGCAGCTGCCGATCGTTGCCATCGCCGCCATCAAGTGGGATGTGATCGCATCGAAGCTCGCCGAGTACTTCGACGTGCCAGCCACAGCGATCTTCCCCATGGCGCTCGGCTGCATCCTCAGCATCGCTTTGACCGAGGGCTACGGACCGCTCGACGACTCGATCTTCATTCTGGTGGTGACCTCCATCCCGCTCTGGCTGGGCAGGGGCGAGGTCTTGTCGATTCTGTTCTGGGGTGGCCTCGCGACTGCACTCACACTCACAGCGGTTCCGCTGCTGCTCTTCGGCATCGGCGTTCTTGCGTTTCCCACCATCGGGGCGCTGTGGCGCACCGCCTCCTACCACTACGAGCTTCGCCACAGCGCTGCATGGCACCCTCCGGCGTTGAAGCGGATTGGCGTGTTCTACCTCTTCGGCGGAACCGCCGTCGTCGCCGCCTCGAACCTGTTCCCCCTCGTCCCCTAACCACCTGGGAAGATCCGGAACGGCAATGCCGTTCACGTCCTCCCAAGTCCGCTCCACGCCGGCAGTTCCACTTGAGAGGGTCGGGTCCTCCCAAGGTCGCCCAGGCTCAACAGCGTGAATATGTGGCAGCACCGGTCAGCCCCTTGCCGCACAGTTCGGCCGGTTCTCGAGTGGGTGGCGACGCGTTGTGCTCCGCGATTGTGCGGCGCGGTTGGCTTCGGTCAGCACCCTGTGGCATCGCGGAGTGTCTGGCACGCCTGAGCAAGCCGGGGTGGCTCGAGCACCGTGATCTTTCGCCTAAACGCAGCTTGCGGAATCGTGTGGATGTTGTCGAAGTTGACGACGCAGTCGGTGGGTACACCGTCGTCGGGCGTCAGTTCCAGCTCAGAGACGAGACCTCGGATTGTCCGTGTGATCGCTGCCACGACCACTGATCCAATCCGATCTGCGACCGGATCTCGGGTCAGAACCAGCACCGGGCGATCCCCGCCCGGGGTCTCAGCGAACCAGATTTCGCCGTTACGCATCGGCCCAGTCCGACCAATCTTCGGCGGGTCCCCAATCAGCGACCTGAGCGATCGCCGATTCTTCGACTGCGAGTGGAGTCTCGAGCCACGCTTCGGCGTCATGTTCGGAGGCAAGTCGAGTGAGATGACGGTGCAACGCCTGGCGGAGCAGTTCAGATTTGTCGATACCCAGTTCGTCTGCCCAGCGTTGAGCGGCTGTTGCTTCATCGTCATCGACCCTGAAGCTGATCATTGTCATACGGAGATGATAGATCGTATGACAGTGTTCGGCAAGGGGTGGACGCCCAAGAGATCAAAGAGCGATATCGAGCACTCTGGCCACACATGACGCTGGCAGTGCTGCGCCGTATCAGCATTTCAGAGCTGGGAGTTGTTGACGTGAACCCAAGGCTTGGCTCGGTCGCCTGCATCGATTGAGTCGAGGAACCGCTCGTTGTCGCTGTCGATCGGGATCAGTTCGACGATCGGCAGCTTCTCACTATCGTCGTAGATGGGCCGCCCACCCGCTCGCTCACGAAGGGCGATCACAGACGTCCGCACGCAGATTTGCCGCCCCATGGAACGGACAGCCTTTCTGGTGTCGGCCTGGCTGCGTCACAGATCAAGGAGACTCTGGCCACTGAGAGCCACCGAGTTTGAGTGATACACCGGTTCGTCGTTGTCGATCTGCGCAAATCTGAAACCTGCGCCCCGTCACATGTAGCTTGACACCATGGAGTGGGTCGACGAGTTCTACTCCGTCACCGGTTTTTGGTGGGGTGACGCAGAAGCCAAAGTCAGCGATATCGATCGCGCCCGGAGCCGATTCGTCGAAGAAGTATCGCCGACAGCAATCAACGTGCTCGAACTCGGCTGCGGATACGGAGCCACGGCAGTCGCTCTCGCCGAATCAGGGCTCGCCGTCGTCGCCGTCGATCTCAGCGACCGGATCGAGTACGCCCCAAGAATCGCAAGCGATGCCAAGAACGTTCGCTTTCTCCGAGAAGACTTCTACTCCGTCGATCTCGGCGACCGCTTCGATGTTGTCTGCTACTGGGATGGTTTCGGAATTGGGGAAGACAGTGACCAAGTGCGGCTTCTCGAACGAATAGCAAACGAGTGGTTGCGGCCTGGCGGCGTCGCAATCGTCGAGATTTTCGATCCAGGCGGCTGGCTCGCAGACGATGGCCTCGAAGAGATCAAAGAACCAAACCCTGAACTCGGATACGCACACCGCCTTGGACACCGCCGCAGCTTCGACCGTGCCAACTCGCGAGCTCTCGACTCGTGGTGGGAGATCGGCTCCACCCGTTCATTCAGTCAATCGCTTCGCTGCTACCGGCCTGACGAGTTCCGCTCGCTGGCCACGAGCGCCGGGCTCAAGGTCATAGACCTCGCCGGCTCGATCGATCGGCGTCAGCCGATCGATGCCGATCAGACCCTGAGATGGTCGTACTTCGGAGAACTACAGCCTTCAGGACTCGACTGACGGCGGACTCCTTGCGACGCCGCACCACGGAGTCGGAATCAACAGCGCCCAATGCATAACACCCCCGCAAAATCACCGGGCCAACCGCACCACAACAACCACTCGACAACGGCCCGGGTGCGGGACCGCAATTTCACCGACGTGTCCAAACGAGCGTGACGCCGCTGAATCACGGCCACCTCCAGGACACTGCGGCGCAGCAGATTCGGTGGCGTTCCGCCGTGATGGCGATCGACTACTACCGTTCCGACGTGGACGACCAACGATCATGTTCTCGATGCGAAGGTTCATTGCGTCTCGGATTTCTCGAAGACAAGGGACATGGAGTGATGGCCCCGGAATCGCGAGTCCTCTCCTGGATTGATGGCGAAGCCAAGAAGGGGCCTTTCGGAGGAACGAAGGTGGCCGGCAAGCAACGGTACGAAGTCAGCGCGTACCGCTGCGACAGCTGCGGCCACCTCGACCTATTCGTGGAGTAGCAATGGAACGCTTGTGCAGGAATTCACCGTCGTCGGTCGAGTAGCGGCCGATGGAACCCTCGAGCTTGTCGCACTCGGGTGCGATCTCGAGCCCCACAGAATCCAGAAAGTTCAAGAAGTCGTTTGATGTCCGATATCTACAATCTTCCCAAACGCGTCTGCGCTTGAGTAGTCCCTCACGAAGACACACCGTCCTCGCCAACCAACACAAGGGACAAAGAACATGCGCAAAATCGGATTCTTCGACATCTACGTCAACGACATCGACCGGGCCCAGGCCTTCTACGAAACCGTCCTGGACACCAGCCTCACCCCCATGGGCGACCCCAACGACCCCACCGTCCAAATGCGGGCCTTCGGCGACGACTTCGCCTCCCACGGCGCAGGCGGCGCACTCGTCAAGCTGGCCCACGCCAAACCAGGCCCCGGCGGCTCGATGGTCTACTTCACCTGCGATGACTGCGCAGTGGAAGAAGCTCGTGCCGTCGCTGCTGGCGGAGCGGTTGTGGCCCCGAAGTACTCCATTGGTGATCACGGCTTCGTGTCGATCATCGCCGACACCGAGGGCAACAACATCGGCCTCCACTCCGCAGCTAACTGACCGGCCGCCAACTGACCGGTCGCCCGCCCGAAAGCGAGCTGCAACGTGATGCTGGGTACCTTCGCTCTCCGAGCACGTCAGCTGCCTCGTTTCGCCGCAGCTCGGGGGAACGCAGGGGCCGCCTTTGCCGCCATCGCGCACGCCGTCACCGACACGCATCGCTTGCTCGCCATGGTGGGCAAGATCCCCTGAAACCCAAGAGGACAGGCCGTTCGGGCCATACGGACCGCCCACCAGGCCCCGTCGTGTGGCAAGCATGTCGAGATCTTTTGCTCGACACGCTTGCCGGCTGGGAGAGGCTTGGGCTCACGAACGAAAAAGGCACTTCGGAGGTGCCCGAGGACATCGAGACGTTGACACCCCAGGCGACGAGGGCGAGGATCGTCGGGCTTGAAGAAGTCGGGCGGCGGGTCTGGCGGAAAAGAGCGGGAAATGAGTGGGTGTTCCCCAATGTTGATCGATGGTGCTTGCTTCAACCACCTCCGAAGGATGAGACGACCGTTCTTGGCCTTCTGTCTCACTGTGTCTGTCGTCGGGGCCGTGGCAAGTCCGGCCGGCGCTGAGCCCCCTGGGCCCGAAGCATCACTTGCTGTGGGCGACGATCACACCTGTGTGTTGGTCGAGGAGGGCCGGGTCTCCTGCCTGGGCGACGGAGATTCCGGCCAACTCGGCGACGGCGCCAACTTCGAGGACCGGCGGAAGCCTCACCTCGTCGTTGGGATCGAAAATGCCATCGCTGTCAGCGCCGGCGAAGACCACACGTGCGCCGTGTTGGCAACGGGCACCGTCAGGTGTTGGGGAGACAACGACAAGGGCCAACTCGGCAATGGCGGTGGCGCCGACCGCAGCTCACCCGTGACCGTCAACAATCTCAATGACGCCGTCGCCGTAGCGGCTGGCGACAACCACACCTGCGCCGTTCGAGAGAACGGCACCGTGGTCTGTTGGGGTGACAACAGCAACGGTCAGCTCGGCAACGGCAACACGACCAACAGCAACGTCCCGGTCTTCGTCACGAACATCGGAAGAGCTCAAGCGGTGTCCGCCGGTCAGTTCCACACATGCGTGGTGACGAGCGACGACTTCGTCTCGTGCTGGGGTGGAAACCGCTGGGGGCAACTCGGCGACGGAACCTCCACCGATCGACTTCAGGCCGTTCGAGTCGCCCAGCTCGAACAGGTCAACTCCGTTGCTGCTGGCTACGCCCACACCTGCGCCACAGAGAAGACCGGTGCGGTGAAGTGTTGGGGCTCGAATGAGTTCGGCCAACTCGGCATCGGGGCTGCGAACTCCAGCCTTCGCCCCGCCGTCGTGCCCGGCATCACGAGCGCCCGCCAGGTCTCGGTCGGCTACCGAACCTCGTGTGTCGTCGACGGCGGCAACGGATACTGCTGGGGTGACAACGAGTTCGGTCAGCTCGGTGATGGTTCGCTCGAATCGTCCTCGACACCGGTGGCGATTGTCGGCGCTTTCCCGATTGCCGCGATCGGCGTTGGCGACGATCACGCTTGTTTCATTGCCGATTCTCTCGCCGTGGCATGCTGGGGAATCAACGCCGATGGTCAGCTCGGGAGTGGTGGCTACACCGATGAAGTGACGCCGCTCAGCCTCGATGCGGCGGCTTACATCGCGATCGAACAGCTTCCTCCACCAACCGATCTCGACGATCTCGTCAACCGGCCTGACTTCACCTTCGGTCACGCCCAAGTGCTGCGGCTCTACCAGGGCTTCTTCGCCCGCGAACCCGACCTGGGAGGAGCGATCTACTGGATCGATCGTTACGAGAACGGTGACTCTCTCGCCAGGATCGCCAACTTCTTTGCCGACAGCCCGGAGTTCAAGAGCCTCTACGGCGACACGAACAACGATCAGTTCCTTCAGCGGATCTACCGAAACATCCTCCGACGACCTCCCGAAGCTGGCGGCTATGCCTTCTGGAAAGCAGAGCTCGATGACGGGCTACCACGTGGCAGCATGGTCGCTTTCACCTCAACGGGGGCGCCGGAATTCGTTGACGCCAACCGCTACGGCGGCTTCTGACAACCTGGCGAGAGATCAGCGGATTCGGTCCAGCGGGATGGTTCGACCGGCGATCACCAAGAACGCGTCGGAGGCTCGGTCAGCCACGATGCGGTTGACCCGCCCGTGGACATCCCGGAAGCGTCGACTGAGCGGGTCGCCGGGCACGATCCCCTGGCCGACCTCGTTCGTGACCACAACCGTGGGAGCCGTTCGGCCAGCCAGAAGCTCGGCCAGTCGGGCCGCTTCGGCTTCCACCTCACGGTCGGGCACATCAGCCATGACCCGGTTCGCAATCCAAAAAGTAAGGCAGTCGAGCAGGAGTGCTTGATCGACACCAACGGCTTCGACTGCGTCAGCCAAGGTGTGCGGTGCCTCGATCGTGTGCCAATGCTCGGGCCGATCGTCTTGGTGCCGAGCAATTCGGTCCACCATCTCATCGTCGCCGGCTTCTGCGGTGACCACCGCAGCAACGGACCCGCTGCTGCCGACGGCGTCTTCGATCAAGCGCTGCCCCAGCCACGACTTGCCAGAACGAGCTCCGCCGATCAGAAAAGTGAACATCGGGACTAGTAGTCGATGCCCTTCTTCGCAACGATGCCGTTGTCGAAGGCGTGCTTCACCTTGGTCATCTCGGTGACGGTGTGCGCAATGTCGATGATCGGTTCGGCCATGTCACGACCGGTCAGCACGACATTGACGTGCGAAGGACGGTCCAGAAGCGTTTGGACAACATCGCCGGTATCGATCCATTCCCAGGTCATGGCATAGCTGATCTCGTCCATGATCACGAGTTTGTAGTCGCCGCTGAGGATCGTCTTCTTGGCGAACTCCCACGCCCCTTGCGCCTTGGCCGTGCTCTCGTCGAGATCGGTGGAGTCCCAGGTGAAGCCGTCGCCTGCGGAGAACCAATCAACACCGATCGAACGACCGACCTTTTCCTCACCGGTGTTCCAGTCCCCGCTCTTCAAGAACTGCACAACCGCCACCGGCCACTCGAGGGCAACCGCACGAAGCATGGTGCCGAAGGCTGCGGTGCTCTTGCCCTTTCCGTGACCGGTGTTGACCACGATCAGCGAGGGAACGGTCTTGAGACCGGTCTTGTCTGGCTTCTCGGTTGGGATGGCGTCGTCGGTGGATTCGGACGGCGTCGACTCAGACATGGGGTTCCCCTTGGAATGTTGAAGCGTGATGGTGCCACTTCAGACCTGTCGAGCGGCGAACTGGTCGAAGATGTTTCTGGGCCGACATCAGTGGCGGTCATCGCTGCGGTGGCAACGACAGGCAAAGGTGCCCAGCGGGTCTGTTCCAGCGAACCATTGGGCGCGCTCACCAGACGGTCGACAACAAGAGGATCATGCACCAACAATCCTCTCGCCGGAGCGGAGACCAATGACCTCAACACCCATCACGAGCGAAGTCACGCGGTGCGAGCGCAATGCGTTCGGCCAGTTCGAAGCCATTGGTGGCAACGGGTGGCTACTCGAACCAGGGTTGGTCGCGGCCGACATCGCCGCGACCGGAGCGGATCGCGGCCCGTACTATGTCGTCTCACCCACCGGCGATCGAAGCTTCCTCACCGTTCTCGAGAGCTCGAACGGCACACCCTTCACGTTCTCGACCGACCGAGGCGATCAGCCGTTGACCGAACTCCCAGCACCGCAGTAGATCCTGTCGTCGCCGAACACCGTGACATCGTCACAAGCAGCAGCCACGAACTAACGTGACTCGGTGTCGATACCTGCTCCATCACTCCCCATGGACAAGATGTGCCGCATCGAGGTTCGGCTGCTCCGCTTGCCGACTCGGCGGTCGCTGACGACCGCTCACGATGCTGCACCGGCACCAGAGCGCCAACTCGTCGTCGTCGGTGTCGAAACGGCTGACGGAGTGATGGGCTGGGGCGAATGCAGTGCCCTCAATGCGCCGACCTACACCTCGGAGTGGGCTGCCGACAGTTTCAACCGGCTCTCCGCCTGGGCCAACGGCGGAGCACCACCTGACAACGCCACCCACCCCATGGCGTTCGCCGCCATCGAGATGGCGTTCATCGACGCCGAACTGCGCATGCAAGGTCGCTCGCTTGCCGAGCACCTCGGAGCAACCAAGCCGACCGTGCGAGCAGGAGCCACGATCGGTCTGCTCTCGGTCGCCGACTCCGTCGCCACCGCACGGCAGCTGGTCGACGCCGGCTATCGCAAGCTCAAGGTCAAGATCGATCCCAGCCAGGTCGACACCGTTCCCCACGAACTGACCCACGTCTTCGAAGGGCGGGGCGACGACCCCGTCGAGGTGCACGTTGACGCCAACGGTTCGTTGGCACAGGATCATCTGATGGGCTTGCTCGGCCTCACCTGGCATGGGGTGTCGGTCATCGAGCAGCCGTTCCCCATCGACCGACCTGATCTCGCCGCCGAGTTGCTTCTGGGCACCGAGGCGGTGGTGACCGCAGATGAAGCCGTCACCACCATTGCCGATGCCCGAACATTGCTCGACGCAGGCGCACTCCGAGGCATCGCCATCAAACCACCACGGGTCGGCGGCCTCGCCACAGCACAAGCATTGCTGTCGTGGTGTCAGGACCAGGGCGTCGGCGCCTCGCTCGGCGGAATGCTCGAGTGCGGGCTCGGCCGCCACGCTCTCGCCGCCTTCGGCGCATTGGACGGCTTCACCATCACCGGCGACCTCTCCCCCGCAGCGCAGTGGCTCACTGCGGATCCCTGGCCAGACATCGAGATGGCCGGTCCCGACATCATCGTGCCAACGACGCCCGGTGTTGCTCCACTCCCCGATCAGGAGCTGCTGGAACGCTTGACCCTTCGCGTCACGAACGCAATCGTTGCTCGACTTCAAAGCTGAACCGGGCGACCAACCCGGCGACGACCTCCGGCGCTTCGCTGTGCACGGCGTGGCCGCCGGGAGCTGAAGCAAACTGTCCGTTCGGTAGTGCCTCGACCATCCGTTGGCCGAGTGCGGTGAACTTCGCATCCGACGCTCCGGCGATCACCTGCACCGGGACGTGAAGGTGTTCCAGCCACCGCCACAACGGGTACTGACTGCCCGTTCCGCACTGCCGCAGGCTCGACGCGAGGCCGGCCACACGATTGGTCAACCGCTCGTCTCGGCCTGCCGCTTCGGCCGGGAGTGACGAGAACAGGTCGAGACCAAGCCAGAAGTCGATGAAGGACTCGAGCCCTTCGCTTTCCATGCGTTCCGCCAGTTGGTCGTCGGCAACCATGCGCTTGGCCCGTTCGGCGCCGTCGTCGATGCCGGCTGTGACTCCGACGAGCGTGAGCGATCGGAAGTGCTCGGGGAACAGCAAGGCTGCGTGCAGGAGCATGCGGCCACCCATCGAGTAGCCGACGTAGTGACCGTTCTCTCCGGCCTCGACCAAGAGCGCTGCGGCATCGATGAGATCAGCATCATCGTGTTCGGATGCGCCGTGCCCGGGGGCGTCGATCATGGCGACGGCGGCCAAACGCTTCCCGAGCGCAGCTTCCAGATGCGATGCGAATGGACGCATGCACGCACTGTTCTGGGTGAAGCCATGCACCAACACGAACCGCTCAGCGCCGGCTTCCACGCCATCATTGAGGTACTGCATGGCCAACGTCACTCTCCCAGGATGCCCTGTTGTGCGGCGCAGGTGTGATTCCCTGTTGCTCGTGACCGCTACGGCAACCTTCTGCGCAACCATCGTCGACCAGTGGGCGGCCCATGGGTTGACCGACGCGTTCATCGCTCCTGGGTCGCGCTCGACCCCCGTTGCGCTGGCGCTCGTCACTGACCAGCGCATCACGACGCACCTCTTCCACGACGAGCGGTCGGCCTCATTTGCGTGCCTCGGCCACGGTCTCGCAACCGGACGGCCCGCTGTATTGCTCTGTACCAGCGGCACGGCGGCAACCCACTTCCACGGCGCGGTTGCCGAGGCCGATGCATCCAGAGTCCCGATGTTGGTCTGCACCGCGGATCGCCCACCCGAGTTGTGGGGTATCGGTGCGCCGCAGACCATCGACCAAACCGACCTCTACGGCGAAGCAGTCCGTGGCTTCCTCGAGCCTGGCCCGCCCGACGATGCCGGGGTCGATCCGTCGAGCTGGCGGCCCATGGCCGCCGATGCCTGGCACGCAGCCACCGGCTGGAACGGCGAACTGCCCGGCCCGGTGCATCTCAATCTCAGCTTCCGAGACCCCCTCGTCGGTGAGCCTGGCGAGCTCCCAGCCCCGATCGCCCTTCCTACGTCACCAACCACCGGACGTCCGCCAATGGCCTCACCCTTCGGTGAGCCAGGCGCCCAAGGCCTTCCCGAACGCGGGGTCATCGTGGTCGGCCGTTCATCTGCAGACCCCGGCGCCATCTTCGCTCTGGCCAAGGCCACCGGTTGGTCGGTGTTCGCCGATGCTCGTTCGGAATGCCGGCGCCCCGGCGCCAGCGTGATTCGTTTCGACAGCCTCTTGCGGTCGACCGCGTTTGGCCAGCGCATGCAACCCGATGTGATCGTGCGCATCGGCGAGCCCCCGGCGTCGAAGGTCCTGGGGCAGTGGATCACTGCCGCTGCAGGCGCCGGCGCCGACGTGCTGGCGTTGACCGACGGCGGACAGATCATCGACCCCGAGCGGGTGGCCGCCGCTGTCCTTCCAGTCGAGCAAGCGTTGCCGGCCCTCCTTGCCTCGGCTGCACAACAACCAGCCCCCAGTCTCGAGTGGGCCGCCACCTGGCTCGACGCCGATCGCATCGCCGAAGAGGTCATCACGGCAACACTTCCTGCCGAGGCGACCGAGCCGGGCATCGCTCGAGACCTCACCGCTGGCCTTGCTGCCGGCTCGGCCCTGGTCGTGTCGAGTTCGATGCCGGTGCGCGATGTCGAGTGGTACGGAGCGGCCCGAGACGACATCGACGTGTACGCCAACCGAGGGGCCAACGGGATCGATGGTGTCACGTCGACCGCCATCGGTGTCGCGCTCACCAGCCAGCCGACCACGATGCTCATCGGCGACGTTGCCTTCCTCCACGACACCAACGCTCTCATTGCCCTCCGTCAGCGCAGCATCGACCTCACCATCGTCGTGGTCGACAACGACGGCGGCGGCATCTTCAGCTTTCTGCCCCAGCACGAACTGCTGAGCAACGAGGACTACGAATTGCTGTTCGGCACGCCGCACGGAACTGATCTCGCCAAGCTGTGCGAGGCCCATGGCATCACGGCAGCGGCGTGGGATCCCGCACTGCTGAATCAGCGTGGGGTCAACGTGCTCATCGCAACGACGAACCGCACAACCAACCTCGAGCTGCACAACCAGCTTGTCGCCGCCGTGTCATCAGCCATCAGCTGAGGGTCTCGTCGCCCTCGCTCAGCGATTACCCGACGCGGAGTCGAGACTTCCACGACCGAGTGGTCGACGGCGTTGTCTCCCCATCTGTACGTGCATCGGCAGTCCGAAGCGCAACTCGAACGACCTCGACGAATTCCAGCTCTGACCGGCGCGACTCGCCGTCGGCGTGCACCGCACCCATCAGACCGCTGAGGGCCCGGTCGTGATCGCACGGTTCCATCGCGGTGAGCTTGTCGAGGCTCTTTCCGAGACCGCTGAGCTTGCCAGGGCTGCGTTGGTGGAGCCCGAGGAGATCAGCCCGACTGACAGCGACACCGAACGCCGCCTGCGTGTTGCCGCCACCGATCGCCACCAGCGTCGACAGGACCGTGGCGTAGTCAGAGCGCAGGCGCTCCAAGGTCCGTCGCTTTCTTGGTTCGATGGGCGCCACGAGATTCCCGAGGATCAACCGCTGCAAGATCCACTGGTCGAGATCGCTCTCGACCCGAAGCCCAACGACTGCCTTCCTGGCGAACGCTTCAGTCCCGTCTTGACCTCGCAACACCGCACCGGCATCAGCCAGCATTCCTGCACGGTCGACAGAGAACGGATCGTCGGCCACCGCTCGACGGAGCACATCAAGCATCACCGTCACCTGTTCCGGCGTGCACGGCGCCGGCACGCTCTCCTTCGTTGGCGTTCGCTGCATGGCCAGGTGGGTGAGGGACAGCACCATGCACCGGGCCTGGTCTGCATCGGGCTGGTCAGGGCCATTCGACTCGTCGAGCATCGCCCCAACCATCGCCGGGGCAAGGAGCTCAGTCCCGATCAGAGGAACCGTCTCGATTGCGTCGGTCAGTCCAACAATCGGTGATGACATTGCATCGAAAAGCGGCGCTAGCGGCTCGAGGGCCGGGATCGTTGCGACCGAGTCTGCAACAGGCGAAAGCGGCGCCTCGGGTTGCGATCGACGAGACTCGAAACCATCGGGTGCGGGGAGACCTGACGTCTCGGCTCGCAGCCAGTCACCGCTCCACGATGGGTCGAGCCGAAGGACACGAAGTCGCATGTCGGGGTGCACACCACCGCTCCGGCGAACACCAGCGTCGACCATGAACAGGTGGTTGGCCGAGCGGGCCTGACGATGCCGGATGCGACCGCTGGAAGGATGGCCACCAATGCGACGCAACGCGTCTCGCATCGGCGTCATCTGGCGGAGCAGCTGGACAGCAGTCGCATCCGCCAGCAGTTCGTGTCGTCGAGCGACCGAACGCTGGACGTTGCTCGAAAGCTTGACGCCGATCCAGCCAACGTTGAAGAGCAGGTAGCCAGCGACGAGCGTCGGGATGACGGCACTGTCTCTGCTGTTCCACGATTCGGGCAGGGAACGCTCGATCCAGTCCTCGCCGACGATGGCCAGGCCAGCAACGCCGGTGACCAGGGCCATCAACCGCAAGTTCAGCCGAGCGTCACCATGGAACACGTGTGACATCGCTTGGGCCGCAACGGCCTGCAACTCTTCGCGCGACAATTCGACGAGGGCGCCACGGGTGATGCCGATCACGATCGTTTCACTGGTCCAACCAGCGTTGAAGGCGTTGATCGAGTTCTCACGATCCAGGACGTACACCGTCGGCGATGGTTGCCCTGCGGCGATCGCCATCTCCTCTACGGCATTCACAAACCGCCGCTCGGCCGAGTCAGTGGTGACTGCTTCGACCCGACGGCCGCCCATGGACCGAGCAATGCCGGCCCCTCCGAACGCAATGAGTGCCTTCTCGCGAGCGTGACTCACCCAAACGATCACGCCGGCCGTGATGGCGAACACCGAGAGATAGATCCAGCCCCACGGGGCCCTCGCCGTGACGAGTTCGGACGCGGCGAGCGGACGATCTGTCGATGCTGCGTCAGCAACGATGTAGAGCTCGACCAGGCTCAGCGTTCCCCACGCCGTAGCGGTGACGGCGGCGGCAGCCGTAGCTGCCACGACGCAGATGATCGCGGCGAAGGCGAGAAGCAGGTTCCTGTTCTCGTCCTTCGCACTGGCCTGGAGCTGTTCGTAGTCCATGACGGAATCGAGCCGCTGGTGACGGTCGATCAGTTGAAGTTCACCTCGACCCGCGCACGGGCTTCATCCGTGGTCGTTTCGAGATAGGCGAACTGATCAAAGCCAAGCGCCTTCGCCACAGCGACCTGGGGGAACGACTGGCGGTAGGTCTCGTACACGCGAGTGACGTCGTTGTACGCCTGACGGGCGAACGACACGCGGTTCTCGGTGTTGCGCACCTCTTCGGTGAGTTCGGACATGGTCCGGTCAGCTTTGAGCTCCGGATACTGCTCGGAGACGGCGAGCAAGCGGCCGAGTGCCGCACCCAGGTTCCCATCGGCCTGCCCGAGCTTGCCCACCGCAGCGACGTTGGTCGGATCTCCATTGACCTCGATGCGGGCCTGCGTCGCCGAGGCGCGAGCGGCGATCACTTCGGTGAGCGTGTCCTGTTCGTGGACGAGGTAGCGCTGGGCCACGTTCACCAGGTTCGGGATGAGGTCGTAGCGACGTTCGAGTTGCACATCGATCTGCGAGAACGCCGTGCGGGTCCGCTCCCGAAGGGCAGTGAGACGGTTGTAGATGATGATGCCCACAGCGATGAAGGCGGCGACGACGGCAAGGGTGGCGATGAGGGGGAACATGGTTGGCGTGGTGTCCTTTCAGATGCACTCACAACGTCTGTCGGCACAAACCACGTTCCCGTTGAGCATCGACATCAGACCGAATGATTCGCCCGGCCTACATCACCAACTCGCCATGCCGTCGTTGGCTCAGGCTCGGAGCAGTTCGAGCATGGGAGCGTGGAGACGACGCTTCAGCGCAGCGAGCGGTTCGCCTGCGGTGTGCTTGAGACCGTCAGCCATCGCGACAGCGGTGGACACCACGGCATCTTCGGCGGCAACGGCGTCGACGAGACGGTGCTCGAGGGCTTCCGGACCGGAGAAGCGGTGCGCTTGTGTGACGGCCTTGTGGGCGGTGTGAGCGGAGAGCCGTGACTGGATGATCGACCCCATGCCTGGCGTGAGATCCATACCGAGCAGCACCTCGTTGACACACCAGAATCCGCGATCCTCACGCATCACCCGCTGGTCGAAAGCAAGGGCGAACATGGCACCACCGGCGAACGCGTGGCCGTTCACCGCAGCAACCGTTGGGTACGGAGCCTCGACGATTCGGGCCCAGAGGCGAGTCACGTCGTAGATGAACTCGACCATGTCCTCTTCCTTGGTGGCCAACCAATCGAGGTCGAGGCCGTTCGAGAAGAACTTGCCTTCGCCCGTGGTCACCAACCCCTTCGGACCCTCGGCGGCGTCGACCTCGTCGAGGCAAGCGTGGAGGCCATCGACCGACGTGCGGTTGAAGCGATTCTCGTTGTCGGTCAAGGCGAGGACGAACACATCGCCGTCACGGGTCACTGCGGGGGAAGCCATCGAGGTATTCAAGCCGCTTCGGCCAAGAATTTCGACACGGCGTCGATCGAGGTGAGCTGATGGACCTCTGCGTGTTCCCAAGTGCCAACGTCAATCGCTTCGAGGTATCGCTCGCGATAGCTGTCGTGCTTGGTCCATGCCCAACGGATGACGTTCTGTTGAGGATCCCACTTGTAGAAGTTCGTCAGCGGCTCACGGTTCCCGTTCCAGAGCACCTCGCGTGTGACCGCTCGACGCAGCGTGCGCAGGACAACGCGGCGCATGACCACCGAACGGGGCAGGTCCATCCAGACGATCGTGTCGGCTGCTGGCATCGTCAGCGACCACGTCACACCCTTGTAGTTACCGCACATCGTCCAACCGTTCGTTGCGGCGTCCATCCGCTCGATCAGCTCGCTCTGGAAGACCTTGGGTTCCTGCGGGGTCCAGCCCGGCTGATGGAAGAGCGAGTCGAGTTCGATGTGATGCAGATCGAGCTTCTCGGCCAACTGGGCGGCCAGCGTCGACTTGCCTGAACCCGAGTTGCCAACAATGACGATCCTCTGCATACGGCAAGAGCGTAGAGAATCCGCGTACGCTCGCCCGCCATGAATGAGAACGCTGCAGCAGCCAATGGTGTGTCGGAGATCTTCGATCCGAGCAAGTGGACCGAGGTCCCGGGCTTCGACTTCGAAGACATCACCTATCACCGAGCCAACGACGTCGCCGCAGTGCGAGTCGCATTCAATCGGCCTGAGATCCGCAACGCGTTCCGGCCCAACACCGTTGACGAGCTCTACCGGGCGCTCGACCACGCTCGGATGGCCAGCGACGTCGGCTGCATCTTGTTGACCGGCAACGGGCCCTCGCCCAAGGACGGCGGCTGGGCGTTCTGCTCGGGTGGCGACCAACGCATCCGAGGCAAGGACGGCTACAAGTACTCAGATTCCGAGACCGCTGAAGGCATCGACCAAGCGCGGTCGGGCCGCCTGCACATCCTCGAGGTGCAACGGCTGATTCGTATGATGCCGAAGGTCGTGATCTGTGTGGTTCCCGGCTGGGCCGCTGGCGGCGGGCACAGCCTGCACGTGGTCTGTGACCTCACGATCGCCAGCGAGGAGCATGCTCGCTTCAAGCAGACCGACACCGATGTGGCCAGCTTCGACGGCGGCTTCGGCTCGGCGCTGCTGGCCCGCCAGGTCGGGCAGAAGTTCGCTCGTGAGATCTTCTTCCTGGGACGCACGTACACCGCAGCCGAGGCGCACGCCCAGGGCGTGGTCAATGCCGTCGTGCCCCACGCTCAGCTGGAAGACGAAGCGCTGCAATGGGCCAGTGAGATCTGCGGCAAGAGCCCCATGGCGCAGCGCATGGCCAAGTACGCACTCAACATGGTCGACGACGGCATGGTCGGCCAGCAGGTCTTCGCCGGGGAAGCCACTCGCCTCGCCTACATGACCGACGAAGCCGTCGAGGGCCGAGACTCATTCCTGGAAAAGCGCGACCCCGACTGGTCCGCCTTCCCCTACTACTACTGACCTACCGGTGCCGGGGGTTATCAAGTTATCAACCGCCGAAGGCGGCGGAGCGAAGTTGATAACTTGATAACCCCCGGCACCAGTGGGGGAATCAGGGGCGGATGAGGGCGCCGAGCATGGCTTGGAACTTGCTGCGGGTCTCGGCCAGTTCGGCTGCAGGGTCGCTGTCGCCGACCACACCGACACCGGCGAAGATCCGGGCCTGAGTACCGCTGATCTCAGCAGAGCGGACGCTCACAGCAAAGCCCCCATTGCCCGCACCGTCGACCCAGCCGCAGGGGCCGGCATAGCGACCGCGGTCGGCCCGCTCGAGCGCCTCGATCAAGGTCAGCGCCACATCCTGGGGCTTCCCGCCAACCGCCGGCGTTGGATGCAGCGCCGCCACCAACTCGAGGACAGAACTGGCGGGTGCCGACAACCGCCCCTCAACCCGAGTGCCGAGGTGGTGCACGTTGGCAAGCGTGACGATCGTGGGTTCCGGCTCAGCGTCGACGTAAGAGCAGAACGGCAGCAGCGTGTCGAGCAACCAGTCGATGGTGATGCGGTGCTCCCAGCGGTCTTTGGTGGATCCGAGCAACGCTGCCGAGTGAGCGGCATCGGTCGCAGGGTCTGACGAACGAGGAGCGGTTCCAGCGAGTGGGTGAGCTCGCACGATGTCGCCGTCGCGAGACACCAGCAGCTCCGGTGATGCGCCGACGAAGCCGTCGACGCTGAAGAGGATGGCCGCCGGGTAGGCCGTACGAAGCCGCTCGATCACCATGGCGATATCGATCGGGTGATCGGTGTGCAGCCGCAGCTCGCGGGCCAGCACCGCCTTGTCGAGGTCGCCCGCTCGGATTCGATCCCTGGCGAAACCAACGACCTCGTCCCGCCAGATCTCCGGCGCAAGGGTCGAGTCCAGCCGGAACGACGAGGGCTCGGGGCCGGACGGAACCGGACGATCCATCACCGAGGCGACCTCAGCCAACGCATCGTCGAGGCTTGTGCCGTCCATGCTCGTCACCCAGCGGCGACCATCGGCGGCCCGACCAACAACGATCCGAGGCACGATCAACCGATCGGTCAACTCCCGGTCGAACGGAAGAGCTGCAAAGGCAACGGCACCAGTGCCGGGAACCACCACATCGTCCTGGCCGGTGACTTCCGTCAGCCGGGCACTGGCCTCGGCCGCACTGCCCGGACCGAACGGGATGCTCTCGGCTTCGCCGATACCAGCCAGGGCGAAACCCTCTCTTGCCCAGAGCAGGCCGGAGCGAGCGCCGAGCGCTACGGGATCGATGTCGGCGTCGAGCCGGTAGGTCGTTGATGCCACGCTCGAAAGGCTAGGTCGGGCACACTTGTGCCCGATGCATCAGACCGTCACCGCACCTGTCGCCGCCGCCCCCGATCAGGTGGCCTCCATCATCGGCGATCTGGCGACCTACCCCAACTGGCTCGATCTCGTCACTGCCGCAGAGCCGAGCACAAACGACGATGATCAACCGGCATGGCTCGTCACGATCCGAGCGAAGGTCGGACCGTTCGCTCGCTCGAAGAAGCTCCGCATGGTCCGGACGGTTGCCACTGAGTCCGAAGGCGCTTCGACGTACCGCTTCGAACGCCGCGAACTCGACGGTCGAGATCACTCGGCTTGGACGCTCGACGCCGCCGTCTCCGCCCACCCGGCTGATGCCTTGGGCAGTACGGTCACCATGGACCTTCGCTACGACGGCGGCCTGTGGACCGCTCCGCTCGAACCGATCCTGGGGTCGTTCATCAGCGGCGCTGGCCCCGACCTCGAGGCGTACGCGAACCGACGTTGACGTGAATCGTGCCTGAATTGATCACGGCCATGCTCTCAGCATTCGGCCTCGTGTTTCTTGCCGAGTTGGGCGACAAGACGCAGCTTCTTGCGGTCGGCTTCGGTTCCCGCTATTCGCTGCGGCAGGTGATTGTCGGGCTGACCCTCGGCTACGGAGCAGCCAACCTCATCGCCGTCATCGTCGGCGGACTGCTGGGAACGAGCCTTCCGCAACGCCCGATCGAGGTTGTTGGCGGCGCCATTTTCATTCTCTTCGGCCTTCTCTCACTCCGCCCGCCCAGCGACGAGACCGAGACCGTCGCCGATCCAGCCCAGCTGCGGTCGTCAGTCATCACCGGGATCGCCTTGGCGATTCTCGTGGGTGAGATGGGAGACAAGACCCAGATCGCCACCACCACCCTTGCGGCGCGGTCGACGCCGGTCGGGACATGGATCGGCGCCACCGCCGGAGCCGTCACAAGCGGCATGATCGGGGTGCTCGCCGGTTCGCTCGTCGGTGACCGCATTCCCCCTCACGCAATGCGTTTGGTGTCGGCGCTGCTGTTCATCGCATTCGGCATCGCATTGCTCGCCAGCTGGCCGTGAGCGGTCCTGGGTTAGTCCCGGAGGCTTGGCAGCTCGTTGTTGGACCAGATCTTGTGCTTGAAGCGAGGGTTCTTCGACGACATGTCGATCTGGTACTGACCTTCTCGCTCGAGCACTGGCATACCGATGAGCTCAGCGAGGTTTTGCGCCAGCCATTGCTCGATCTTGAGCACCACCATCTTCTTGCGAAGACGCCCTTGCACGTCACGGTTGAGAACAGTGGGAATCGTGTTCAGCGTGAGAATCTCGTCGATCGCGACGTTGGCCATCTTCGCCCGGCCTTCATCGCTGGCGTAGAAATGGGTGACAGCGAACACGGTCTTGTTGGGGTTGACCTGCTTGAGGAACTGGCAGGATTTCACCACTGTCGACCCAGTGCGGACCATGTCATCGAACAGCACGATGTCATGGCCCTCGATCTCCTCGAACGCCGAATCACTTTCCTTGTGCAGGGTGATCTCGACCTTGCGTTCCCCGGTGCGCTCCTTGTCGAGCATGATGAACTTCGCATCAGGCAGGTCGAGCGTTTCGAACATCGTGCGGACGAAGTCACGAGCACCCTTGTCAGGTGCGCAAAGCGCCAGGCCCTCACCCGTGGGGCCGTAGTTGACAATCGTGGCCTCACGCAGATAGTCGGCGTACAAATCGTAGGGAATCAGATTGTGGAAGCGGCCGTCGAAAACGTCGGTGAACTCGGCCTGGACCGACGTGGAGTGGTTGTGCACGGTAAGCACTCGGTCGACGCCAGCCAGCTTGAGCATCTCGGCGTAGAGGCGGGACGAGAAGGGTTGTCCGTCGAACTTCTTGCGGTCTTCGATGTCACGCTCGAAATGGGTCTTGCCTTGGTCGACTCGAGGGCCCCGGTCCTGAGCTGAGTAGTACAGGTCGGGTTCGACCAGCACGACCGCCGCTGCCCCGTTGTCCTTCGCCGCCCGAGCGATCATCAAGTTGCGCATGGCCAGCGAGTTGCGGCTGAGCGTGCGGCTCGAGGTGCTGACGATGACGATCGTCTTGCCGTCGAGTTGTGACCCGATGGCGGAAAAGTCCTGCTCGTCGTTGATGAACCGAGGGCAGAACTCTGAGTTGGCGAACGACTTCATGCTGATGAGGTCGGCGATGTCTTGCACCTGCCCCATCGCAAAGGCCACGTCAATGGCGAACGGGCTGTCGGAACTGTTGCCGACGATGATCACGTCGCTCAACGCAAGGGCCTCAGACATCAGGTACTCCGGGGTGGTGTCCCGACGTTCTAGCAGTGGCGCCGACGACTTCGTCCGCTGACAGCTGATCGATTTCAGGTCAGCGGTGCCAACCAGCGCCGACTGAGGTCATGCGATCCGGCGAGCAGCTCATTCATGGCCTCACCCAGATGAGCTGAAACGGGGCCGGGAGCCGGCAATTCCCGGTCATCGAGTTGCTTCACAGGAAGCACCTGGCTGAGGGTCGAGCACAAGAACAGTTCGTCTGCGCTCGTCACCTCGTCCCAGTAGATCGGCCGAACGTCGAGCACGAAACCGGCGTGGCGAACCAAGTCGACCACCGCCCGCCGAGTGATGCCATCGAGGACCTCGTCCAGCGGTGGCAGCAACACGCCACCATCGCGGATGACGAACAGGCTCTGGGTGGTGCCTTCGGCCAGGTCACCGTCGACGGTGCGGAAGACCACATCGTCGAAGCCGTCGGCCACCGCAGCCAGCCGCTCGCGAACACCGGACGCGTAACTCGCGGCCACCTTCAGGCTGGGAGGAAGAACCGATGCAGGCACCTTGGGAGCGATGGCCGTCCGGAGCTTGACGGCGCCCAGACCACCACCGGGGTCCGGAGTGGAAGACGGCGCGAGCGCAGCAATGTAAATCGTCGGCATGGTTGACACCGGCAGGCTCCGCAGCGGGATCTCGACCCAGGCGGCCGCGACCTTCACGACCTCGGCGGCTGGGTTTGCAGCGACGGTGTCGGCCACGGCTTGTTCGAGATCGGGCAACGAGTGTGCCGGTGTCATGCCCATGAGACCCATCGAGTTCATGAACCTGGCCATGTGCTCTCGAAGACCGAACACGCTGGGACCTCCGTCGAGGTGAACGACCCTCATCACGTCGAACACCGTCGACCCCCGCTGCACGCCGTGGGAGAACACGTGCACGGTCGCCGCTTCGCTCGGAAGCAGCGATCCGTCGATCCAGATCACATCGCCGCTTTGCTCAGTCACGAGGTGCTCAGTCACGGGGCCAGACGCTAGCGGGCCCTACGCTCGCAGGATGGCTCATGTCGTGGCGCTCGATCTCCCTCCGGGACCTGGCTTCGTCGATGCCCTCCAGCGCACGTGGGATCTCGGAGGAGCCGCTTTTCCCATCGACCAGCGACTGCCAGCGGCAGAGCGTCAGCGAACGCTCGCGACGATTGCACCAACGCACGTCATCGACGCCGACCAAGAGCTACGACGGCTCGGCAGCGGCCGCCCCACCGAGACGGGTGATGCGCTCGTGATGGCCACCAGCGGTACCACCGGGCAGCCGAAGGGTGTCGTGCTCACCCACGACGCGGTCGCCGCATCAGCCAAGGCCACGAGTGCCGTGGTCGGTGCTGACCCGTCCGCCGACACGTGGCTCTCGTGCCTACCCCCTGCCCACATCGGCGGACTGTCGGTCATCACCCGGGCGCTGCACACCGGCACCAAGCTCGTGGTGCACGAACGCTTCGACGCCACCGCAGTCATCGCCGCAGTCGCCGACGGCGTGACGCTGGTTTCACTCGTGACCCGAGCGCTCGCTGAGGTCGACCCGGCACTCTTCCGATTCGTGGTGATCGGCGGCGCCGCTCCTCCGCCAGATCGCCCCGCCAACGTGCTCGCTACCTACGGCATGACCGAGACCGGTTCTGGCATCGTCTACGAACGCCAACCGATTGACGGCGTCGAGCTACGGATCGACGACGAACAGATCTTGGTTCGAGGACCGATGCTGCTTCGGGTGTATCGCACCGCAACGCAGGACATCGACCCAAAGGACAGCGACGGCTGGTTCCCCACCGGCGACCTTGGAACGTTCGCCGACGACGGCAGCCTGCGAGTGTTCGGCCGAGCCGGCGAGGTCGTGGTGACCGGCGGCGAGAAGGTGTGGCCAGAGCGGTCTGAACGGCGCATCGCCGAGTTGACCTCGGTGGCCGAGGTGGCGGTCACTGGCCGGCCGCATCCCGAGTGGGGCCATGAGCTGATCGCCCTGGTCGTGCCCGTGCACGGAGCGTCGATCGACCTCGACCAGATCCGGGATCACGTGCGAGCCGAGCTTCCTGTCTGGTACGCGCCACGAGCCCTCGTCGTGGTCGACGCTCTCCCCCGCACAGCGCTCGGCAAGATCAAGCGTCATGCTCTGCCGGCACTCGCTCAGCAAACCTGACCTCAGCTGGGCTGGCGGCCGAACGCTTCGCGGAACTTCGACGGCGTCGTCTGGGTGACTCGAAAAAAGTGATGACGCAACGTGGCGGCGCTGCCGAAGCCGCAGCGGTGAGCCACCACGTCGATCGAGAGTTGCGTGGTTTCCAGGAGATCCTGGGCGCGCAGGACTCGCTGGTGCGTCAACCACTGAAGTGGAGCCAAACCGAGTTCGTCTCGAAACCGCCGGGCAAACGTTCGAGGTGTCATGGCTGCATGTTCAGCCAGAGCAGCAACGGTGAGTCGCTGATCCAACCGTTCCATTGCCCACGACGTCGTGTCGACCAGCGAGGTGTCGTCGTCGACGCGGTGGTTGATGAACTGCGCCTGTCCACCCTTGCGGTGCGGAGCGATGACCAACCGCCTGGCCACGACACTGGCCGCATCGGGACCAAAGTCTCGTCGGATCAGATGCAGGCCAAGGTCCAAGCCAGCAGCGCTACCCGCCGAGGTGAGCAGCGTTCCGTTGTCGACGTAGAGAACGTCTGGCTGCACGTCGATCTCGGGGTGTGCCCGTTGCAATTGGTCGGTGTAGCGCCAATGCGTTGTTGCAGCCTTGCCATCGAGGAGGCCGGTTGCGGCGAGAACGAACACACCAGAACAGATCGACATCAGCCGGGCGCCGTTGCCGTGCGCTCGACGCAGCGCCTCCAGCAGTGCTTCGGGCGGGCGCTCGCTCGGATCGCGCCAACCGGGCAACACCACTGTGCCAGCACCATCGATCCGATCGAGATCGGTGGAAGCCGAGAGCGTGATGCCTCCGAGCGTCCGAAGGGGGCTGGGGTCGGGCGACACCACATCGAACGAGTACCAGTGGTCACCCATCTCGGGCCGAGGCAGACCAAACAGTTCCGCGGCCACACCGAACTCGAAGGTGCACAAACCGTCGTAGGCAACGGCAACGACCCGACGATTCAGCGACATGGCAGGATCTTAGTGAACATTGGCATTTCTGCCGCTGGCGATGTTCGTCACAAACCGCCATCGTCGATCGACATGGACACCACCAACGCCGTCACCGAAACTCCCGCCGCCTCAGCAGCAGAAGCCCTCGGCCACTTCGCCTCGCTCCTCGCTTTCGAAACCGACTGCTGGGACACGAACGCTGCGATGACTGCCGGAGATCCCGGTTTCGTCCTCCTCGATGTCCGGGGCAAAGGTGGCTACGACGCCGGCCACGTCCCTGGCGCCGTCCACTTCCCCCACCTCGATCTGAACGAAGCAAACCTCGCCCCCTACCCAGCCGACACACTCTTCGTGGTCTACTGCGCTGGTCCGCACTGCAACGGTGCCGACAGAGCCGGACTGCAGCTGGCCAAGCTCGGGCGTCCGGTGAAGAAGATGCTCGGCGGCATCGAGGGTTGGGAGGACGAAGGCTTCGGCCTCGTGACCGAATGACCCTCTCGGTCAGGGCCGCGGCCGAGCAATCACCGCAAAGGTGACTGCTGCGGCGTGACCCACGTTGAGCGAGTCGACGTCGGGCGAGATCGGGATCCGCACCTTTTGCGTCGCCGCTTCCATCGTTTGGACTTGCAAGCCATGGCCCTCGGCACCAAGCATCACCGCGACCCGTTCGGGAACGACGGCGTCCCACAAGTCGATGGCATCGACGTCGGGGGTGAGCGCCCAGGTCTCGAATCCCGCCGTGTGAAGCGTTTCCAGAGCCGCCGGCCAATCATCGCGACCAGCCCGAGCCACCGGCACGTGCAGGATCTCGCCCATGCTCACCCGGACGGTGCGCCGTTGATACGGATCGTTGCACGTCGGGCTGATGACGATGCCATCGATCCCGAACGCACGAGCCGCCCGGGCGATCGCCCCCACGTTCTGATCGTCGTTGAGCGCCTCGAGAACGACGAGCCGACGACACGCCCTCGCCAGTTCGACAACCGTTGGCATGGGGGCTCTGAACGCTGATGCGAGGCAGCACCGATACATGTTGAAACCAACGACGTCGACGAGCACCTCCTGGTCTGCAACATAGACGGGCACACCCGCCATCTCCGGACGAGACATGGTCGGGATGAAACGCCTCAGTCGCTTGGGATGGAGCAAAACCGAACGCATCCGATGTCCCGAGTCGAGCATTCGGTCGATCGGGACATAGCCCTCACCCATGAAGTACTCGTCACGTTCCATCTCGGCCCGCACCGCAATGCTGTTGAGTTCTCGGTAGTCATCGAGCCGTGGATCATCAGGATCATCGATGTAGGTGACGCCCTCGACCTGGCTGCTCCCACCGGTCACTGGGTCGCGCCTCGGCCGTGGCCAACCCATCGGTCCGACGAGCTGAACAACGGTGAGACGAGCATCGAGTGAGCGTCGCTTGTTCTCGCCCGTTCCACAACCGACACGCAGCAGCAGTTGCTAGTTCGAGCGCTCGGCGATGACGGTGAGTGTGGCGTTGTCGAGCGTGATGATCTGCTCGTCGGGCAAGAGCGCACCGGCCCGCCCCTTTATCTCGACCACTCCGTCGGGCACGTCGAACCGAAGCTGGAACCCGTCGACAGAACTGTCGACCACCTCAACAGTCGTCGAGCCGAGGTCGGCTCCATCTTGGCCGGCTTCGACGACCCACATCGCGCCGTCACCAACTGGCTGCAGCGGGAGCGGGCCCACCAAAACGAAGGGTGCCCGCAGCGCCTGGCGGGCCACCGTGTCGGCTCGAAACGCCAGGCCACCCGGCACCTCGAGTTGCTGTTCGACGAGCGAGAGGCGGCTGTCGCGGACAAGACTCGACGATGCTCCCACGATCGGCAACAGCACATCCACGGTCGAGGCATCATCAGCGTCGACACCGACCACCACCAGCTCGATCAATTGCGACTCACCGTCGGCGCCAGCCTGGACGACCGTTGCCTCGAGCTGCACATCGATCGTCTCGCCGATCGAGGCCAGGCTGACGATCACATCAGCGGTTCGACCAACGGGAACTGCAGCGACCAGTACGTGGCGTTCGCCAGCACCGATGTCGGTGAGCTCAAAGGTGTACTGCGATGCAGAGACCGGGGCGATTACCGGTTGGTTCGCCGGCTCGACCGTGCTCTCTGCTGTCGTGCAGCCCGCAAGGACCGCCGCCGCCAACGCAAACGCAAACGCTGCGAACCGTTGGCTCACCGGTCGGCGAGTGCAGCCTGCGCCAGCTCGAGGTCGTCGGGGTTCGTGATCCCGATCCACTGTTCGGCCGAAGCGTTCACGATGACCGAAAGCTGTCCGTCCGCCATGAGCTCACCCACGATCGTGGGCAGCTGACACTCGGCCTTGGGCGCCTCGCTGTTCTCGGCGAAAAAGGCGTCCCAACGATCACTGAAATCAGCCATCACGTCAGAGCGGAAGCACCACAGATTCATCGAGACGGGAGAGTCTTCGGCCACGATCTGGCCTGCTGCTTGGAGGCGACCGTCGGGGAGGCGCTCACACCCGTCGGTCTCGACGATGGCGGTGAGGCGTCCGTCTGCCACCTCGCACAACGCACGGGTGACTGCGCCGCTCGGGGGTACGGTCTTGCCCATCTCGAAGGCAATGTTTGCTGCCTCGCCCGGACCAAGCTTCTCGATCGCTGCCGCAGCCAGCTCGAACGACGCTGGACCGTAGTAGTCGTCGGCGTTGATGACGGCGAAGTCCTCACCCAGCTCGTCGCGGGCGCTGAGGACGGCATGGAGGGTGCCCCACGGCTTGTCTCGGGCAGGACCGAGATCGTCCTGGCGGACGAAGGCGAAGAAATCAGCGGCAGGGTGCTGCTCGGCGAGATGCGCCTTGACGTCGTCCTCGATGTCGGAGCGGATGATCAGCACGACCTTGCCGAACCCTGCGGCGCGACCGTCCTTGATCGAGAAGTCGAGGATGGCCTCGTTGGACGGACCGACGCGGGCAAGCTGCTTCACACCGCCGAAGCGGCTTCCGAGTCCTGCGGCCATGATGACGAGCGTTGGCGCCACTTGATCATTTTGCACCGTCACATCGTGGCCCAACCCCGGTGCGGTTCCAACCATGCTCGCGGATCCCCCGATCGGGTGATCTCGCTGGCTCGGTCAGATCGTCGATCGGCGAGCGTGCAGCTCGACGAAGATCTCCATCGCCGCGTTGGCCACTGCCTGCAGGTGCGACGGCAGTTCCGGGGCCTGTTCTGTCGGGGCGGAACCGAAGCCCGTCGAGGCAACAACCGAGTCATACCAGTGCCGGGCCCAGACGCCGTCGGACGCCCGGGCGCCCGACGGCCACGACAACATCGCCGGATCGAAGTCGACGGCGAATGCATCACAGGTCAGTCGTGCGTAGCCCTCGGGGTCGGTCAGGAAGTCGGCGGAGTCGATGATGACCGAGCAGCGGTCTGCGAGCTCGGCCTGCTGGGGCACACCGATGTCTTCGAGCGTCACGCTCTGTCGCACCTTCGTGTAGCTCGCCAGCACTCGGCGCGGATCCCGCAGCAGTAGTCCGTGCTCCAACTGATCCAGCCACGACCGGTCGACCGACGGCAGCAGATGGCCGGCCATGTGTTTCTGGTAGCTCACCGTCGCTGGAGGTTCTGGCGACACCAGACAGGCCCGAACGGCATCAGCCAGATCAGTCGGCCCCGCCTCGATGATCTCGTCTCGACCCGGATGATCGAGCTGGGTCTCGTTGAGGTACCAGGCATAGAGCGGCTCGTCGATCACCTCAGTGTCGGCCCGGTTCTCCCAGCTCCGCATCATGGCCGTCGACAGATTCCGAGGACCCGACCACATGGCGATCCGCTTGACCGACACAGGCTTGACCGGCACAGGCGTCACCCGCACTCGTCTTCCATCATCTGTACGTACCACTGCTGGAGCGCCTCGACGATCGGCCCTCGCTCGCCAGTCCCGATCACCCGGCCGTCCACTTCGGTGACCGGGGCGATCCCGGCAAACGTGCCCGTGACGAACGCTTCATCGGCCCCGTACACCTCGGTGAGAGAGAAGTTCTTCTGGTGCCCCGTCATGTTCAGCTCGCTCCCACGCCGATCGCACAGGCGCAGCACATTGCGCCGGGTGATGCCGGGCATGCAGTAGTCGCCAGTCGATGTCCACACTTCGACCGGTCCCGGGTTGTCGACGGTTCCCGGTCCATCAGGGCGGCGAACGACGAAGAAGTGGGTCGAGTTGCAGGTGGCGACGAACCCTTGCGGATCGAGCATGAGGCCTTCATCAGCACCGGCCTTGGTCGCTTGGATACAGGCGCTGATGCAGTTGAGCTTGGAATGTGAGTTCCATTTGGGGTCCTGCACATCGGGCCGGCCTCGACGGGTCGACACGGTGGCCAGCCGCACACCCTGGATCAGCGTTTCGGGCCTGGGGTCTTTGTATTCGGGGATGATCACGATGGTGGGCGCAGAGATGGTGAAACGCGGGTCTTGGTACGGGGTCGACTTCACTCCGCGAGTGATCATCAGCCGGATGTGCACACCATCGGCGGCCTGCATGTCATTGGCGTCAAGTGTGTCGTGGATCATCGCCACGAGTTCGTCGGCGCTCTTGCCGATGTCCATGTCCAGTGACTTGGCGCCCTCGAAGATTCGCCGCATGTGATCGTCGACGAAGGCGAGCTTGCCGTTGTGCACCCGAATGCCTTCCCACACGCCGTCTCCGAGCATGTATCCGCTGTCGAACACCGACACCGTTGCTTCGGCCCGAGGTCGTTGCTCGCCGTTGATGCCAATCATGATGGTGTCGTTGCGGATGTCGTGGTCGTAGTCGTGGGTGCCGTGAGCCATCGGCGCACTGTAGGAGCCGGGCACGCTGCTGGGCAGGTTGTCTCACGACCAAGGGCAGTGCAGCTCACGGCTCGCCATGATCTGGATCGCTACGTTCGATCTCATGTCACGTCGCGGCCTGTTCAGGCGCTTTCTCGTCGTTGTTGTTGTCGGTCTCTCGGTGGCCGCCGCTCCCGTTGATGCGGGTGCCGAAATCGATCCAGGCAACCAGACGTGGTGGGGTGTCGACCAGCTGGCGACGGGCACGACCACTGACCGGATCACTGCCGACGTCTGGGCCATCGAGCAGATCGATGACGTCGTGTACGTCGGCGGCAAATTCACGCGGGTCACACACGAGGCTCGACGATTCGATCAGCCGTACATCGCAGCATTCGACGCGGCCACGGGCGTGTGGATCGACAGCTGGACACCAGCGTTCGACGGTCCGGTGTATGCGCTGCAGGCCTCGACTGACGGTTCCCGTCTGTTCGTCGGCGGCGAGTTCGAACAGGTGGATGGCAACAACGTCAAGGGTCTGGTTGCACTCGACCCCGACACCGGATTCATCGATTGGAGTTGGCGGACCAGGGTGTCCGGCGGGGCACCTGCGGTCGTGCGCGCCCTCGACATCGAGGGCGACCAGCTCTACGTCGGCGGCGCATTCGATGCTGTCGGCAACAACGGCACGCAAGTGGCGGCGTCGGGAGCGGCACGCGTCTCTGTGTCGACCGGCGCCATCGATCCGAGTTGGCTTCCCGTCGTCATCGGCGGCGGTGTGTGGGACCTTGCGCCGTCGAAGGTCAACAACGACGTCTACCTGACCGGTTCGTTCTCGAGCATCGGCAGCGAGCCCGGCACCCAGCACGTCGCCAGGGTCAACAACACCGGCGCCATCTCGGGTTCGTGGCGCTATGTCCCCAATCATGACTTCCCCGAGTGGTCACAGGCTGTCGAGACCACCCCGTCCGGCCTGGTGTTCATCGGCGGCTCACAACACGTCCTCAACGCCTACGACGAAGCAACCATGACCTTGCGTTGGTCTCACTTCACCAACCCGAGCGGCGGCGACTACCAAGCCATTGAATTCGATGAGAGCACGGGCCGGGTCTACGCCAGTTGCCACTGCTTCAATCAGCACTATTCCCGCAACGATGGCGGTGTGAACCAGATTCGTCGGGGCCAAACCAACCCTCGCCTCGGCACCGTGTCCAACATCGATTGGGTGATTGCCTACGACGGAGCAACCGGCGAGAAGATCGACTCGTTCACCCCCGACTTCTCCGGCGTCGCCGGACCGTGGGCGCTCCACACAGCTCCCAACGGCTGCCTGTGGGTCGGCGGTGGCATCTCCGCCACCAACGGAACCGTTCAACGCTCACTGACCAAGATCTGCGACCCTGCTCGGCTCGACGCAGAGCGGCCCTCGACGCCACGGGCATTGCTGGCATCGAACCCCACCGACTCAACGGTCGACCTGGTGTGGACGGGGAGCACCGACAACGTCGGCGTCACCCTGTACGAGGTGTACGACGCAGCAACCGACCGGGTGATTGCGACATCGACCACGCCGTCGGTGCAGGTCACTGGCCTGGCTCCGGGGTCGATCTCGCTGTTCGTCAAGGCCCGCGATGCCGATGGCAATCGATCATGGCGCACCAACCTCCAAACGGTCACGCTCACCGGCGATGACACCGTGCGGCCCACGACTCCTCGTGCTCTGAATGTCGTCGCCCGCGGTGGCGGAAGCGTCGATCTCACCTGGATTGCCTCGACGGACAACGTCGGCGTGGTCGGCTATGAACTCTTCGACCCGGCGACTGGCCAGGTGCTGTTGACCACAGCGTCGACGACGGCATCGGTGCCCGAACTGGCAAACGCTCAGGTCGCCGTCCGAGCGCTCGACGCCGCCGGGAACGCTTCGTGGCGATCCAACACTCAGCCCCGGTAGATCGTCGGTCAGGACAGAAACCAGGCAAGATGGGCCCCGTGATCGATGAGCGACCCTGCCCCAAGTGAGCGGCAAGAAGCCATGGGAGGCAATGCCGGACCGAACCGTGCAGGTGGCGGGTCGGCCGCTCGACCTCCGACCCCAAGCGCTTCGCCAGCGGCTCGAGCCCATCAAACCGACCCTCAGCGATCTCGTCGCTGGTCTCACGGTTTTCCTCGTTCTCATTCCCCAGGGCCTCGCATACGCCGAGCTGGCCGGACTCCCATCCCATCTCGGCTTGCTTGCCGGCACGCTCCCGCCGCTCATCGCCGCCCTCTTCGTGTCGTCTCCGTATCTCCAGACCGGGCCGACCGCGCTGACCGCTCTGCTCATCCTCGGGCCTCTGACCCAACTCGCTGAGCCCGGGTCAGCGACCTACATCGAGCTCGCCGCCCTCCTCGCCTTGATGGTCGGGGTGGCCCGCATCATCTTTGGAGTCTTGCGGCTCGGCATCATGGCGTACTTCGTCTCGCAGCCGGTGCTGACCGGCTTCACCACCGGGGCTGCCCTTCTCATCACTGGCACTCAGGTTCCGACGATCCTCGGCGTCGACGTCAGCCGAATAGGGGCCGACGGCGGGAGCCGTTCGGTCATGTCGAGGGCCTTCGATGCCATCGACGACCCGTCGTTGTGGAGCGGCCAATCGATCGCCATCGCCGCCATCACCTTCGGACTCACGATCGGGCTGCGCCGAGTCCACAAGCTGTTCCCAAGTGTCCTGGCCGCTGTAGCTGTTGCGTGGGCCATCGACGCCGCGCTCGGCGGCGAGACGAGACACATCGGGTTCATTCCGGCCGAGCTCCCTGCGCTCTCGTTCGACCTACCCTTCGATCGCATCGGCGACCTGCTGGTTCCGGCACTGCTGATCGCCGTCATCGGCTTCGTCGAGCCAGCCTCGATCTGTCGGACCTACGCCACCGCCAAGCGAGAGCGTTGGAGCGCCAATCAGGAATTCATCAGCCAGGGTGCCGCCAACATCGCCGCCTCAGCAGTCGGCAGCTTTCCCGTCGGTGGCTCGTTCGGCCGTAGTTCACTCAACGAACGAGCGGGCGCCACCAGTCGATGGTCTGGTGCAATCACCGGCTTTGCGATGCTCGCGTTCCTGCCATTTGCTGGCGTTCTCGAAACGATCCCGAGCGCGGCGCTCGCTGCGGTCGTGGTCAGCGCCGCCATCAGCCTCGTGAGGCTCGACAACATTGCGGCGATGTGGGCGTGGAGCAAACCGCAAATGGCGACCGCTGTTGCCGTTCTCATCGCGACGTTGGTTCTCGATCCCCGTATCGATCACGCCATCGAGTTCGGCATCGTGTTGTCGATTGGCGTGCACCTCTGGCGCGAAATGCAGATCTTCATCTCTGTGAACCAGGTCGATGAGAGAACGGTTCGGATTCGGCCCCACGGCGTCATGTGGTTCGGGTCGACCAACCGGATCGTCGAGCACATGCTGGCGACGCTGGCTGACCATCCCCATGTGACCACGGTGATCGTGAACCTCGAGGGTGTCGGTCGCCTCGACCTCACCGCAGCCATCGAGATGGCCGACTTCGCGAACGATCAACAAGACAACGGCATCGAGGTCGAGTTCGAGGCGGTCCCTCCACACGCCCAGCGGCTCTTCGACTCCCTCATTGACCAGTGAGCGATCAGCCCTCGCGGCCTCTCGCCACCGTCGATCGCCGAGCATTCCTCGGTGTGCTCGTGGGCGCCTTCCTCACGGCATGCAGCTCCGAACCGGCGGACTCCGCTTCTGCAACCGAGCCGACCACTGAGCCCTCAACGACTGACCCTTCGCCCACTTCTCCGGCGACCACCAGTTTGCCGTCAACAGCTCCGACCACGATCGCCACTGTCGACCCGCTCGACGCTCCCCCGCTTGACCTTCCTGTCGATGCCTTCGCGCTCGGTGTCGCGTCGGGCGAGCCAGATCACGATTCTGTGGTGCTGTGGACCCGCCTGCTCGGCGACCTTCCCAACAGCTTCGAGATGGTCTGGGAGATCGCTTCCGACGCGACGATGACGCCGCTGGTCGCCACGGGCCTCGTCGCGGTTGATGACGTCTCGGCTCACTCGGTTCGCGTGATTGTTGGCGACCTCGAACCGGACCAGCGTTTCTTCTATCGATTCCGCGCTGGGGCACTGACCTCACCAACGGGGTCGACACGCACATTGCCCGCTGCCGACAACGAGCGCGCGCTGACCCTCGGCATCAGCTCCTGCCAAGCCCGAACCGACGGCGCGTGGGCTGCACACCGAGACTTGGCCGAGTCAGACGTCGACGTGGTGCTCTGGCTCGGCGACTACATCTACGGCGATCACCGAACGCTCGACGAACAGCGCAACGCCTACGTCGAGTACCGCAGCGATCCACTCATCCAGGCATGCCACGCCGCCCACCCCTGGATCAGCTTCATCGACGACCACGAAGTCGCCAATGACTTCGACGCTTCGATCGACCCCGCCAGGCGATCAGCGGCGCTGCAGGCGTGGTGGGAGCATCAACCGACTCGGCTTCCTCCCCCGGACCCAGACGGTTCGCTGGCGATCCATCGTTCGTTCGAGCTCGGTGGCGTTGCTCGACTGATCGGGCTCGACGCTCGTCAGTACGCCGACGAGGTCAGCCTGCTCGGCGATGCTCAGTGGAACTTCATCGAGCAAGCGGCGACGCATGACAAGCCAAACACGCTGATCGCCAGCCCGGTGATCATGAGCGGTCTTCGCGGCCTCGACGGCGAGCCGCTGGTTCCCTATTCGATCGACGCCCGACCAGATGAACGGTCCCGCATGGCGGCCCTGATCGCGACCATGCCCCGTCCCGTGATCGTCAGCGGTGATCTGCACACCTCGCTCGTTGCCGACTTCTCCGCCGACCCGTTGGATACGGGCGAGCCGAACGTTGCCGTCGAAATCATGGCGCCCGCCATCAGCTCGGCGTTTCCATCTCGGTTCGCTTCACTCGCTCCGCTCCTCCCGCTGGTCAACCCCCAGTTGCGGGCAGTCGAGGTCGAGAACGGTTGGTTGGAGCTCACCCTGGGCGCAGACGCTCGGGCAGCGGCGTTCCACTACGTCAACGACATCAGCGATCCCGCCAGCCCCATCACCATCCGCCCCATCCCCGACCTCTGAGGCGCTGTCCAAACCCCGGGTTTCTGACCCTCAGGAACAATGGTCTCAGCCCCCGGTTGAGAGGGTTCGAGCGGATGGCTGAGCGGCCTGACGAACCGGGGGCCACGACTATCAAAAGTGAGGGTCAGAAACCCGGGGTTCGCTCGAGGGCTAGCGGTGCAGGTTGGGGTTGGACTGGCGAACTCGGGAGCGGACCGTGAAGACGCTGTCACCAGCGAGCACCCCGCCTCGGGCGAACAGACGCCCGAAGTGCCAGTTCGACAGGCCGAGCTCTGGTCGGTTCATAGCGTACTGGCCATCGACCCACCGAGTGAAGCCGTCGCCAACGAACGGCGCATCGATCGTCGACCAGAAAACCTCGTGTTCGGCGGCATCTTCGGACACCAACGACGCCGCGAACCGCGGCGACTGGGCATTGAACAGTTCGACCGCTTCGGCAAGTGAGTCGACGAGGACGAGCGTGATCTCCGGTGAGTCTTCCCATTCCCACTCGTGGCCGAGTTGATCAGCAGCAAGCGGCGAGGCGCCGATTTCGTCGACGACACCTTCGGCTCGAGCGACCCCCACGATCTGGCTTGCTCGATCCCCGACCCAGTCAGCGGCATCACCGACGACGTGGAGTTTGGCGTTGACGCCCCGACCTGCTGCGGCAGCGTCGAGCCCAGCGAGAACGGCAGGCACCAACGAAGCTGCGGCTGATCGAAGCACGACCGCAGTGTTCAACGTGTTGCAGACCTTGCGGTCGAGCGAGTGGGCGACGACCGACTCGAGCCGACCGAGGTCGGCGTTTTCCGACGCCACGATCCAGGCGCCACCCGTTCCATGCAAGCTGACGGGCACGCCTGCTTGCCTCGCCACCGAACCGAGCTGTGCAACAGCGGGGCCGCTCCCTCGGGCGACAGCGAGTGCGAGCGTTGCGTTGCTGAACATGGCATGACCAGCCGAGCGAGCGGCACTGTCGAGCAACGTTGCCGTTCCTGGCGGTAGCCCGGCGGCAGCAAGCGCAGGGTCAAGCGCATGCTCGACGATCGCCTTCGCGGTTCCGAGTGCGTCAGAGCCGATCCGGAACACCACGGCGTTGCCGCTGCGGATCACACCGCAGGCATCGGCGAAGACGTTGGGTCGCCCCTCGAACACGAAGCCAACGACGCCGAGGCCAGCCATGCGCTGCTCAACGCTCCAGCCGTCGTGATCGATGGTCTCGATCACGCGATCTCTGCTCGACTCGGTCGATCCCCACATGCGAAGGCCGTCGATCATGTCGGCCCGCATCGAGTCGCTGAGCACGAGGCGGGTGGTGGACTTGCCCTTGACCTTGGCTGCCGCGACATCGGCAGCGTTCGCTTCGGCGATCGGGGCAAACACGGTGTCGTCGGCGAGACGCTCGGCGAAGGCCGCGTAGAACGCGCTGATGGCTGCGTCGCTGACTGACCCGAGAGCGAGGAACGCTCGATGAGCACGCTCGACGGCGTCCCCAGCCCGTTCCCATTCTGCGGCAGGCACATGGATCAAGTCGCCGGTGTCATTGACCACCACCAACCGGTCGCCTTCGACAAACGATGCTGCCAGTTCTGACGACACCGTCGTGGTCTGATTCCCTCCGAAGATGATGGTCTGACCCGGGTCCAGCGATCGCAACATTCGGTGAGTATGTCGAACTCGGGGCTCACACCATCGTTTCTGAGGGGCACAAACCCGGGGTTCGGACAGGAATTGAGGGGGTCAGGGGTTGGTGGAGATGGTCACGGTGTCCGAGCGGCCATCGTCGGCAACGACCTCGTAGGCATACGACGTCCCCGCCGACAACCCAAGATCAGTGAACCAACCATCAGCATCCACACCCACCGAAACACCATCACGGAAGATCTCGACCTGCTCCGCAGGCAGCCAACGCAACACCACACGCTCCCGAGACTGGTAGGTCGACGACAACGCCAACGGCTCGGCAACCGGCGTTCCGACCGTGTCGACGACAAGCGTGCCGGAGCGACCGTCGACGGCGACGACTTCGTAGGCATATGACGTCCCCGCCGACAACCCAAGATCGGTGAACCAACCATCAGCGTCCACCCCGACCGACACACCATCACGGAAGATCTCGACCTGCTCCGCAGGCAGCCAACGCAACACCACAC
>CAYGQE010000002.1:59160-116775 GCA_964351995.1 uncultured Acidimicrobiaceae bacterium | reverse complement strand
GCTCCCGAGACTGCAGCGGAGAGGACACCACGAGCGGCGCTTGCTCGGCAGCATCAGCGCCGAGCACGGCGACTTCAGCGATGTGCAGCTCATCAGCCCCGCCAGCAACCGAGCGGAAATCTGCCTCGACCCGCACGTAGCGGGCCGTGGTGGAGGTGTTGAACGACAGACTGCGTCGTGCTCCGAGGTCACCCAACTTCACCAGCTCCACGACGTTCGAAGCGTCGCGCAGGTCATCCCAATCGTCGGTCGGGAATGGCTGTGGGGAAAGCCAGACATGCAGGTTCTGCAAGCCGAGACGTTCTGCGTCGGTTCTGGCCCACACGATGATCGACTCGATCGATCGTTGTTCACCCAGGTCGATGTCGAGGTGCGGTGTCTCACCCGATGCGCTGACGGCAAACGACGTGTCGGAGCGCTCGTTGGTTCGGAAGTCGCCGTCGATCGCATTCACTCCGGCGCTGTCGCCGTCGAGCGTCTCACTCAGCTCGGCGGTCACGCCACCCTCGGCGACCAGATTCCTGGCCTGACACAGCTGCACCAATCCACGAGCTGCCTGTTGCCCAGCCTGTGTGGCGTCGGTTCCGAGCCAGAGGCAGTCGTCGTCGTCGACGTGCAATGCCCACGGACCTGAGCTTCCGCTGAAGTCCGGCTGGAACCACTCCTCCACTTGGCCATCATCGAGCCCGACCGCGAACGTCGACCGCACGTCGGTGTACTGGCCGGTGTGCACGCCGTCAGCACCACCGGTCGCGATCTGCCCCCAGCAGTGGCAGGCAACGAAGGCAACATCTCCAGACACGACGATGTCTTGGATGTCGCCACCCCGGCCACCGTTTGCTGCGAAGTACTGATTGGTCTGTTGCGTGGCGATGACGTTGAGATCGAGATCCGTCACGACCAGACGGTGCTGCTGCCCACCGATGATCAGGCGATCGTCGGCCACAGCGAGCGCGCTTGCGAAGTCGTAGTCGGTCCCTGGCTGATCGAAGTGCGTGAGGCCGAACGTCCGGTCGTAGTCGGTCAGGTCACGACTCTCGGTCGAGACGATGGCGAAGGCTTCTGTGTCTTCGCCATTCACCGAGCGGAACGGTCCGCCGACGAGCACGCGATCGTTGGCCGCATCAACGGCGATGTCCCACACCGCTCCACCGCTGACCGTTGGGTTCCAGCTGGCATCCACGATGCCGCTGGCCAAGGACACCCGGGCCAGCCGCTGCGCCTTGACCTCGACGCCGTCACTCCCCTTGATCGAATTGAACGAACCGGCGATGTAGAGCCAGCCATCGGCGGCCTCCAAGGCGTGCACTCTCGGCTGTGCCCCCGCCCAGTCAGAGAGTTCGATGTCGAACGCCGGGTCGAGATCACCAGTTGCGGGATTCATGGCAGCAAAACCGGCTCGGGCCGTGTCACCGTTCACGCTGGGAAACTCGCCGCCAACGAACAGTCGATTGTTGGCCGCATCGGACTCGAGAGCGAACACCGACCATGTCATGTCGGGGTCGAAACCTGATTGCCATTCGCCGGTCTCCTGCGAGAACGCGGCAAGGTAGACCTGGTCGTGTGACTCGTTGCCGTTTGTGACCTCGAGGAACTTGCCACCGGCGAACACCGTGCCGCCGATCTGTTCGATGGCAAAGATCGGCGAGAAGTACTGGAAGTTGCCAGAGCCCGGGTCGAGCCCGTCAACTCCCCACGAGTTCTGCGGGCGCGGGTCGAAGAAGTCGCCGTCATCAACGGCTGCTCCGACCGGAACGGCGGTCAACGCTGCGGACGACAGTGCACAGGCGAGCAGGCCCGCGGAGAGTTTTCTGATCACCCCGCAACCGTACGAAGCACCCCGTTCAGCCGAATGAGGCCATCGGCCCTGCCAGCTAGGTTGTTCAACCATGCCGACCCACAGCTCAGACGGGAGATTTGCACCGAGCCCGACGGGGCGGCTGCACCTCGGCAACCTACGGACCGCTTTGGCGGCGTGGCTCTTCGCCAAAGCCGACGGCGGGCGGTTCCTGCTTCGGTTCGAAGACCTCATGACCTCGTCGGTGAGGGACGAGCACTATCGGTCGCAGGCCGAAGACCTGACCGCCCTCGGGCTGACGTGGGATGGCGAACCCGTCCGCCAATCCGACCGGCTCGACCTCTATCGCGACGCCATCTCCGAGCTCGTCGCTCGAGATCTGGTGTACCCCTGCTATTGCTCGCGCAAAGACGTCAGGGAAGCGACCGAAGCTCCCAACGGCCTGTACCGAACCCGCCACTACCCCGGCACTTGTCGGGACCTCACGGCCGCACAACGGGCTGGTCGAGCCGCCTCCGGTCGCCCGCCAGCGCTGCGCTTCCGATCCGACGGCAAGACACGCTCGTTCACCGATCTCGTGGCTGGGCCGTTCTCATCGGAGCTCGACGACTTCGTGGTGCAGCGCGGCGATGGCACACCGGCCTACAACCTGGCGGCCACGGTCGATGATGCTGCGCAGGGCGTCCAGCTCGTCGTGAGAGCCGACGACTTGCTCGATTCGACGCCCCGCCAACTGGTACTGCTGGACGCACTTGGGCTGCCGACACCGACGCACGCCCACGTGCCGCTCGTCCTCAACGAAGCGGGTGACCGTCTGGCCAAGCGGGATGGCGCCGTGACGCTCGAGGATCGCTTGGCGCTCGGTCAGTCAGCCCTCGATGTCCGCTCGATCCTGGCCGCCAGTCTGGGGCTCTGCGGCCCTGATGAGCGGCCGTCGTTGAACGAACTGCTCGATCGCTTCGACGCAGCAACGCTGCCGCGAACGCCCTGGTCGATTGCCGACACGGCGATCGGCAGAGACGATCTGGGCATGGGCTGACTGGGCATGGGCTGAGGCTCAGCGGCGAGCGAGCATCGCTCCGGCCAGTTCCTTGACGAACTTCGCCCCGACCATTGCCGTCATGTCGATGAGGTCGCGGGTTGGGTTCAGCTCGACGACGTCGGCTCCGACGATGGGCCCGGGCAGCGCATCGATCACCTCGAGTACCTCGCGCACGGTCAAGCCCCCAGGCTCGTGGTGGCTCACACCGGGAGCGCACGACGGGTCGAGCCCATCGAGATCGAGGCTGAAGTAGATCGGGCCGGCCAACGTTGACGGATCGAAGGTGTGGAGTTGGCGGGGGGTGAACATCTGGACATCCCAGCGCTCACCCTGCTCCACCTGGTGTTGGGTGGCAGTCCGGATCCCGAGTTGGACCAGCGTGGTCATGCAACCATCTTCGAGCGCCCGGGCAAACGGCGACGCGTGACTGAGCGGGTTGCCGTCCAAGTCGTCATAGATGTCCGGGTGGGCGTCGATGTGCACCACGGTGAGAGCGTCATGCACTTCGCGGAACGCCCGGAGGATGGGGTAGGTGATCGAGTGATCGCCGCCGAGGGTGATCACCTGCCGGCCCGCTGCGAGCTGGGTGCGAACGGCTGCGGTGACCGCATCGGCGTCGGCGTAGGAACCTCGTTCGTTCTCGATCTCGACGTCGCCGATGTCATCGAGCAACGGTGTGACGTTGACCGACTGCTCGTTGGCGTTGTTGCCCGAGTCAGAGTGCAGGGCAGCCCGGATGGCTGCGGGGCCAAGCGACGTGCCGAGCAGGTACGACGAGTTTGCGTCGAGAGGGACGCCCAGTAGGGAGATCGATTCGGTCACGCCGCCATCATGACCGCAACGCTCAGCCCTTCCGCCACTCCATCGGGTCTCTTCCCAGCTCGACCAAGCGTTCACTCGCCCAGACCGGCACTTCGAGGTCCTCTCCCCGCCGAATCGCCTGCACGTTCTCGCCGTCTTCGGCCCAGATGTGGCACGTGTTCAAGTTGAACGCCATCGCCCGCTCGCGGCCCGCTTCCGAGGACGTGGAGTCGTTGGACTCGCCCGAGGTACTGCCATCGTCGTTGAACGAGTTCATCGACCACATCGACTGGATCGCCACCGGGGCCATTGCCTGGAGCAATGCACCAATGTGGGTGCAACCGTGAGCCCGGCCGAAGAGATCCTTGATCTGCCGGGAGAATCCCCGAGCGATCGAGAGCCCGACGAGCTTCTGATAGTCGGGCTCGATCGTGTTGCACTTCATGTGAGGTGTGACGTTCATCTTGACCGATGCTTCGACGATCTCCAGCGACGGAAAGTCGAGCGTGAGATCGACCACCATGTGGTGAACACTCAACGGCTTGGTGTCGCCTTCGAAGTAGATGCCTGGCGGCTTCACGTCGTGGACGATGCCTCGCAGCATCATGCGATCGGCGCCCAGCCGATAGGCAAAGACGTCGTACGTGCGGTGGTGTATCTGGTCGCCGTTTGGGGGCGGGGGGAGCTCCATCTGCGCTAGGTGAGCAGACCGCAGGCACAAGCGCCAAACGGCACCCACGAAGACAGGAATTGGTGCATCCTCAGAAGATCCATTCCGATAGTGAATAGATGATCAGGCCAGCGAGCCCGCCCACGATGGTGCCGTTGATTCTGATGAATTGCAGATCTCGGCCGACCTGCAATTCGATGCGGTCACTGGTCTCGTCGGTGTCCCAGCGCTGCACGGTCTGGGCAATCAGATCAGCGACCTCACCACGAAATTGTTCGGCGATGTAGCCGGTCGCACCGACAACCCAACTGTCGATCTTGGCTTGCAGTACCGGATCCTGTTCAATCGACTGTCCAGCCTGCACCAGCGCCTCTTCGAGCTGCGCCCGGAACGGCGACGTCGGATCCTCCGCAGCTTCGAGCATCGCCAGTTTGATCCGGCTCCAGAGCGAGTCAGACCAGCGACGCACTTCGGGGTGATTCAACAACTCGGCCTTGATGGCCTCGCCTCGTTCCTTCAGCTCATCACTTTCCTTCAGCTTCTGAGCGAGTTCAAGCGTGCGTTCATCCAGCTGGTGCCGCAGTTGATGGTTGCGATCATTGGCGACGTCTTCGATGAACCGAGCAACAGCGGTGTAGATCTTTTCGAACACCCGATCATCGATGGGCTCAGGAACCCACCACGGTGACTCGGTGGCCAGTCGATCGCGGAAGACAATGCGGTTCTCGTCAAGGAACGCGGCCACCCCGCCGAGCGTCGATTCGAGCAGCACCTGATGATGTTCCCCGTCGATGGCAACATCGATCGCCTTGCCGACCACAGGAGCCACCGGCACGTTGCGGAAACGGTTCGTGACGACCTGTTCCAGCCCGGTCTGCACGACATCGTCCTTCAAGACCTCGGTGATGCCCTTGACCACTGCAGCACTCTGGTCGCCGATCGAGCGAGCGTTCGATGGCTCGGCGAGCCAGGTGCCGACTCGCCGGCCGAGCTCGGCTTCTTCCAACCGCTCGCTGACGACCTCCTTGGTGAGGAAGTTGTCTCTGACGAAGCCGCCCAAGCTCTCGCCGATCTGGTCCTTGCGCTTCTTGATGATCGCCGTGTGCGGAATCGGTAGGCCGAGAGGATGTTTGAAGAGGGCAGTGACTGCGAACCAATCGGCAATTGCTCCGACCATGCCGGCCTCGGCAGTGGCCCGGACGTATCCGGCCCACGCGTGCTCCTCTTCTTGCCAACGAGCCAGCACGAAGACGACGGCGGCGAAAGCGAGCAGGCTTGTGGCCACGATCTTCATCCGGCGGAGGTCGGCGCGGCGCTTCGCGTCCTCGGGGCTGTCGACGATCGGTGATGTGGTGGAGCTCAAGGTGCGCCAGTGTCTCAGCGCAGCGACCTCGTCACACCGCCGGTGGCCGTGGGAAGCCGTCGATGGTCCGAAGAATCAAGCGAGTGTTGGTCTCGTGGACGCCGAAGTCGTCTTTGAGCACCGCAAGGATCTGATCGAGTTCGTTGACATCACGAGCGGCGATCCGCAGCTGCGTGTCGAACGGGCCGGTGAGGTGCACGGCATCGACGACTCCGGGGAGGTCGATGATCGCTTCGTCCAGACCAGAGGAGTAGCTGGACGCTGCCGGCAGACGCACGTCGACCAGCGCCTGGATCGGCCGGCCAGCTGCGGTCGGATCGACAGCGACCGTGAAGCCTGAGATCACGCCGGAAGATCGCAAACGGCGCAACCGTTCGCTCGTCGCCGACAAGCTTAGTTCGACGCGATCAGACAGCTCTGTTGCCGACATTCTCCCGTCAATCTGCAGTTGAGCAACAATTTTGCGGTCAATGTCATCCACTGCAGAAGAATATCTTGTTTGCGCCGCGTCGAGCCGCCAACTTCAGGTGCATCGACTTCGGTGACTTCCTCAGACTGTTCGGATGTTCGAAACACTCCTTCTCGGTCTCGGCGTCGGCTTTCTCGCCGTTGCCTCTCCCGGTCCGGTCACCCTCGCGCTGGTCGAGATCGGATCGTCGAGCGGGCGAGGCCCCGGCCTTCGGGCCGGCGCTGGTGTCGCCGGAGCCGACATCTTGATGAGCGCACTCGCCCTTCTCCTCGTGGTCGCTGGCGCTGGACTGCCGTCGTCGATACTGAGTGGCACATCGTTGCTGTCGAGCGTCTTCCTGGTCGCCGTCGGCATCGGCCTTCTGGCTCGTCCCGCCATCGGTCGTTCGCTGGTCGGCCAACTCACGCATCCGTTCCGGACGATGTTCGCCACCACGGCGCTGAACCCATCGGTCTTCGGGGCCTGGGTGGCAATCTTCACCGCCATGCCGTTCAACCACGACGCCATGCGCCTGCTTGTCTTTGCCGCCGCTGGCATCGTGGTCTCGGTGCTCTGGCACATCGGCCTCGGCGGGGCATCCGGCACCCTTGGTGCGGCGCTGACCGACGATCGACGCACCGGTCTCGCCCGCTGCGGAGGTATCGGCATGATTGCCTTTGCTGCGTGGACAGTCATCTGACTGTCCCCCACGAGGGACTCAAATTTCCTCGCAAAACGCCGACTCTGACCTATGCACCGGTCAACCGATCGCCGCCCTGGACTCCTCCTGGTTTCTGCTCTGTGGAGTCTTGGGATGTTGGTCCAGCTCGCGCCGCTCGTCTTTGGCTCGGGCCCGCAGGTCGGCTCGATGACGGTGCTGTTCTGGCTGGTCGTCATCGCAGCATCGCTGTGTGTGATCACTTCCGGCGCGCTCTTGGTGCTCGGATGGCGGCGTGACGTGCCCGAACTCGGTGTGGTCGCTGGCTTCTTCTTCGTCGGATCGGTGCTGCCGTTGGTGCACGGAATCACCACCCCAGGGGTGCTGTACGGCGACAACGCCGCCACCATGCTGTCGGTTTTCTTGACCATCCCCCTGGCCAGCGCTGTTGCCCTTCCCACCTTGTTCGGCCGGGCTCCCCTCGGTCGGTTCATCCTGCAGCGATGGAAGGTCTGGGTGACCGGGTGGATATCGGTCTCGCTGCTCCTGGCCACCTTCTTGTTGATCGCCCCGAATGTGCTGCCTGCTCCGTCACCCAGCAGCCCAGTCTCGGTCGGCGTTGCCTTGGTCATGATCGCTGTCACCATGGCGTTCGCCGCCCGCCACCTCCGACTCGCAACGATCTCCCAAGACATCCGCCACGCCACGGTCGCTCTCGGTTTTGCATGGTTCGGCGTCTCCGCTGCGGTGTGGTTCGACGGCGCGCCACTCAGCGTTGGCTTCTGGACTGCCCACCTGTTCGACATCTTCGGCGTCTTGGCTGCGACCATCGGTGGCTACATCGCTCATCGCGCGTCGGGGTCGATCGACGATGTCCTTCGTCCAATCACCAGCACCGATCCGCTCAGTGCGCTCGAAGCCGGCCTCGACCCAATCGTCCACCGATTCGTGGCCTCGCTGGAAGCCAAGGACACCATCACGCGCGACCACGTTGTTCGCACCTCCGCACTCGCTGTCGCCGTCGCTGAGGATCTGCGGCTGCCCGCACGAGAACTGCGACGTGTTGGCTTGGCGGCGCTGCTCCATGATCTGGGCAAGCTCGAAATACCTGACGCGATCCTCAACAAAAAGGGTCGGCTCGACCCCGACGAGTTCGCCGTGATCCAAACCCACCCAACGATCGGCGCTCGCATGGTCGAACAGTCGCCGATTCTCGACGACATCGCTCCGCTCATCGAAGCCCACCACGAGCGGGTGGACGGCGGCGGCTACCCCCAAGGGCTCGTTGGCGAACGTGTCCCCTTCGGCGCAAGCATCATTTCGGTCTGCGACGCGTTCGACGCCATTGCAAACACTCGCCAATATCGGGTCGGCGCCGGCTGGGAACGAGCGCTCGATGTGCTGGCTGAACATGCCGGCACGCAGTGGCATCCTCAGGTCGTTGACGCCGCGACGAGGGTCGTGCGAGCTGGCGGCGGAAACATGACCGCCGGCGTGCTCGACCGTGTCGGCCGAGGCACACAGAGCGACGAAGCGGGATGCGGTTGCATGGACGCACTTCCTCCAACTGTCGCCCGAGAGTTGGAGCGGATATAGCACTCCAACCGGGGCACTAGCCTGCCCGTGTGACTGTTGGAGCTCCAGCCAGAGCGTTCGGGGCATTCAAGCCAACGGCCAGCCCGGGTCTCCTGGCAGCATCGGCGGCCATTGCCGCCACGTTCACGGCAACACCGTTCGTGATTGCCTCGTCGGTCGACACCTTCGGTGTCAGCATCGGCACTGCGGCGCTGCTTTCCACAGCCCAAGTCGGCGGATTCACCGTGGCCAACCTTGTTGGCAATCGGCAATTCGTCGCCTCGGCACGCCTGGCAAAGCAGGCGCTGATTCTGCTGGTTCTGGCCAATGCCGTCAGCGTCGTACTGCCAAACTTCGCTGCACTGGCAGCGGCAAGAGCGGTCGCAGGGGCGGCAATGGGTTTGGTGACCTGGATTGCCTGGGCCGACAGCGCCACCGACGGAAAGCGGCGCGGTGAGATCGCTGCGATGGGTCCACTTTCTGCCGCCGTCGCTGCTCCCCTGCTCGGCGTCGTCGCAACGATCGGCAACATCGGGTCCATTTTCATGTTGTTGACCGTGTTCGCTGCCGCCGGCCTCACCCTGCCGATCCAAGTGGCCGAGAACGAGATCTCGAAGAAGCGCAATCCAATCCAGACCCCCGGTGTACGCATCGTGCTCGTCAGCATGTGTGTCATGACCGGTGCCGCCTCGGCTGTCTTCGTTTTCGTCGGGGTGATTGCCATCGATCTCGGCATCTCGGCGTTGGCAACATCGATCGCGCTGAGCCTGAACGCTCTCGCCGGTATTCCTGCTGCTCGCTTCTCGGGACGACGCCGGCTGCCTGGTTTGTGGTTCGCGGTGATCGCCGGCTGTGCTCTGCTCCTCACCCAGACCGGCTCGACGGTTGTCTTCTTCGCCATCCTCATCGTCTGGGGTCTTGCGTTTTGGAGCGCAGTTCCCGAGGTGTTCTCGATGCTCGCCGACCGCTCGGTGTTCCCGTCCGATCGCGTTGGCGATGCTCAGGCCGCGATGGCCTTCGGTCGGGTCATCGGTCCAACCGTGGGTGGTGCGTTGGTCATGAACGGATCGTTCACGGCCGTCGGTGTCGTTGCCTTTGTGTTGTTGATGGGCTCTGCGGTCGCCGTCGAGGCGGTCGCCACGGCCCACCGCTGGCGCTGAGCATCAGACGTCGGCGCTGAGATCCCGATCAGAGCTTGGCGAACAATCGCATTGCCTGTTCAGCGGCTTTGGCTCGAACCTCAGCGGCGTCCACCTTGGTGGCCACGCCGTCGACGAGGGCCTTGGCACCGTCGATCGTGACGTCCTTCGCCTGCACATTGGTGGTGAAGGCCAAGCGCCATGGCTCCATGTGTTCATACGACCACGTCACGGTGTCGTTCTTCGCTTCGGGAACCAGCTTCCAGCCGTTCTCGAGCCACGACCATGCAGTGTCGGGTGAGGTCTCGACGTCAATGGCACGACCAGCGACGTACGCCAGGCGGAACTCGTCCAGCATGTCCGCCCCGATGCCGTCGGTGCCGAGCACGATGTCGCAGCCGAACCGGCTGGGATGGGCATAGCCAACCGAGTTGTTCATGTTCGACCGGGGGTTGTGGGCCAGGGTTCCCTTGATCTCGATGCCATCGGGGAGGTGCACACCGTGGACGAGCAGCCAATTCTCCTTGCTGCGGCGAGCCAACTCGGCCCCTCCCCCAGCGTCAGAGCTTCCTTCTGCCACGTGCACATGCACACCGACGCCGAACCGCTCGGCGAGGTCCACCGCAGCGTCGATCGTGGCGAAGTCACAGGTGAAGGCAGCATGGATACCGACCATGCCCCGGCCCCCTGCGGCCAAGAATCGCTCGTTCTCGGCCAGCCCCGCAGCTGCACCTTCCTTGCCGTGACGATCCGTGACCCCGTACGCACAGACGACTCGCACACCAACCTCGGCACATGCATCGGCGATCACATCGAGGCTGCCCTCGATTGCATTCGGCGACTCGTGATGGTCGACGATGGCGGTACAACCAGCTTCGAGCGCCTCGAGAGCGCCGAGTTTGGCCGACCACTCGAGCATGTCGAGGTCGAGGGCGGTGTCGAGTCGCCACCAGACCTGTTCGAGGATCTGTTGGAAACTCGTGGGGGTCGACGGCGGCGCCGGCATACCGCGAGCCAGTGCCGAGTACAGATGGTGGTGGCCACACACCAGGCCAGGGGTCGAACCAGTCGTCATCTCGCCAACCTACCCCCGACGATCCTCAGGATTCTCCTCATGTCAGCAGGACTTCACGCCGACAAGAATGTGGTGAAGAGGCGCGCAATCCAAGTGATCAAGTCCCGTCTGGAGGACGTCGAGGTCGGTGACATCGTCAACCGAAACCCCGACGCGGAACTCGGCTGGTTCCTGGTCGACGCCATTTCCATTCTCTTCAACGGTCACATCCAACTCGCCGATGACACCGAGCAGCTCACCGTTTCTGGTGGTCACAAAGACATGGTCGGCATCCAACTGGTCGAAGAATTCGTGCTCGACGAGCGCGGGATCATCGTTCCGCCCGCTGCGGCGGCCGCTCCGATCCAAGTCGCCGTTCCGGTAGCGCCGCCAGATGCCGCGCCGGTCGTCCATGCAACCAGCGACCCCACACCCGGCCAAACAGCACCCGGCCAAACAGCTGAACCGGCGCCCTCCGCTCCGCAAGAGGCTCCCGAGGTCCCGGCGGCTCTCGGAGGCCCGAGCAGTCCCCCAGTTGACCTCGAAGCCGAGGCTGCGGCCGCTGCGGCCATCGCCACCGAGATGGACGCCCCGACCGGAGCAGCGGGACACGCTGTGCCCGGCGTCGATCTTGCACTCGTTGCATCGCTGCTCGAGAACCTCGACGTCGGCGACGCACCCCAGATCAGCACAGAAATCAGCGATGAGCCGATGATGGCGGAGCCAGCCCCTGTCATCCCGCCGAACGCCGTGGCCGTCGATGGTGGCGCCCTCCCGGACAAACCCAGCTACAAGAATCCGATCGTCATTCCCGAAGGCGGCATGCTTCCTCGCCGCAGCCGGGCTGCCTGACGTCTTCGTCTTCATCGTCAGGCAACCTGGGCGCTAGGCGACCTGACGAATTTGGGAGCCTCGGTGATCTGCTCTCGGTTGCACGTCGATCGCCACCGGCAACGCATTCTTGAGCGCTTCGACGTGAGTGATCACGCCGACCATCGAACCTCGGCTGCGCAGCCCGTCGAGCACGCTGATCGCCTGGTCGATCGCGTCGGCATCGAGTGAACCAAAACCTTCATCGACGAACAGTGCGTCCAGGTGCAAGCCTGCTCGACCGAGCATGACCACGTCGGCGAGACCGAGCGCCAAAGCAAGCGACGCCTGGAACGTTTCACCACCAGAGAGCGACATGCTGGAGCGGACCCGACCAGTGTGAGCGTCGTCGACCACCAGGCCCAGGCCATGCTGACCGACCTGGCTCGATGGTGCGTCTTGCACCGCAAGCCGGTAGCGCCCATTGCTCATCTTGGCCAGGTGGAGGTTTGCATGCTCGACCACGTCATGGAGATACACCGACAGGACCCAGTTCTCGAGCGAGAGGCGACGACTGTTCTGGCCCCGGACGACATTGGCCACTCGCTGCATGGTCTCGTGCGCTGCCCGCTTCTGGGCGTGCGCTGCATCCAAGGCCGCCACCTCGTCGAGATCGGCCTGAGCGCTCTGCACCGCGTGTTGGATCGACGTGAGCACGTGATTGACATCTCGATGGAGCTCGGCCGCGGCCAAGGCCGCGACATTGAGCTGTTGGAGGTCTGGTGACTCGTCAGGAAGCTCTTGCACATCGAACGTGGCCAGCGCGGCGCGATGGGCCGCCAACTCGTGACTCCATCGACCATGACTGGCCTCGAGCTGTTCGAGCGCTGCGGGCGGGATGATCGCGGCGACGGCTGCCTCCTCGTGCTCGAACCCCGCTGCTTCGACAATCGCCGAGCACGTTGCCTCACTCGAGGACTGTGCAACTTCGACCCGAGCCAGCGTCAAGGCGTGATCTTGCCACCTGGACAGCACCGAACGCAGAGCCTGCACGGCATTGCGACGAACCGAAAAATCTTCGCCGCCGAGAACGAGACCCAGTTGCTCTTCGCTCGCAACGATCGAGGTCGTGAGTTGCTCAATGCGTTCCGCTGCCGTCGCCCGATCGATGGCTCGTTGGCGTGAAAGTCGATCGGCCTCGATTGCGGCGTTCGTGATCTCCTCGGTGCGAGCCTTGATCCAGACCAGGCGGTCGCCAGCGGACTCTGACTCGAGCTGCTGCTCCACCACCGCTGCTCGCTCCGCGACAAGCTCGGATCGGGACCTCCGAGCGGCATCACCAAGTGCCCCTTGAACTTCGCGAAGCTCGAGCTGCATCCGAGCGACCTCGGCCGTTGCCCTCTCGACTGATTCGCGAGTCTGCGCCAGATGGTCCTGCAACTGCGTCCGACTGGCTGCCAGCTGCTGTCGGCTGACAACGGCTTGCTCGGCAGCGGCCAAGAGTTCAGTTGCCACGTTGCTGGCACGACTGAGCTCGGCCAAGTCGATGGCCGCCAACTGCGGATCGTCTGCAATCAGATTGGCCACCATGGTTCGCCAACGGCTTTGTTCTGCTTCGGCTGTTGATGCCACAGCGGACGCTCGCTCGACGGCAATGGCATCGACGGGTCGAGCGGCGTCGCTGTCGTGATCGCGTGCAGGTGCCGGGTGCTGGCACGAGCCGCAAACCGGACACGGTGCTTCATCGACGAGCTGAGCGGCGAGTCTCGGAGCCGTCTGGCCGACAAAGGCGGCGAAGGTCTTGTCGGCTGAATCTTTGGCTGCCTCGGCGGCGGCGGAGGCGAGCTGGAGTTCGCCAGTGGCGAGATCGAATTCGGACCGACGGTCGCAGCGCCGCTTGGCCTGGGCAGCAAGGGTTCGACGGGCCGGTACCTCATCGGCGGCAACGCTGAGCTCAGCGATCTCGGCATCGGCCGCCGCAATTGCCGCCTGGGCCGCCGATGCACCAGCCTCGGCTGCCACCAAGTGCTCGTTGTGTTGGCTGAGCGACGCGTTGACAGCATCCGCCCGGTGTCGCAGTGTCAGCAGCTTGTCCAGCGCTGTGATCTGGTCGGAGAGCTGAGAACGCTGGCCGGCAATGGCTTGGAGTTGCGCTTCTTCTGCGGCAAGTGCAGCGGATTCGGCGGCGGAAGCAGCCGCCTCTGTACGAGCCCGCTCTTCGATGGCATCGAGGTGTGCCAGCCGCTCGACCAAGCTCGAGCGCTCACGGCGGAGCAACTCGACACGCTGACGTTCCTCGGCAACAAGATCGAGGGCGGCAGTGCGGGAAGCAAGGCGATCCATGAGATCGGCCACCACGGCTGGCGTGGGTGATCGATCGACGAGGTCAATGCCGTCGGCTGGGAGCGCATGCACGACGAGTCCTTGGCTCTGTTCCCAGAGCTGGATCATTGTGAGCTGGACCTGATCGAGCTGTTTGCGACGAGTCTGGCGATCAGCGATGGCAACATCGAGACCCAACAGCTTGCGGCCGGTGGCTTTACGGTCTGCCACCGCTCCCATCTCGTTGGTTTGTGCTTCCAGAACCTGGAGCAGGCGGAGGGTTTCGGTTCGCTGCTCGATGGCACGGCGTTGCGCTTCGGCCCGATCGCGGCTGGTCCGAGCGGCCTCGGCATCGAGGCGGCGGCGTTCGACGAGCTCGCTCAGTCGGGCAACCGGCCCCGAGACCAACGCCTCGAGATCGCCGGCCGGACTGAGATCGAGAACCGGGGTATCGAGGTCGGCAGGTGCATCAGCCACGGCGTCGAGGAGGGAGAGCTGAGTTTCCACCAGGGGTGTGGCGGGTGGGATTGATGTGATCAGCCGTGCGGTGTCTTCGGGAAGCTCGGCAAGATCGGTGGTGATGCCCTCGATGGCATCAACGGCTCGTTCGTGGAAGAACGCTCGCTGTTCGTTGACACCCTGAAGCGATCGTTCACCCTCTTTGGCTTGCTCGGCAAGAATGTCGGCCGCTCGATCGAAGACCTCGGAACCAAAGAGGGTGCGGAGAAGCTCGGATCGCTCACTGGTTTTTGCGTTGAGGACTTCAGCGAACTTGCCTTGGGGCAACAGCACCACCCGTTCGAACTGTTCGAGCGACAGCCCAACGAGATCGCGACACCGTGCAGAAACGTCGCGCACCTTCGTGGTGTCGGGTTCCCAGTCAGCGCCGTTCCATCGCTCGAGTACCGCCGTCGCTGGCTGCACCGTGGTGCCGACGCCCCGCTGCTTCTGCACGGTCTGCGATGGCTGCCGATCGACTCGCCACCGCTGACCTTCTGCGTCGAAAACCAATCGGACAGCACACTTCGCGTGCGGTTCGGCGTAGTGCGAGCGAACGTCGCTGTGGCTGGCTCGGGCACCGGACAGCGAGCCGTAGAGGGCGAAGCAAATTGCGTCGAAGATCGTGGACTTGCCGGCCCCCGTCGGTCCAGAAACCACGAACAACCCAACGTCGGCCAAGGGCTCGAAGTCGACCACGGCCCGATCGCCGTACGGGCCGAACGCATGCATCTCCAGCAGGATCGGCTTCACGCAGCTCCAGCTTCGGATTCTGCTGTCTGGTGTGGCTGAGCGGGCGTGACATCGACGTCATCGCTGAGCGCCAGCTGAATGGCCTGATCAAGGACCGCGGCGATGGCCTCATTGGCATCGGCGTTCGAGACCTCCGACCAGAAATCACGCACCAAGGCCGCAGGTGGGCGCGACCGGACCTCGGCGGCGGTGAGTCGATGCCCCGAAGGGACCGAGCTCGCTACGCGAGCGATCTCGACCAGCCACGGGAACTTTCCCCGCAGCGCACGATGGGCATCGGGGATCACGGCGGTGTCGGTGAGCTCGACTCGAATCCACGCATCTTCGTTGGTCGGGCCGGACATCAGCTCGTCGAACGAACCCTTGACCGTGGCGACCGCTCGGCCAACGTCGATCGGGATCTCGTGGGCGGTGACGGTGCCATCCAGAGCGAGATCAAGTGACACCACCACTTTCTGGTGACGCTCACCGAAGGAATATGGCAGCGGAGAACCCGAGTAGCGGATGTGATCGGCCTCGGCCACGAGTTGCGGGCGATGAAGGTGGCCAAGGGCGACGTAGTCAAACGGGGCGAAGATGTCGGCGGACACCATGCCGCTGTCGCCCACAGCAAGCTCTCGTTCGGAGTCCGAAGGGGCAGCTCCGGTGACGAATGCGTGGGCCAGAGCAAGCGATCGCACGCCCTCTGGGAGGTTGCCTTCGGCCTGGGCAATGGCATGGGCCAAGACAGCTTCGTGGGACAGACGCGGCGACTCAGAGCCATCTAGGATCTTCCGCCGGGTTTCGATCGGGGCAAGAAGCGGCTCGAGGAACGGCAGCGCAACGATGGCCAGCGGTCCATCGCTGTAGTTCCGCACCGTCACTGTGGATGCCGACCGGTAGCCACCCCGGATGATAATGCCGCCGGCATCGACGAGGCCGTCGAATGCGTCGACACGCTCACCACTGTCATGATTGCCGGCGATCGCCACGACTTCGGCGCCCACAGCACGAAGCCGCCGAACGGCGTTGGAGAACAGCGTGACCGCAGCTGCCGGTGGCACCGCACGATCGTGCAGGTCCCCAGCGATGACGACGAGTTCGGCCTGCTCAGACTCGGCGGTGGCAACCATCCAGTCGACGAACGCCCGCTGCTCGTCGAGCAGGTTGAAGTCGCCGAAGGATCGGCCGAGGTGCCAATCGCTGGTGTGCAGAATGCGCATGTGGAGATCGTACGCAGAGGGTGTGACAGCGGGGTCGATCCCCTGGGTTCGACTCCCGTCTCTAGGAAGCTTCGAGGGCGGCTTTCAAATTGGCCATCGTGGCTTCGCAGCCCTTTTCGAGGTTGTCTCGACGACCCTCGATCTTGCCGGGGTACACCTCAGGGAGTGCCAGCATCGGCGCATCGAAGCGCTCGGTGACAATCGAGCCCGAGCCGTCGGCCTCGATGCTGTAGCTCCACACCGTGGCATGTTCGAACCCAGGTGGCACTTCGTAGGCAAAGGCTTGGTTTTCTTCGAGCACCGTCACTTCACAGTCGGCATGCCATTCGTAGTCTTTGGCCTTGTTGTGGCCCCGGAATTTCACGCCGACTGCAAGCTCGGTTGCGCCGTCGAGAAACTCACAGCGAACGTTCTCCGGGCTGAGGCCAGGCAACAGATCGAGATCCGTCAGGTAGGCGTAGACGACGCCGGGTGAGACATCGACTCGTACCGATGCCGAACCAGTGGTTTCAGATGACATGTGTGCTCCTCGGCTTGCGAAGTTCGGAGTTTGGTCGCTGCGACACCTCGCCGTCGATTCGAAGCTCGCGGCAACCACCGGTCGAAACGACGGAGGCCTCGCGAGCGCTACCTTTCTGGCATGAACGGTGACGTGACAGTGCCCATGGACGCCCCGATCGATGTGGTCTGGGACCTCGTCTCTGACATCACGAGAATCGGCGAGTTCAGCCCGGAGACCTTTGAAGCCGAGTGGCTCGATGGCGCAACCGGTCCAGCGGTCGGCAATCGCTTTCGGGGCCACGTCAAGCGCAACCAGAAGGGCCCGACCTACTGGAGCGAGTGCGTCGTCACCGAATGTGAGACCGAGCACATCTTCGGGTTTGCCGTGGTCATGAACGGCAAGACGCTGAACAATTGGCGCTACGAACTCGAGCCTGATGGTGATGGCACCAGCGTCACCGAGTCGTTCCAGCTCCAACCCACCACGGCCAACAAGATCTACTGGGCCGCATTCGGACGGTTGCGACGAAAGACCAACATCGACGGCATGCGCACCACGCTCGAACGCATCAAGACCGTGGTCGAGGCTGCGCCAGCCGACTGATCAGCTGAGCTCACACGAGAGCAGCCTCACAGCAACGACTGGGCTCACACCAACGACCGGGCTCACAGCAACGACTGGGCCGCCTCCATGATCGTGACCGACGGAGTGCGACGATCGGCCCACGGATCGATGCCGGCGGCCAAGCGCTCGCCCAGGGTGCGCATGGTGATCATGCGGGGTTGAAAGTCACCGGACAGCGCCTCCTCCCACGACAACGGTGCCGCCACCGAAGCTTCTGGCACCGCCCGCATCGAGTAAGGCGCGGCGGCGTGGGACGAGTGGCCGTTGCGCATGATGTCGAGCAGCAGACGACCCTTGCGATCCTTCTTGGAAAACTCCAGCGTGAATCGATCAGGCTCGGCGGCCACGAGATCCCACGCGATGCGTTGGGCAAAAGCCCTGGTCGCAGCGAACCCAACGCCGGAATCGGCGGTGTCGGTGACATCGACGTGGATGTGGAGGCCTTTGGAGCCCGACGTCTTCACCCGCGGTTCGAGGCCCAACTCACCCAGTTGGTCGCGCAGCATCCGAGCGGCCAATTGCACCGACGCAATGTCATTGTGTGCGGGGTCGAGATCCCAGATGATCTCGATCGGATGGTCCGGATTGCTGGCGGCGCTCAGCAGCGTGTGGAAGACGACCGCGCCCTGATTGGCCAGGTAGACCAGCCCGTTGGCGTCATGGACCACCGAGTAGACGATCTGCCCCTGACTCTTCGATGGGACCGTGAGGCGGGAGATGTAGTCGGGGACGTGGTCGGGGGTGTTCTTCTGGTAGAAGCCCTTCTTGTCGACCCCGTTGGGGAAACGTTCCAGCACCAACGGACGATCAGCGACCTCGACCAGCATCTTGGCGGCAACGAGTTCGTAGTGGCCGATCATCTCGCGCTTTGTGCCCTCGATGTCGGCGAAGAGGATCTTGTCGAGACTCGACAGCTGCACCGTGATCGGGTTCTGTTCCTTCTCCACGTCTGCTGGCTCCTTGTCTGGCCGAAGGCCGAGGAATCGAGGGTGGCGCACATGGCCGGTCGAGTTCCACTCACTGAAAGCGACCTCGCACACGAGGAGAGGCTCGACCCAGCGTGCCATGGCCAGATCAGAAGGAACGGTCGAGAACACCGACTCGGCCGTTTCCATGCCAGAGAGCACGGCTCGTAGTGCTCCAAGGAGCTCGTCGTCGAACCCGCTCCCGACCTTGCCGGCGAACACATACGAGCCCTTGACACGAGTGGCGAGTGCAAGGGCGCCGATCCCGACTCGCCCCCCGCTCGGAGGCGTCCAACCAACGATCACGAAGTCGTCTCGCAGCAGGCATTTGAGCTTCACCCATGAGCGAGCCCGGCCCGGCTTGTAGCCGGCGTCGCGCTGCTTGGCGATGAGCCCTTCCCAACCTTCGGCATGGGCCTGGTCCATCAGGTCAGCCGCCGTGCCTTCGAGGATCGGGCTGAGTTGCAGCGTCCGGCCGAACTCGAAACCATCGGTCAGCAGCGCACGACGACGATCGAGCGAGATGGGGCGCAGGTCGACACCCTCCATCTCGAGCAGGTCGAACGCACAGAACCGAACCGGAATGGCCTCGAGTTCTTGAGGTGAGGCGGGGCGGGTCGCCGGCCGCTGCTGCATGCGTTCGAAGCTCGTGAGTCCTCCCGCCCGCTCGGCCACGACCTCACCATCGATGACGAAGTTCGCGTACGGCTGATCGGTGAGCACCTCGACCACCTCGGGATACGAGGCCGTGGCATCGAGGCCGTTGCGGGTCCGCAACGTCACGTCACCATCAACACACACCCCGACGAGGCGATACCCGTCGAGCTTGCGTTCGATCTGCCACCGATCCCTGTCTTTGTCGATGCGACCGATCGACTCGGTGTTTGTTCCCGCGCTGTTCGTACCGGCCGAAGCCAGCATGACCTCGACTCGCTGTTTCACGCCGATTTGCGAGCGGGCGCCTTCTTGGCCGCCTTCTTCGCTGTTGCTTTCTTCGCTGTTGCTTTCTTCGCTGTGACTTTCTTACCCGCGGGCTTTTCAGTCGGAGCCTCGACCGCGGCCTCATCGCCCTTGGTGGCGGTTGGGTGGCGCTCGCGGGCCGCCTTGGCTGCGGCGACGCTCGCCTCGAGTGCTGCGGCGAGGTCGATGACATCGGCGGTCGGGCCTTCGTCCTCGATCGGAGCCAGTTCTTGCCCCTCGGCCTTGGCTGCGATCAGTTCCATCACCCGTTCGCGATAGGTGTCTTCGTACTTGAGCGGATCGAACGACTCGGTCAACGACTCGATCAGCTGTTCGGCCATCGCCAATTCAGCGGGCTTGACCTCGACATCATCGAGATGCTCGAACGCCTCGATCTCGGAAAAGTCAGCGACCTCATCGCCGTAGACCATGGTCGACAACAGCAACTTGCCATCTGCTGCTCGCAGCGCACACTGGTACTGCTTGGTCCGCATCACGAACGTGGCGATCGCCACCATGCCTGCTGCTTCCATTGCCTGCTCGAGCACGGCGTAGGCCTTGGCCGACAGTTCGTCGGGAGCCACGACGTATGCGCTGTCGAAGTAGAGCGGATCGATCTCGGAGAGCTGCACGAACTCGGCGATGTCGATGGTGCGACTCTTCTTGGGATCCAGTGATGACATCTCGTCGTCGGTGATCGTGACGTAGTTGCCTTTGGTGATCTCGTAACCCTTGACGATGTCGCCGAACGCCACTTCTTCACCGGTGTCGGCCGAGACGCGCTTCATCTTGATGCGGGCGCCGGTCTCACCATCGAGTTGATTGAACGACACGTTCTTCTTCCGAACCGCCGGAAAGAGGCGGATCGGGATCGAGATGAGGCCAAATGAAATGGCACCGCTCCAGATGGGTCGGGGCACGACGAACTCCTTCGGTCAGCACTCCGCCGAACCGGGTCCCATTCATACAGGCCGATCGGGCGAAGTCAATCGTCAAAACCTCATCGGCAGATCACACCGAGTCGCTGAGGAGGTCTCTCACCCGTGCTTTCAGCCCGTCGAGATCAGCCACCGATCGCTCGATCGCCCCCTTGGTGTTGCAGAACACGAAGAGACAATCGATCACCGGACGCCCGGTCACTGTTTCGAGCGCCACGGCATAGGAGGCCCCTTGCAGTTCATACGAGGCCAGCTTGGTGTCGATTTCGGCTTCAGTTCTCGCCGAGTCGGTCTTGTAGTCGACCACGATCAGCCCATCGGGGGTGTCGATCAGAAGGTCGACGTAGCCCTCGATCACTCGATCACCAACCGGAGCAGCGACGAACAGTTCCTTGTAGTGCGTGACTCCGATGGCGAGCTGTACGGCGCTCGACGCCAATGCCGAGCGGGCAAGCAATGCCACCACACCTTCGTGTTCTGGGATCGCTTCGACGGCGCACTGCTGCTGCACGTGCAAGTCGAGATCCACCGGGTCGGCCAAGTCGACCATCTGGAGGACCGCGTGGGTGGCCGAACCAATGGCAGAACCGGCCCGGCCCCGGCGCCGCGTCGCCACGACACCGTCGTCTGCTTGATCGGCACCGTCGTCGTCGAGGTTTGGGTCGGTGATCGGTAGCGCAAGCGCCGCCGTGGCGACGCCGGTGGCGGACACCACACGAGGTGTCGCTGCCGTTGCAGCGAGGCCCGCACGATCGCGTTGCCAGCGCTCTCGGTCGTCCAACGGGAACGGGATGGCCCGGGGCCCTGGCACTGCGACGGGCAGACCATCGCCGGGTTCGAATCGACGCCACAAGTCGACGCTGTCCACTTTGTTCCACACGATTCCGCCAAAGCTGCTGCTGGACTGATTCTGCTTGTGATGAGCTGAAACGACGAGATGATCGCGGGCGCGGGTCAGGCCGACGTACAGCAAGCGTTGCTTCTCATGGGTGTCCATCTCGGATTCAACGGTCGATGTGGCGGCGAATCCGAGGGTTGCGGCGGTCGAACGAACCCGAACTTCAGGAAGGTCTTCGTCGTTCCAGAGCACCCCGATGCCGGGACGGCGGCTGTCGAGCTTGGTCGTGAGCCCCGACAAGATCGTGATGGGGAACTCGAGCCCCTTCGAGCCGTGAACGGTCATGATCCTCACGGCGTCGTCGTCGGTTTCGGGAAGGATCGGCTCGTGCACCCTGGCGAGGTCGGCGCCTTGCAACGCAGCCCAGTCCAGGAACGCTCGCAGATCTCCCCCGACCGATTCTTCGAAGGATCGAGCCTGATCGAGCAAGAAACGAAGTCGGCGCCACACATCGGCCGGGCGAACCGAACCGAAGCCCAGCATGGCCGCCGAGCGCTCACGAAGCAGTTGGTCGAGCAGCGTCGACGGCGTGGTCCACCAACGGTTCTCCCATAGTGAGCGCAGCCCCGCCAATGCAATGCGAACGGGGTGATCATCGGCCACACCAGCTGGCGGCTCGTGGCGTAGATCCCACTGACCTCCACCGGAGACGAAGGTGAAGAGATCGGGGTCAGAACAGGCAAACAACGGCGAACGCAACGCCGCCACAAGACTCAGTGCGTCAGTCGGATCATCGACAGCTCGCAACGCGGCCAGCGCATCACTGACCTCCTGCGTTGCGTACACAAGCGTGCCCGTCGACAAGCGGTAGGAGATGTCGGCTTCGTCGAGTTCGGTTCGCAAGAACGGCAGCGACGTGCGGGTCGGCACCAGAATCGCGACATCAGACAGCTCCGCCGGGCGCCAGCCGCCCTGACCATCGCCGACCGGCCACGCCTCAGGGTGGGCAACGATGTCGGCCACCACTCCGGCAACATCGGCTGCCTCGAGCTCGCGGAGCTCTGCCGCCTTGACCTTCGTGTCTGGATGAGGACCGCCGAGCAGGACCGGTCGATGGTCGACCCCAGAGTCGGCCCCCCGGAACGCCACCAGCGGTTCGTAGGCCGGTTGACGATCGCCATCGCCCGCACCCATGAGCTGGGTGAACAACACGTTGACCCAGTCGAGGATGGGCTCGACCGTGCGGAAGTTTGTCGTGAGTTTGGCGTAGGTGCCCTCGGGGCCGAATCGTTCGCGGGCTCGAAGAAAGAGGCCGATATCGGCTCGCCGGAAACGGTAGATCGACTGTTTCGGATCGCCGACGAAGAACAAACGTCCAGCCTCGACATCGAGCGCTTCCCAGTCTTCGGAACCGGTGGAAACGGCCGTGGCAATGCGAAGCGCCAGTTCGATCTGCATCGGGTCGGTGTCCTGGAACTCATCGAGCAACAGATGGGTGTAGCGATCGTGCAGCGCCAGACGAGCCTCATCGCTAACCCGCAGCATCTCGCGAGCGAGCACCAACAGGTCGTGGAACTCGAGCCCTCCCTCAGAGCGGCGTTGTTCAGCAGCGGCGAGGCATTCGGCAGCCATCGGGATCAGCAACCGCTGGATCACCTCAGCCGAAGCCTCGGTGACGATGTGCTCTCGTGCTGCATCGAGTTCAGTGATGATGGCGCGGAGACCGGCGAGATCTGTCCAGTTGCCCTTCTTGCCGCCCCGACCCTTCTTGAATTCCTTGATCTCGGCCAGCGCAGCAAGACGGCGATCGGGGTCCTCGATGCTGGCCAGTCTGGCCAACTCCGGCAGCAGTCTCTGCGTGAGATGTTCGTAGAACAGATCGGTCGGGTCAGAGCAGGTGTCGAGACCGTTCACGAGCTCGAATGCTGCAGCATCGAAGGCCGAGAAGTCGAGCGGCGGCAGTGGCACCATTGGGTCGTCGGCTTGGGCTGCGAGCGGGCCCAGCCGGTCGAAGTTCTGGTTCAAGTCGATGGCGACATCTTTGAGCGTCGAGTGCTTCGGGTACGTCGGCTCGAGCGCAACGTTGAGCAGGGCGGCCCGGATCAGCAACTCTTCGTTGGTCGGGTCTTCGTAGAGCGCGTCGACGAAGCGGTGCCATCGGTCTTCGTGCGCAAGCTGAGACGACACTTCATCGAGCACTCGAACCTGCGGCGGCAGGCCAGCGGCAACAGCGAACTCGGACAAGATCCGACTGGCAAAGCCGTGGAGTGTGGAGATCGCAGCCAGATCGGCGTCGGCGATGGCCTCGCTAGCCCGCTTGCGCTGATCGTCGGACTGCTCCGAATCGTCACGCAGCTGCTCGAAACGCACTCGGATACGGGCTTGCAGTTCGGCCGCAGCAGCCTCGGTGAAGGTGATGGCGGCGACGTTGGAGAGACGGACTCCCTGGATGATCACGAGGTTCACGATTCGTTCGACGAGCGCACTCGTCTTTCCGCTGCCAGCGCCAGCTTCGACGAACAGCGTCTGGTCGAGGCCCTGAACCGTGATGAGATTGCGGGTGTCTTGATCCAGCGGCATCATCAGCTGGGCCCGTCGCTGTCCGGTTGGTCGCTCTTCGCCAGATCAGCCGGGTCGATCCAGACCAAGCCCGGTCGATGCGTGAGTGCTGCCTCCTTCTCGATGGCGTGTTCACCTCGTTCGCGATCGCACACCGAGTCGAACGGGCAGTACCCACAGTTCTCGTTGGTTCCGCGGAAGCTGTTCCACTCACCTGGGTCGGTGGCGAACTCGCCGCCCTCGATGCCATCGGCGATGACGGTGAGGATCTGTACGAGACGCTCACGACGATCGGCGGTCCACTGATAGCCGACGCGAGCGTGGTTCGCGGCACGATTCACCAGCCAATAGTGAGCGTCGACCTCTTCAGCACCAAGCAATTGACGGGCCGCCTCGGCGTAGAGCCCGAGCTGCAGGGTCGTGCCTTCCTTGACCGGGTCGTTCTGATCGATGCCCTGGTATTCCCTGCCCTTGCCGGTCTTGTAGTCGGTGACGAAGGTGCGACCGTCCTCGCTGCGATCGATGCGGTCAGCCATGCCACGGAATCGCAGAGAGCGCCCGTCTTCGAGATCGATGACGACGGCGTCGGCGTCGCCCATGCCGAACGGAAGCTCGACACCGACGGGGGTGGCTCGGTTTCTGCTGCGGTGCGCGTCGTCGGCGGTGAGGAAATCGTCGAGCAGAATCAACAGTTCTTCCCGAGTGATCTGCCATCGGACCGGGCGGCCGGTGCGGCCTTGTGCCTCGTAGTCGTCGAAGACCTTCTCGGCCAGCGACGCAACTCTCGCCCGGTGTGTCGGGTTCCAGGGTTCGTTCGGTTCTGGCATGTCACCAGACTCGAGCAGCTCTTCGATGAACTCCTCGAGCACGGTGTGCACGCCCGATCCCTTGTCGAGGGGCGAGATCTCGATCAGCCGTTCAGGGTCGTCTCGCTCGGCCAGCCCAAGGGTGTAGGCCAGGAAGTAGCGGTAGCCGCACGACGCCCAGGTCTGCAGCCGAGTCGGCGACAGCGGCCGATCGGCGGTCGAACCGATCTCGTGACCGGCGAGATTGCCATCCCACACCGTGAAGGAACTGCTTCGTCGAGCCGTGCTGGCCTCGATCCCGAGACGGGCTGCAGCTGCAGCTGGGTGGTCAGCCGCCTCGCCACCAACAGCCACGTGTTCGGCGACCGAAGCCAGATCGCGTTCGACCAGGTTTGCGTGGTGACGGGCCGAGGCCAGCCCCGCCCTGAATGACGGGACGTTCTCGATGATGCCATCGCCGTCACCCCCAGCGAGCTCGCCGAAGTCGGTGGCCCTGACCGGACGACCAGCGAGCGCACTGGCGGTATCGAGCAGCCATCGCGAAGCAAGGGATTCGCGACTGTTGCGAAGATCCCCACGGGGCATCATGAGCACGCGATGCCCGACCGGTGCTGCGCTCAACGCCGCCAAGAACTGTCGGTGTTGTTCGCCGAGTTGCCCGGCCCGCAGCTCGAGCTCGCCGTTGGCCAGTGCTCGAGCGCTGTCTGGGAGAACGGCGTCGTCGCGGCGAGGCGACGGCAACACGCCCTCCCGACACCCGAGAACGAAGACCGCATCGAGATCGTGGCCAACCGCCGAGCTCAGCGGGCCGTACACCACGCCGTTTCCGAACCGTCCCGATCGCCCCCTGGCGACGTCGAGCTCGGCGGTCACGGCTCGCAAGAACACCTGATGGCTCGGGGATGGTTCGATCTCATCGAGAACGGCCAGCCGTTCGATCGCGGCCTCGACCCGTTCGAAGGCTTCCTGCTCGGCCTCCGGCCATGCGGTGTGCCGATGAGCGGGGCCAAGCAAGTCGACCAGCAGTGCCTTGGCCGTCTCGGCCTTGGCTGCCCAACCACCGGCAGCCTCGAGCTGCTGCATTCGAGCCGCTGTGGTTTCGAGGAAGTGCGACATCTGGTCGATGTCGGCTTGCTCTCTGGCGATGCGATCAGCCAGCCATGGCTCGATGTCGGCCTCGGCCTTCGCCGACAGCGTGTGGCGGCGCCTGGCAATCTTGCTGTGCCAGTCGGCGAGCCCGGCAACCACGCCGATGTCTCGAGTGAGCTGTTCCCATGCCGAGGGGCGGACCGGCTCGCCGTCAACTCGGAGCGGGCCACCGCTGACGAGCGCCATCACCCGATCTCGCCGCCATCGCTCGCTCGGCAGCGTGAGCGCCGAGAGCACCGTTCGACCCGCAACCGACTCGGCAAGGCGCGTACGCGACGGCCCGTTGAACGGCAGGTCTGCCGCAGCCAGCTGTTGCTGAAGGATCCGGACGTACGGGTCTGGCGACGCATGGAAGATGCCGATGCGATCCAACGGGGTTCCGTTGCTGGCGAGTTCGACGATGTCGCGGACCACGGCCCGCACTTCCTCGTCGGCATCGGTGACCGTGATGATTCGGTCGGCAGTGGCGGCGTTTGCCGTCGCTGCTTCGGTTGTCGAGACCGGTGCCGAGTTGAGATCGAATCCAGCAGCGGCGCAAGCATCACGAACCGGTTGATCTGCGTCCACGGAGCCCGTGAGGCCCACAACCGCGGAGAGGCGCCCGACGAGATTGAGCGCTCGCATGAGTCGTTGCAACGGCGGGGCCATCGGAGCGGGCAGGTACCAGACGATGTGACCGAGGCGTTCAGGGTCGAGACCAAGGTCGGTTCGACGAGTGGCTGCGGCGGCAACATCAGACTCGTCGTGGAAGTCGGTCAGCAAGGCTTGGATCGAACGATGGAAGGCAATGGCCGACGATGCAGAAGCAGATGCTCCGGCTACTCGATCGAGTGCCGAGTTGCTGATGTTGCTGAGTTCGCCGGTCAGTTGAGCGAGTGCACGCTCGGTGGCGTGGTGCTCGGCCAACGCAGCGAAATGCCGGGGGTTGTCGGCCAAGGCGACGCGGACAGCGGCGCCGAGTACCGGGTTGGTCAAGGGGCGACGTTCGCCGAGGCGTCCCGACGACAGCAGCTCGGCAAGGCGGAACGGCGTCACGAAACTGACGTTGGCAATGCCGGCAGATCCAGCAACGTCGCCCAATGCAAGATCGCCCGAGCCCAACATGCGCCGAGCCACGAGCCCGGCGAAGTTCGAAGGAACGACAACGGTGACGGGTGCCAACGCATCGCCGGCCTTGATCTCGACCACAGCACGAGCCAACGCCTCAGTGGCTGGCCGCCCGTATGGAGTGATCACCAAATTCATTGCCGCAGGTTACGCGACCAGGTGTGACAAAGATGAGGCAGATCGGGAACGCCAAAGGCGGCTACGCCGACGCGTCCAGGTTGGGGCCTCGGCGCAGGTGGTGGCCGCCGTCGACGGGGAGAACGGTGCCGGTCACCCAGCTCGAGGCGTCGGAGAGGAAGAACGCGATGGCGTTGGCGACGTCGTCCGGCTGGCCGTGGCGCTGTATCGGCATGTTTGCCCGGTAGTCGCCGTAGATGGCCTCGCTCCCCCGCAGCGCATCTGACAAGCCGGTCTCGACCAAGCCAGGGGCGACGGCGTTCACCCGCACGCCGTTCACGCCGAGTTCGTCGGCGGCGTTCTTCACCAGCATCTCCAAGCCAGCTTTGCTGACGCAGTAGCTGGCCATGAACCGATGCGTCTTGGACCCGGCGATCGACGAGACCGCACAGATGGAGCCTCCGCCGTTCGCGGCAATCGCTCCACCAGCATGCTTCATCGTGAAGAACGCACCGGTGAGGTTCGTGTGGAGAATGCCCTCCCAGTCAGCGGCTTCAGTGGCGACCACTGGTGCCGCCCCGCCGTAGCCCGCATTGATCACGGCGAAGTCGAGACCGCCATCGCCGGCCGCCGAAGCCACCGCCGCCGCGACGTCCTCTTCGTTGCCGACATCACCAACAACCGTGCGAACAGCCGAGCCGAAGGTCGCCAGTTCGGCAGCAGCGGCCTCGAGTGTCAACTCGGTTCGCCCCATCAGCGTGACCGTTGCACCTCCGGCCACCAACTGTTTGGCGGTAGCCAGGCCGATGCCGGAGCCTCCCCCGGTGACCAATGCCGCCTTCCCCTCGAACCGCGTGTTCGCCTCGCTCATGACGTCACCACTCCTGCTTCGTTCTCGAACTGGGCCTTGGCCCACGCGTAGTCGGGTTTGCCCGGGCCGGTGTATGACATGGCGTCGACGAACACGGCCTCCTTCGGCAGCTTGTAGCCAGCGAGATGGTCCCGCAGGAAGACTCTGATCTCATCGAGCGAGGTCTCCGCTCCCGGCCGGCGAGCAATCACCGCTGCCACCCGCTGACCAAATCGTTCGTCGGCTCGACCGAGAACGAACGCGTCGTGCACGTCGGGATGAGCCTTCACCTTCGCTTCGACCTCTTCCGGGAAGATCTTCTCTCCGCCGGAATTGATGCAGTTCGAGCCCCGGCCGAAGACCGTGATCGTGCCGTCAGCCTCGAGCCGAGCTGCATCGCCGGGGATGGCCCACCGAACCCCATCGACGGTTGGGAAGGTGGCCGCAGACTTGACCGGGTCCTTGTGATAGCCCAGCGGGATGTGCCCGGTCGTGGCCAAGCGACCCATGATCCCGGCGCCGGCCTCGGTCGGGCGATTGTCGTCGTCGAGGACCGCCGTGTTCGGTTTCATCTGGAAGCGCGGCGCTCCCCCGTCGCCGCTGCCGACCAGCGCACCGTTGCCACCGCTCTCGGATGCCCCGAAGCCGTCGACGATCATCACCCCTGGCAGCAGGTCAGCCAACGCCTCCTTTGTCACCGGCGACAGAATCGCGCCTCCCGATGCGATCACCCCGAGGCCGGACAAGTCAGGGGCCTGGCCGGCCGCCACCAGCCCTCGCAGCGCCTCCACGAATGGCCGAGCCATACCGTCACCCACCAAGACAAGTAGCTGGGCTCGATCAGCAGCTGCCTGCTCGATCACCATCGCCGGATCGAAACGGCGATGGGTCCAAAGTGACACGCCATTGCCGGAGATGAGGGGGCGGAGTGAATTCCACTGACCGTTGCCGTGCATCAGCGGTGACGTCACCATCCACGGCGCCCGCTGCTCGGCCAGCACCTTCAGCACGTCGGCCGGTGTCTCTGGGTCGACCAAGCTGGTCATGGCTCCAAGGAAGATGTCCTCCTGGCGCCAGAGCACGCCCTTCGGCATGCCGGTGGTGCCACCGGTGTAGAGCACGTAGATGTCGTCGGGCGACCGTTCTGGCATCGGCGTGGTCGACGTCGCCGCTTGCACCGAGCTCCACGTCACCTCCTGCGTTTCAAGCGGCGGCACATCAACGACAAAGGCGCCGGGCCCATCGAAGACCACTGTGTGACGAAGCAGCGGCAAGCGATCAGAACAACGACGTACCAGCTCGACGAAGTCAGGCTCGACCACGATCGCCACAGCATCGGCATCGTCGAGGATGTAGATCAGCTCCTCGTCCACGTACCGGTAATTGACGTTGACCGGCACTGCTCTCGCTTTGAAGCAACCGATCATGGCCTCGAGCCACTCGACCCGATTCCACGACAGAATCGCCACTCGATCACCGGCTTGGACGCCGGAATCGAGCAGATGGCGGGCGAAGGCCGAGGCGTTGTTATCGAGCTCGCGGTAGGTCCGGTCACCAAGCGGTGAGGACACGGCGACGCGATCAGGAATCTCTTCGACGACCGCCTCGAACAGCTCAGCCAAGTTCCACATGCTCATCAGATGAAGCTAGACGTTGCAGCTCTTCAACAACAGATGACGGGCGCAGCGCCCCGCCCAGTCAGGGTCAGCGAGGCGTTCCAGTGCGCTTGACGTTCTCGGTCGACTCGGCAAACGAGACCAGCACCGATGCCGTCGACCGAGCCTGCAGTTGCTCCAACCAGAACCGCTCGCCAGCGGCATCGGGGGAACGCCCGAGGACATTTCGGTAAAGCGAGTCCACCAGGCTGGCCGGGGTCGGGTTCACTCCGAATCCTTGGTCCCACTCATCTGAGCGAACAAAGTCAGCGGCGATCGCTTCGAGCGAGCGACCATTGCGATAGGCGTTGACCCAGAACGAGTAGCCACCCGCCTCGGGACTGCGCCCGAATGCGGCCTGATAGAGCCGCAGGATTTGTGCTTCATCCGCTCGAATCGGAGCGCTCGTGCCGGTGGCGGCAATGTTCTCCGGCGAATCACTGACCGAGAGCAGCACCTGCACTCGCGTCAATCGTCCGGTATCGATCGCCTCGAGCCAGAACCGCACGCCTTCGGCATCGCCGGCTCGACCGAGCACGTTCTCATAGATCGCATCGATGAACGCTGCATTCGACAGGCCGTTGCCGTAGCGAACGTTCCACTCAGGTGAGCTCGTGAAACTCGTGGCGATGGACGCCAGTGATTCCCCTTCGGCGTACCGATTGGTCCAAAACACAAAGCCCTCAGCGTCAGGAGCCCGACCGAACACGGCCCGATACAGCCGCACGATCTGATCGTCGGCTGGTCGATCGCCCGTGCGAGGCGGCACGACGACGATCGGCTCGGGCGAGAATCGCACCAGGCCCGAAAGCTGACGCCCGGTCGAGGGCACGTTCTCGAATTGGCCGCCCATCCAGAGGCGCCCGAGAGAATCCTCGACGATGGCGTACGCCCCCGCCTGGCCGCCGAGATCGAACGTGAGTGGAACGAGCGTGCTCGTCGATCGATCGATTCCGTAGCCACCGTTGACATCTTGTTGCCCAAACGGGTTGCTGGTTCTGAAGTCCCGAGCCCATGTCTCGTACTCGGCTTCGACCATCACACCGTCGGCACCGTTGATGTAACTGCCGAGTTCGAACGGCCCGACCGAACTCCAGCAGTGACAGCCCGACCACACGACGTTCTCGCCGACGTGGATGACCTGCGTGTCGCCGCCCGTCACTTGCTGGCCGACGCCGTTGTTGGTGAAGAAGGTGTTCAACAACCCCAGGTTGCTCGCTCGCATCGTCATCGTCTGGTGACCGTTGCCACCGAGATACACCCGATCACCAGCGAACTGCACGTCTTCCATCCACATCGAGTAGCCGTCACGATGGTTGGGGATGCCCTTCGGCAGACCCTGGCGAAGGTCGGGGATCAAGGCACCGTCGGAGGGCTGCAGGATGGCGAAGTACGCAGCCCGATCGTCGCCGTTGATGCCGCCGAACTTGCCGGCGACGTAGACCCGATCGCGGCCCTCGTCGACGGCAATGGCGAAGACGAGCGAACCAGCGAAGAGTGGCGTGACCTCGTCGAAGTCGGCGGTTGGCATCCAACGTTGGTCGAGGTCCCCCGTTGCAGCATCGACGCGAGCCAGGTTGGACAGTTCCACACCGTTCGCCTCACCGAAGTTGCCGCCGAGGTACACCTGATCGCCGACGACTTCGACGTCGTAGACCGCCGGTGGGCCCCAGCTGTTGTCCAAGCCCGGGGCAAAACCGTCGATGCGAGCGCCCGTCGGAGCGTCGTACATGACGGCGCCACCGTCCATCTCGCCGCCCATGTACAGGCGGCCATCTCCGGTGATCTCGATGGCATAGACGATGTCATCGACGACCGGCCGGTACGACGAGTCCCATGCACCTGTGACGAGATCGAACCGAGCGAGGTAGGGCTGACGAGTACTCGAGCCGTCGGGAGCGACGACGTCTTGGAACTTGCCAGCGACGTACATGTGCCCGTCGAATTCCTCCATGTCGCGCACCACGGCGCGGAGCTGGTTCGTGTGACGCGAGGTCATGTCGGGGTTGCCGACGTCCCACACGAGGTCAGGGGTCTCGCTGAGTTCCGACGCGTCGAGCGCCGAAACAGGAACGGGAGCAACCGTGCTGAAGGTCGTGACGGCCGCCGCCACGATCAAGAAAATCCGCCGAGAATACATCCGACCGACGATAGGGCGGGTCCGACTTCTGGTCGCTGGGTGAAGTCCCTCGGCCAATCAGTCGCGTTGGGCGAAAATTGCGAAGTCGTCCTCGGTTGCTTCGACGAACGTGGTCGTGAGCCGGCCCATCCGCCAGTGCTCGGTCCGCTTCATGAACACGTCGTAACCGGCAGCCCGAGTACCGAACGCCGCACCACGGTTGTCTTCAGTCACGAATGCGACGGCAAAGCGACTGCCTGGAGTGCTCTCGGCAGCAGCCCTGGTCACCAGCGCCAATCCTTCGGACATGACCTTCTGCTTGCGGAACATCGGAGGGATCCACGCTCCTTCGATGAAGAGGGTGTCCTCGTCGAGCGGCGGGAAGAGGTTGCCGAAGAAGTCGTGCACCTTGGCCCCGTCGGCACCGGGGATCAACCACTGCACGTAGGCCGGATTGCCGTCGGGATCTATCGCGCACCAACCGCCACGGAAGCCGGCCTCAAAGATGTTGCGCCGACGATCGAGGTAGAGCTGATCGATGGGCGACAGCCCTTCGACATCGAAGATCTTTTCCGCCATCGCGGCGTCGATGGGCTGCGCAGTGAGCGCAACCAGCGACTTCGGCGTCTCGGGTTCGACCTCGAGGACTCGACGCAGACCAATCGCATGGACCTCTGAGTTGGTCCAGCGTTTGAGGTCGGCGACCGCTTCGTCCTTCCCGCCAGTTCGAACCTGGTCGACGAGCATCTTTGCTCGACGAGCAACCCGGCCCACATTCATGAGATCGGACCTTCCTGTGGCCCGGTTGCTCTGGACCGTTGGTATGCCGCCGCCATCATGAGGGCGAGCAATGGATAGAACGCGTCGGCTGAACCACGAAGTGTCATGTGAGGATCGAAGGTCTGGGCGACGTTCATGATCCAGAGTGACCCGAAGGCCGCGGCCCCAGCAATGGCGATGGGGCCGGTGTGTCTTCGAAGCGCCCGGCGAGCTTGCACCATGCCGACGATCAACAGAGCGAACCAGGTCAAGAAGAGCCAGATGCCGCCCGACCACAGCAACCAGAGGTGGCCTGACTCGATCCAGATGAACTCCTCGCCCTCGCGAGGCGACGTGACTCGAGCCTGCGGGGTCACGCCCCAGACCACGTTCGTGGGCTCTTTCAACGAGGGGATGAAGAACATCTCGAGGTTGTAGAGCCGCACATCCCAACTCGAACCCGGGTTGGCTTCGAACAACTGTCGACCTTGCTCAGAGGCTGGCGAATTGGCGATGTCGGCCCGCTTCTGGGAGTTCACTTCGGCCCCATCGAAGCCGGCAACGCGGCGAGCCAGCAACGGGGCGGCGATGATCGACACGACGAGCAACAGCGGGAGGCCGAACCGAGCGAGGCGTCCGAACGAGCGAGTCACCCAGGCCAAAGCGACAAGACCGACGGCGAAGGAGATCAGCGGACCGATCTGGCCGCTGCCAACCACGCCGATACAGCACAGGCCAGCGGCCACGGCCACCAGACGGCGAGGCCGTTCACCAGCCAGATACATCGAGAGCCCGATCATGGCGTGGATGCCTTGATACACACCGAAGCCAATGGGGTTGCCGATCGTTGCCGCACCGCGACCGTCGTCGACGATGAAGCCGTCGTTCGGGAAGAAGCGGTGAAGCCGCTCGGCGGTCTGGATGAGGTTGAGCGAGTCCATCGTGCCGAGAACCGCAAGCACCGACGCCGTTGCCAACGACAGGGAGAGGGCTGTGCGCACCTGACTCTGCGTGCGGATCGTGATCCGCACCAGGGCGTACAGCAGGCCCATGCGAAGGAACACCGCGGCGTAGAGAATGTCGTCCATCCCCAGCGGAAGCGTCCGCCAGAGTTGGGTGATCATCGTCAGCAGGAAGCCGGTGAAGACCATGGCCAGAATCACGTAGTCGAGCGAATGCAGACGAATCACGATGCGCCGCGATGACACCAACCACTTCACCGCCAGCACCATCAACAAGACAGCCAGCAGCGCCTCGTTCACCCGCAACATGGGGAGCACTTGGTCTCGGCCAAAGCCTACGACGATCGGGGCGCCGGCAATCATGACGTACGCAGCGAAGTGGGGAAGGCGCCAAGCAAGGATGACCAGGATCACGAGCCCGGCAACGCCGGCGCCGATCGGGCCGTCGCCGAGGGATACCAGAACGCCGGTGAGCAGCGCCGTGGGCACCAGCCACGCTGCCGTCATTTTCAAGTCGCGAGAGCTGGGTGCACGAAGTCGGCGACGGAGCAACTCGAGCAGTTCGAAGGTGTTCTCCGCAGGGACCGGTCGCTCGGCACTCGGCGTGTCGGTCTCGGGGAACATCGGAGGGCGGGATTGCAATGCGGTCATGACGAACCTCTGAGCTGGCCGACCAAAACGCCGAGTTCGCTGTCGAATCGGCTTCTGGCCAGCAACGTGACAACCACGCCAAGAACACCGACGATGGCTGCGGTCAACAGTGCCGCATCAAGCTGGGTGGCGATGGCGAATCCAAGACCTGCCGCCACGCCGAATCCGAGAACGGCGGCCGCTGCCGACGAGCGAAGCGAGCGAGACAGTTCGTAACTGGACCGACCTTCCCTGGTGGCGGAACGATGGAGCACGAGGCCGCTGATGACGTCAGCAACGCTCATCACTGCTGCGATCACGGCGATACGGCCTGCGCCATCGGCGAGCCAAGCGAACGGCACGAATGCTGCGGTCAGGCCAAGGCGAAGGGCAAAGGCGATGAAAGGCGAGCGGGTGTCGTTACGGCCATAGCAGCCAGCAACACCGAGCTGATGCAGGGCTTCGCCGGCAACGGCACCGGCAATTGCGGTGACCGTGACGGCCAGCAGCGCTCGACCGTCTGGGGTGTTCATCGCACCGAAGGCAAGCGCCGGTCCGATCAACCAGCCGAGGAAACCGAGTCCGATGGCGGCTGGCAAGATCATGATCCCAGCCAAGCCGACGCCACGGTCGTACTCGGTTCGATAGCCGGGCAGATCACCGCTACGGAACAGAACAGCAAGTCGCGGCAACACGGCATAGGCCACGGGCTTCGCGCCGAGTGCAACGGCCACGCCGATCAAGTTCAGACCGAGCTGGAGGGCAACAACCCCGCCAGCGACCGAGTTGGCGAGGAGCAAGATGCCGAAGATGCGAACACCGTTCAGGGCCGCCGATGCCGTCGCTGCCATGGCTCGGGTCAAGACGTCACGCACTTCTGGCTCGCGCCAGCCGGCACTGAGCCGAATCCGTAGTCCGAGACGGCGAACACCCCACCATTGCAGGAGCACATGTGCCGTCACGCCCAGCGACGAGCCAACACCGAGGAGCAGAATTCGGTCCAGATCAAACCCAGCCACGGTCGTGTTCGACTCAAAGACCATTGCGTAAAGCGCCAGCGTGCCGATCACCACGACGTTCTCGACGATCGCTGCACCGGCGGGAAATGCGAATGAGCCCATCGCCTGCTGAATCGACTGGGCGGTGACGGTGAGGCCGTAGCCGATCAGTTGAGGCGCGGTCAGCAGAACCAGCGGCAACGCATCAGCAATCAGGTCGCTGCGCAGTTCGCTCGGAACGCCAACGGCGAACAGGCGAGCCAGCAACGGCGATGTCGCCATCACCGCAAGCGTGACGAGCCCGAAGCCCACGATCACCGTCGAGGCAAAAGCACCAGCAAGGCGGGACAGTGCATCAAGGTCGGTCCCGTCCTTGACGTCGCCCCCTTCATCCTTCACGTGCTGCATGAGCGCAGGTACCAGCAATGAACCGAGCAGGCTGCCGACGGTGATCTCGAACACCAGCCACGGGAGCTGGTTCGCGAGTTGGAACAGATTCCCGACGAAGGACGGTCCGAGGACCGCGCCGATGAGCACCACGCGGACAAAGCCGGTGATGCGCGATGCAAGCGTCCACTTGGCGCCTGACGCGGAGTCGGCGGCAACGGTTCGCTGGTTGGTCGTTGTCGTCACCGGGCCTGTGATCGGTACATCGACAGCACCAACGGGATCAGTCCGAGGAGCATGCCGATCACCGCGCCAACGGCCACCATCCGCAGCGGTTGCGGGAACGAAGGCTCCTGGAACACGAACGGTCGAGTGATGTAGCGAGGCAGTCCCCGAGCTTCGATGGTCTCCGCTTCGAGTTCTGAGTCCAGAACGCGTAACTCGAGCACGCCAACCCTGGCTCGGAGGCTGGCGATCTCGGCCTGCAGGTCCTGCTGGCTCGCCGTGAGCGCAATGCCGGCCTCCGGTGCTTCCGCTGCCAAACGGTCCTGAGCATCGCTCAACTCGGCCTGAAGCTCGCTGAGCTGCGTTTCGAGAATGGTCTTGGCGCTCTCCGGCGGCCGCTCACTGGCTTCGACGACGTACGCATCGGCCAGATCGGTCACGATGTTCTGCGCGAGTTCGGCATCGTTGTCGAAGTACTCGATGCGCAGGATCTGCGTACCGCCGACGAGGCCCGCCTTGAGGTCTTCTTCGAAGTCCTTGATGTCGATGCCGTACTCGGCGGCAATGGGGCCGGTGAGCGACCGCGAACGAACCGCAATGTCTTCGGTCTCGGTCCAGGAGTTGCCGCGGTATTCGATCTCGACCCGAGCTTGCCAGACCTCATCAAGCACTTGGGAGAGTACAAAACCGATCTGGGCGAAGACCAGTGTCGACACCGCGGCCAAGAGGAGGAAGCCCCCGAGCTTGCCACTGCGCATCCCGCGCTGCGGTCCCGACACGGCGTCGAAACCAAGCGGCCGACGTTCGACGCTTCCTCCATCAACGGTTCGGCTTGCGACCGTTCGCTCTCCAGTGCGTTCCACTGAAGACCTCCGAGATTCGATCATGGTCATGCCTGTTCTCCTACACGTTCAGCAATGGGAGCGAGGTCAGCAACCGCTTTGGTCACTCGGGCCGGCGAGCCGACCACCACCATCCCCGGGGGTACGTCCTTGGTCACGACAGCTCCAGAGCCAACGATGGCTCCGGCGCCAATCCGTACGTACGGCAACAGCGTTGCCCCAACACCGATCTGCGCACCGGCCTCGATGTGTGGTCCGCGCATCAGGTCAGCGGACTCCTCAGACCCTGGATAGAGATCGTTGGCGATCGACACGCCCGGTGCGATGAACGCACCGTCTTCGATCACGGTGAACTGAGCCACGTAGATGTTGGTGTGGATCTTCACGTCATTGCCGATGACACAGCCGTAGTCGATCACCGTGTTCGACCAGATCGAGACGTTGTCGCCAATGGTGCACTGCTCGCGAACGATGACGTTGTGTCCCGTGGTGAGCGCAGCGCCGATGACCGAGCCGTCGTAGATGATGGTTCCCGAGCGGAGCCGGGCGCCGTCGCCCATCACGAGCTGGGGCACCTCGCAGCGCTCGACCGGGTAGCCGATACGTACGTTTTCATCAAGGAGGCTGCCGTGGATGGTGGTCATGTGATGCTGTGCTCCGTTTGCAACGGTGGGAGAGGTGGTCATGCGAAGTACCGGTAGAGGTGGTTGCCAGCGAGCTCGGTGAGATCGTCTGGCATGGATGGATCAACGAACAGCTCGGTGAGCCGGTGGAGCCGATCACGAAAGGCGGGGTTGAGATCTGGGCCGGCGGTGTGGCACGCCAGCAGTCGCTCTTGAGGTCGATATCGGCGCTTGAAGTCGACCAGACCGTTGTGGGCAAGATCGCTTCGACCAAAGTCGAAGTCGGGACGCCCCATCTCGTTGGTGTATTCCAGCGCTGCGAACACCGCACCGTGCGACACGCCGTTGCTGCGCTGGTCTGGAGCTGAGGCGGAGAACTTGTAATGGACCGCGTTGTCGGTGACGAGCAGCAGGCACCCACCGACCACCTCGCCATCGAGTTCGCCAATGATCACGCCGCCCCGACCGTGCTCGATGAACTGCTCGTGGATCGACTCGAACATCGAGAACGGTTGCGCCAGCAATCCGTGACGATGACGGCGAACACCGAGGTGCAGCCGGTGATAGGCCCGCAAGCTGTCGAGGTCGGTCGCCATCCGATAGCGGATACCGACTCGTGCGGCCCGCTTGATCTGCCGACGAGCGAGCTGAGAGAACCCCGCCATCAACTCCGATGGCTTGCGGTCCACGGCAACGACATAGTCGACGCCATCGATCATCGTCTCGAACCGAGGATCGGTCGTCGCTGGATGATCGGCCGTGGTGTCGAGGACGATGCGTCGGCCCGACTCGATCAGCGGGTCAGCAAACGCCGACCAGTCTTCGGCCTGCATGGGGGCGTCGACGAAGTCGCAGAATGGCAGCGACACCGTTCGCTGACCGGATGGATCGTCGATGTCGACCGTCGGCAACGCCGACGACACGAGACCTTCGACTTCCTCGGTCCAACGAACATCGACCTTCATCCCGTAGGTGTCGGCGATCACTCGCCACCAAGCGGGGTCGATGAAGAGCTCGTTGGCCCCAGGAACGCGAAGGTCCGGTGCCGCGGTCGTCCCATGGGCGTCGACTGTTCTCGTGTGGCTGCGCCGTTGCACGTCCCGCTCCTTCATCATCGCCACCTCAACGAGCACCGTCGCCACGAAGGACAGCCGGAAGCGTGCGCAGGAGAATCGAGAGATCCCTCTTGAGCGTCCAGTTGTCCACGTACTCCAAGTCGAGGTCGAGCATCTCGTTCGTGCTCAGGCGGTTTCGGCCCGACACCTGCCACAGGCCGGAGCAGCCAGGGACAGCCGCCGCTCGACGCCGGTGTTCGTCCTGGTACAGCTCGATCTCCCAATCGAGAGAGGGCCGAGGACCGACCAAGCTCATCGTGCCGTTGAAGACATTCGCAAGCTGCGGGAGTTCATCGATCGAGAAGCGCCGGAGGAAACCACCGACCTTGGTGACTCTGGGGTCGTCCAGTTTGAACGCGCCATCGGTGGTGTCGGCAACCGCTGTGCCCTCGATCTGAGCCGTCACGAACGCCCGGTGTTCCGCATCGCAGTTGTCAGTCACCATCGTGCGGAACTTGTACAACTCGAACGGCACTTCGTCGCGTCCAATGCGCTCCTGTTTGAACAGCACCGGACCATCCGAGGTTGCCTTGATGGCAAGTGCAATGACCGCGAAAAGTGGGCTCAGCGCCACCAACGAAACGCCACTGATCAAAACGTCGATGACGCGTTTGGCGGTATGTGCTAGAGGATCGCCCGCGATCTTCATGCTGCCAATTCCCAATCTTCGTCTCGGCGTGATGCCTCGTCGCGATGGAAGATGAAGAACGCAGCGGCAACGGCCAACAAGAGGCCGGCGCCAGCCCCGACGACCGCCATCTTCAACGGCTCTGGCTCGATGGGCTCCGGCAACACGTAGGGATCAGAGATGACGCGGGGTTGCTGCAAAGCGAGCTCGTCGAGTTCGGTTGCTCGTCCATCGAGGCGCAACAGGACTTGGGTGACGGCCTGACGAACGGCGAGCAACTCGTTCTGCCGGTCGATCTGTTCGTTTCGTGTGAGGTTGGTCGTGTCGTCCAGAATCGCGAGGAGATCGGACTCGGTCGTGCGAAGACCCTCGAGGTACTGCTCGAGCGTCTCGTTGGCGACCGTGTCGTCGATCACGGTGAACTGAGCGAGGAACGAGTCGATCACGTCGCTGACAACCTGTTGCGCCTGTTGGCGGTCGGGGTCTTCGAACTCGACGCTGAGCGCCTGCGTTCCGCCAACGACCTCGGCCCGGTAGCGCTTCTCGAATTCTTCGATCGGAATGCCGTACTCGACCGCAATCGGGCCCCACACGCCGGGTGAACTCATGGCCACGGCAATGGTCTCGACCAGAGAATCGCCCCGGTACTCGACCTCGGCCCGAGCCAGCCAGACCTCTTCGGAGAGACGCTCGGTGATGTACGCAGCCTGAGCGGTGAGGCCCATGATCACGAGCGCAGCGATGCAGGCTCCGAGAAGGACTTGCCATGACGGAGACGGATCGACCGACGAAGACGCCGGTCGATCGGTCTCGTCAGGCCACAGCTGTACATCCACGAATCACCTCGCACACACGGATGACATCCGCTTCGGTCAGGTGGGGGTGCATCGGCAGCGACAGAATGCGGGGCGCTGCAGCTTCGGTCACTGGCATGGAGACCGGGGCAGCTCCGGCGAACGCAACCTGCTCGTGGCATGGGACCGGGTAGTGAATACCCCAACCGATCTGCGCGGCATCGAGCGCTGCGCAGATGTTGTCCCGTTCTCCGACGGGCACTTGAACCAAACCGAGGTGGTGCACGGCAACAGCTTCGCTCCGGATCTCCAGCGGCACAATGGCCTCGGGGAGGTTTGCCCGGTACCACTGGGCCGCCTGCCTGCGGTTGTCATTCCATCCGTCGAGCTTGCGAAGCTTGATGAGCAACGCTCGTGCTTGCAGGCTGTCGAGGCGGCTGTTCCGGCCGAGCACGTCGTGTTCATACCGTGAGGTGAGGGAGCGGCCGTGGTTCGACATCGAACGAATGCGCTCTTCGAGTTCGGCGTCGTTGGTCACAACGGCGCCGCCATCACCAAGCGCACCGAGGTTCTTTCCTGGGTAGAAGCTGAATGCAGCGGCAGCACTCGACGCTCCAGCGCGGACGCCGTTCCACTCGGCACCGTGGGCCTGAGCTGCGTCTTCGATCAGCAACAGCCCGTGGCGCTCGACGGCGCCACCGACGTCGTCGAGGTCGACCATTTGTCCGTACAGGTGTACAGCGATGACCGCCTTGGTGTTCGGTGTCATGGCAGCGTCGATCGCGGCGCCGGTGATGAGCAGCGTGCCGGGGTCGACGTCGGCGAACACGACGTTGGCGCCGGTGTGGGCCACGGCTTCTGCCGTGGCGATGAAGGTGTTGGCCGGGATGATCACGTCATCACCGGGACCAAGGCCGAGACCGGTGAGGATCAGTTCGATGGCATCGGTGCCATTGGCGACGCCGACGCAGAACCGGCCCTGCTGGTACTCGGCGAAAGCCGCTTCGAATTCGGCAACGGCGGCGCCGCCGACGAACCCGCCGGTGGACACCACGGCGTTCCATGCAGCATCGAGCTCATCACGCACTTCGGCGTGATCGGCGACCAGGTCGAGGAACGAGACGGGGGTTGCGGTCTTGGGGTCTTGTGTGGTGGTCATGTGATCAGGCTCCCGTGATCGGTGCGGCCGTCTGGCCGGAGATGGTTTCGGGCTCGACCTCGCGCAGGTCGATGATGTTGGCGTCGTAGTCGACATCGACCCAGCCGCCTGTGGCCATGGAGTCCTTCGCTGCGCACAGCACGCTCACGACCTCGCGTCCGCTCCGACCATCAACGCGCGGGGCCTTGCCGGTCCGGATCGATTCGGTGAAGCTCGACAGTTCCAGCCCGAGCGGTTCGTTGAAGTCGATGAAGGGAGACACGATGTCACCGTGGCGGTACGACATCGGAATCTGGGATTGATCTCCGGGCTTCGACGGCGACTTGACACCCTTGTCGTAGACCTTGATGCGCTCGTCGGCGATGTCGTCGTACACCGCCATCTGGTACTCACCCACGACGGTCGTGCGTCGAACCTTCATCGGGTCGAGCCAGCTCACGTGGATCGACGCTCCGACGTCTTGGTTGCCGTAGTAGAGCTTCAGGTAGGCAACGTCTGGCTTGTCAGCCATGAGGTTCAAGCCCCATGCGGAGACCGCCGTGGGGCGATCGTCGAGAACGTGGTTGATGATCGAGATGTCGTGCGGAGCGAGGTCCCACAACACGTCGACGTCGGGCTGGTAAAGCCCAAGATTCAAGCGAGCCGAGTCGATGTAGCGCACGGCACCGAACTCGGGGGCACGCACGACGTCGGCGAGCTTCCACACCGCAGCGTTGAACTCGAACGTGTGGCCGACCATGAGGGCCAGGTTCTTTTCGTCGGCCAGTTCGATGAGGTGGTTCGCATGAGCGACCGACGTCGTGAGGGGCTTCTCAACGAGTGTGTGCACGCCAGCCTCGAGGCAGGCTCGGGCCAGGGGGTAGTGACCGAGAGGAGGCGTTGCGATGACCGCAGCATCCAGCTCGCCCAAGATCTCGTCGAGATCGCCGACGGAGCGGCGGATCGGATAGCTGTTCTCGAGAGCCGCCCGCCGACCGGCGTCGCGATCGACCAACGAGACGGTGACTCCGGGGAGCCCCGCCAGGACTCGGACGTGCTTGGAGCCCCAGTACCCGCAGCCGATGACGGCGATGTGCAACTCCTGGAGAGATTCAGTGGTCATGGTGTTCCGCGCTTTCTTGCTGTGAAGGGGTCGCAGGGAGGCCTGCAGGATGTGGGTTGCCGCTCACTGTCATGGCCGGTCAATGTCCGGGTTCGACCAAGGGTTGCGCTCGGATGCACCGTTGAGGCAGTTCGCCACTGTCGGTAGTTGCATCTCGGCGCCATACAGAGAATTGGGAAGCGGATCGCCGTCGGTGACGATCGAATCGTCGATGGCTTCGCCGTCGACGACGTTGCCAGCGAGCAGCGTGCGTTCGATGCCGTCCTCGACGGCCAGGTCACCGAGGACAGAGCCGACGATGACTTGGTCGTCAGATGATTCGATCACGCTGACCGAATCGAGGGCACAGCCTCGCCAGAAGACGTTGGTGGGCCCGACGGGGCCCCACCAGTCGGCGAACACCACGCGATCGACCACGTTGCCTTCGAACAAGTTGGCCTGCGGCCAGTGGCCGTGGAGAGAGATGTCGGCCCGGGGCTGGCGGTCTTCGTAGCCGGCTGACCCCCGAGCGTCGTTGTAGCCAAAGACGTTTCCACTGGCCCCGAGCTGGATGATCATTGCGTGGCGAAGATCCCAGAGTGCGTTGTCTTCGATGAGACAATTGGTCGTGTGCCGGGCAATGGAGATGCCGTAGGCCCGCCCACCATCGCCGAAGTCGTGGGCTCCGTGCAGGTTGGAGCCCGTCACTTCGCAACGACCGACGACATCGATGCCGATGTGCGCACGAGATGCCCGAATCGTTTCGACATCGTTGACCCAGAGGTCGTAGCCGAACCGCATGGCGATGATGTGTCCGTAGCCGGAGTCGATGCGTTCGATCGTCATGGACTCGACGCCGGCACGCGTGATGGCGGAGATCGGGCGAACCCGTGCGTTGCGCTCAACGCTGAAGTCATCGGTGACCCCGTGGTCGAGCACGACCAGGTTGTCACCCGAGTCAGCGACCATGGCGACGAGACCAGACGATCCCTGCCCCCACTCCACGACCCACTCGTCGCGAGAAACCATCTCGTCGATGTTGTCCTGCTCGATCTCGAGCACTTGGCCGGGCTGGAAGGTCTGGCCGTCGAACTCGATGCGCTTGTCGCCGCGGGCGACATCACTGGTCAGGTTCGTCCACTCACCGTTGCCGAACGGAGAGCCCAGCATCGTGATGCCTTCTTCATCTGAACCAGCGAGATCGAGGTCGATGAACGTGGCGTCTCGCCCTGCGCCGCGCAGAACGACAGACGACTGCAGCCGCAAGGTGTCGTTCAAGATGAAGCGCCCAGCGGGAATGTCGATCGTGGTGGCCGTGCCGTTACGAGCTTGCTCACCAGCGGCAGCAACCGCAGCATTGAATGCGTCGGTGTCGGGCTGACCATCATCGGCAACAGCGCCGAAGTCGAGCACCGAGAGGGTGGCGACCGGGGTCTCGGAACGGCGCCCCGTTGCGTCCCACTCGAAGGAGTCGAGGAAGGCGAGGTCGGCGGGCAGAACACTCGGTTCGCTGCCCGCTTCACCGATCTGAGCCGACGGCGGCAACGTGGTCGTCGACGCCTCGGTGGTGGGGAAGCCCAGCGGCGCGGTGGTGTCACTCGTTGCCTCGCCGATCGAGGCTCCGGAGCATCCCGTCACGAAGGCGAGCAGCACGAGACCAAGCGATCGAAGGATCCGCCTGTTCGAAGCGCGACCGGGAGGGGGAACGTTCATTTCTCGAAGGCCCGCTCGTAACACGCCAGCAGCTGGCGCTCAGACTGCGCCCAGGAGAGCGGGCCGGAGATCCGCTCGTTGCCGATGCGTGCCATCTTCTCGCAGCGCTCGGGGTCATCGACCAGAGCCACGATGGCATCACCGAAGGAAGCCGACGAGTGCTCAGATGCGTAGATGGCGGCATCGCCGGCCGAGAAACGCGACTCGGTGAGGTCAAAGGAGACCACCGGCAGACCCATGGCCATGTAGTCCATGGTCTTGATCATCGTGGAGATGTTGTTGAGTGGACTGTCGATGTCTGGCGCCATGCCAACCGTGGCGGACGACAAGTACTCGAGCATGTCTTCATCGGAGATGAACCCGGTGAACCACACGCCATCGCCCAGGCCGAGCTCGGTGTGGGTCAGCTGGAGCGAGTCCCACATGTCGCCGGTGCCGATGAACACAAAACCAATGTCGGTCCGACCGAGTGTTTGACGAACGTGGGCCGCTGCCTCCATGGCGATGTGCACGCCGTCTTGGTGGCCCATCGTCCCGACGAAGACCGCAAGGTGTTCGAACCCACGGCGCAGCTCAGGGTTGGCAACTCCCGGCTGGAAGAGGTCGAGGTCTGGGCTGTTCCGCACCACGAACACGTCTTCAGGGGCCATCTTGCCTCGGCCGAGTGCCCGCTCTTCGTAGCTGTGGTTGGTGACGATCACGGTGTCGGCCGCTCGGTACGAGCGTTGCTCGGTCCATGCCAACGCACTGGTGATGAAGCCCTCGGCCGGCTCTTCGTACTTCGACTGGTAGGTCTCGGGCCCGAGGTCGTGCTGATCGAAGACGAACTTGACGCCGAACGGGGAGAACAACCACCCGAGTCCGAAGAAGAGATCTGGCGGATTGGCCACGTGGATCAAGTGGAACGGCTTACGAATGTAGGTCGCGATCGACATCGCAAAGATGCAGACCATCGCCCAGCCGTACTCGAGAAGGAAGTCGGTCTTCTTCGGGCCATCGAAGGGCATCGGGAAGCGGCGAATGCGCACGCCTTCGGACACCTCACGAGCAGCATCGGCGCCGGCTCGGCCCTTGGGGCAGATGACGGTGACGTCGTAGCCGTTGCGCTGCGCGGCACGGGCTTGGTTCCAGACACGGCGATCGTGTGGGACCGCAGCGTTCTCGACGACGAGCAGCAAATGCTTGCGGCCGTTGGTCTTCCGGAGCTTCACCAGGCCACCCCGACGTAGTCGTCGGCATCGATCGCAAGGCGATCAGCATCGGGGATGCGGACGAGGTCGACCACCTTCGTGCCCGGTCGGCGGCTGCGGAGCGCAACCATGGCGGCATCGGTGACCTTCGAGATGACGAGCACATCAGCGCCGGCAACATCGGCTGCGTCTTCCCGCAGCATGTTCGACAGATGAGGGATCTCGCGTTCGATGAAGTCGCGGTTCTTTCCGATGAGCTCTTGACCGAAGACGTCTTCGTCGTGGATGACAACGCCGAATCCCTTGCCGACCATCCGCTCGACGACCTCGACGAGCGGGCTCTCGCGCATGTCATCGGTGCCCTTCTTGAACGAAAGGCCAAAGAAGCCGATCGAGGAGGGACTCCAGGAGACCAGCTGGTCGACCACGCGCTGGACCTGGATGGCATTCGAGTTGAGCAAGCTGTTGATCAACGGAACGGACACATCTTGTGACTTGGCAGCAAAGCCAAGGGCACGAACGTCCTTCGGCAAACACGAACCACCGAAAGCGAAGCCAGGGCGGAGATACGCCGTGGAGATGTTGAGCTTCTTGTCGGCGCAGAGGATCTCCATGACCCGACTGCCGTCGATGCCGAGCGAGCCGGCGACGGCACCGATCTCGTTGGCGAATGTGACCTTCACGGCATGCCAGGAGTTGTTTGCGTACTTGACCATTTCCGCCAGGCGAGTCGGCTCGACCAACACCTCGGCTTCGATACCGGCATAGAGCTCGGCGATCTGGGCGGCGGTGGCCGAGTCATCAGCACCGATCAACACGAGCGGCGGAGCGAAGAAGTCGGCAACGCCCTGGCCTTCACGGAGGAACTCCGGATTGACGGCCACAGCAAGACCTTCGCCGAGGCGCCGACCGCTGGTCTCTTCAAGGATCTGTCCGACACGCTCGGCCGTCCCCGGCATCACGGTGGAGCGGATCACCACGGTGTGGGGGTGATCCAGATCGGCCAATGCCGTCCCGATCTGGGCTGCGACCGATTCGATGTAGGCCAGGTCGATGTTACCGCTCGGCTGGGACGGGGTGCCGACACAGAGCATGGACATGTCGGTGATCGCGATGGCCTCGGCGGCAAAGGTCGTGGCGCTGACGCGGCCGTCTGCCTTGGCTGCCTGCAACAGTTCAGGGACTTGAGGCTCCTGCACCGGGCTGATGCCGTCCGCGATCATGCCGACCTTGTCGGCGTTGGTGTCGACACCAACGATCGAGTGGCCTTGGCCGGCAAGACATGCCGCTGAGACGCTGCCGACATAGCCGAGCCCAAAGATTGCAATTCTCATGTTGTTACTTCTCCCGAAGTGGGGTCGGTGCTCCGCACACCGTCAGAGTGAATGAGTCGTTCGGCCCCACTTGGTCGCGGATTACCTGGGGACAAGAGCTGAGCAGCAACGATCTCGAGGCTGACCAGGGTGGTGAGTTGACGGCGATAGTTCCGGACGCCAGACCGATGATCGGCGAGGAGCTGGGTGAGAGCGCTGCGGTCGAAGACCTGACAGCAGACCGAGTCGGCCCCGAGAACCGTTCGCTCGATCAGGGGCCCGAGTTCATTGGCGAACCACTGGTCGATCGGTGTTGCGAATCCCCGCTTCTTGCGGTGGACGAAGGACTCCGGAAGGAAGCGAAGCGCCGCCTCTTTGTGGAGGTGTTTGCCCCTCCCCCGCCGCAGCTTCATGTGCGGTGGCAACGACTCGACAAACGCCATCAGCTCTCGATCGAGCATGGGAACTCTGGCCTCGACTGAATTCGACATCGACAGCTTGTCGCCGTAGAGCAGCAGGTCGTCGGGGAGCGAGAGCCGGGTGTCGATGTGGAGCAGTTGGCTGAACGGATCGAGGTGAGCCACCGGCGCCTGAGCTCGCGCCATCAAATCGCGTGGTTGCTCGCCCGCACCGAAGATCTCAGATCCTCCGAGTGCTTCGACGGTCTGGGGATCGAACACCTGGTGAATCGCGGTGAATCGATCGACGGGATCAGCGAGACCGAGCGACTCGGTTGCTCGGCGGAACCGCTCAGCGCCGGGACGTTTCGCTGAAAGCGACTCGGCCAGCGTCGAACGGAACAAGAAGCCGGCCTTGGTGCCGTAGCGTTCGCCGAGGTAGCGGTCATACCCACCCCAAGGCTCATCGGCGCCCTGACCGGTCAACACGACCTTCACCTGCTTGCGGACCTCTTTGGTCATCAGGTGATAGGCGAACGTGGACTGAGAAAGCACTGGCTCTTCGAGGTGCCACAAGCACTCGAGCAGGAGCTGCTCGACGTCGTCGACGTCGATCCGCAGATCATGATGGCGGGCGCCGAAGTGGTTCGCCGTCTCGGCCGCATCGGCAGACTCATCGTGTTCGAAGTCATCGCCGAACGACACCGTGAAGGTCGGGATTGGTTCGCTGGACCGCGCCGTTGCTGCCGAGAGCACCATGCCGGAGTCGACGCCGCCCGAGAGCAGGCAACCGACCTCGACGTCAGCGAGGAGTTGCCGTTCCACGGCGGCCTCGAAGAGCTCGACGTATTGTTCAGTGGCCTCGGCGTCGGAGATCGAGTGGTTGATCTCTTGCGTGACACCGGTGTGACGCCACACCTTCACGCCGTGTTCGTCACAGGCGAGCATCTCGCCCGGCCCGAGCTTGTGGATGCCCTTCAGCAGCGTGTGAGGAGACGGCAGGTAGCCAAAGTGCAGAAGCAGCCTGACTGATCCATGGTCGAGGTCGCGAGGCACCGCGGGGTCGTCGAGGATCGTGCGCATTTCCGACCCGAAACGGAGCACACCACCGTGGTCGGCGTAGTAGAGAGGTTTCACCCCGTAGTGGTCTCGGGCAAGAACGAGACGCTGACGGCGCGGGTCCCAAATCGCGAACCCGAAGATGCCGTTCAGATGATCGACGACGTCGTCGCCCCACTCGATGTAGCCGTGGAGGATCGCTTCGGTGTCAGACGAGGTACGAAAGACATGGCCTCGGGTCTGCAGCTCGGTTCGAAGTTCGAGGTAGTTGTAGATCTCACCGTTGAACTCGATGGCACATCCGGTGTGTTCGTCGACCATCGGCTGGTGACCGGTGTGGAGATCGATGATGGCCAACCGGCGGAAACCGAAGCCGAGTGAGCCGTCGATGAACACGCCAGCGTCGTCTGGCCCGCGGTGGGCAATGCGCTCGGCTCGCGCCAGAAGCGCAGCGTCGTCAAGGGAAAGGGGTTGGCGGTATCCGTAGATGCCGCTGATGCCACACATCGATCGATCTCAGCGGATCCGGGCGCTCAGGCGAACCTGATCGGTGGCGCCGAGTCGGCTTCGGTGCCAGATCTCGAGCATGGCAAGGGCTTCGACCGCTCGAGGCGAATCGACGGAAATGGCGATGCGGTCGGTCCCGTTCGGCCGCTTGGTGAGGTCGATCGAGGCCGTGTTGTCATCGGCGTCTTTGAGCAGGCCGTAGTCGGGGCTGTCCTTGGTCAGTTCGAACCCGATGCTCCCGAGCGTTTCGATCACGCTGAACAGCAGCTCGGATGGAGTGGGGCCAGAACCGTTCAACGACGAGTCGATCACGATGGCCGACCGGCTCAGCGACGTCATCGACGGGGCGGATCCGATCGGTGGAGGGAACGGGGCAGGCTCAGCGGCGAAGGCCTGAGGATCAATCGCTGATCGGCGGGGCGCTTCGAACACTCCCTCGGGAAGCGGTGTGCCATCGGCGGCAAAGACAGGGTCGCCGTAGACCGGCATGGTCGGCTCCGGAGCGACTGCGGTGGCCGCATCACGAAGGTCGATGACCTCCTCGTCGTCGACTCGATCGGGAACTGCTTGGGCAGTCCCCCATTGATCAGTCGTCGCCGAGGAGGTGCTGGTCGTCGCATCAGACGTTGATCCGCCAGAGCGAATCAACTTGAATGCCACGAACAGCAGCATGAGTAGTACGGCATTCAGGATGCCGAGAATCACCAAATCCATGTTCATCCTTTTCGCCACACCGGATCGCCCGATGGCGCAGAGGCGCACATGCTGCGCCCGGTTGCTTGCTCACCGACAGTACCGACCACGCACCCTCTGTCCAAGCGGTTGGGTGGGGTTACTCCCCCGGGTCAGATACCCAATGTCGTGGCCCTGTTGACCCAGTCGCTGCGCGGAAATCCACTCGCCAGTGGGTTTGCTGTCGACTCAGCGGTCTCCGACATGGTTCGGTACCAAACGGTGTGACGACAGCAACAGGTCAGAACCCGGCGTCTCGGAGTTGTTTTCGCACCTTGGGCGGCGTCAGTGGGAACGAATCGAACCAGACCCCGGTGGCGTCATGAAGCGCCGCCACGATGGCGGGAGCGTAAGGAATCAGCGGCATCTCGGCCATGCCTCGAACGCCGAACGGACCCCGCGGATCGGGAATCTCGAGTAGGACAGAACGGACGTGTTCTGGGATGTCGCCGATGCCGGGAATCAGATAGCCGCTGAACCGCGGGTTGAGAATTCGCCCATCGACCACCTGGAGGTTCTCGCTGAGGGCGTAACCGTGGGCCTGGATGATGGCCCCTTCGATCTGACCGACAACGAGGTCTCGGTTGATGATGCGACCGACATCTGAGGCCACCACGACATCGTGGACGACGATGTGTCCGGTCTCGACATCGACCGACAGATCGACTGCTTCGGCCACGTAGCCGTACGCGAAGTTCGGCGTGGTCGGGGCGCCTTCAGGGTCGAGCATCTCGGTCGGTGGAGGCGTGTAGCGGAAGTCGCCCGTCGCTGGCCGCTGACCATCACGCCACGCCTTCTCTGCCTCTTCCGCTGCGCCGAGTATGGCGTTGCCGGTCATCCAACTGAGCCTGGAGGCTGATGCCGAGCCGGAGTCGCCGCTGGTGGCAGTGTCGGAGAACGTCGGTGTGATCGCCGCTGGAGGCAGGCCGGTGGCCTCCGCGGCCATTTGCACGAATGCCGTGTGTGCGCCCTGGCCAACGTCGGCTCCGGCGAGGTAGAGCTCGGCAGTGGATGGTTCGTCGCCGTCACCACCGAGGACGATGCGGGCCTCGGACCGCTCGGGGAATCCGAACGAGAACCCGACGTTCTTCAGGGCGCACGCGAACCCACGCCCACGGCGAGCCGTGCCGACAGAAGCTGGCAGCGAGGCAAAGGCCGGGACGGCCACAGGATCAAGCTTTGGGCTGGTCCAACCTGCGGCGTCGGCGCAGGCATCGACCACTTCGGGGATGCTGACTCCCGCTGGCATCTCCGTGCCGGTGATGCCGATCGAGCCGTCCCTCAGCAGGTTTCGGCGCCGCAACTCGACCGGGTCGATGTCGAGCGCTGCAGCCAGCTTGTTCATCTGTGATTCGGCGACGAAACAACCCTGCGGGCCGCCGAACCCACGGAACGCACCGCCGGGAACCGTCGTGGTGTAGACAGCCCAGCTGTCAACGCGCGCCAGTGGAACCTCGTAGGGCCCGGCAACCGAGAGGTGGAGGTTTCCGAGCACCTTGTTCGTCGTGTAGTTGTAAGCGCCAGCATCGAGATGGCCGTCAGCCTCGATGGCGAGGATCTTGCCGTCGGCATCGGCAGCCAGCTGGGCGTGGACCCGGCCCCGGTGCCGCTTGTGGTGGCCGACGATGCTCTCCTCACGGCTCCATTCGGTGCGGACGGGTCGTTCGATGCCCTGCGCCGCAAGCTTTTGCACCGCGAGCGCAAGCACGATCTGAACGCTCAGGTCTTCCTTGCCGCCAAACGCACCACCGATGGTGCGGTAGATGACTCGGATGCGATCGATCGGCACGTCGAGCGCATGAGCCACCTGCTCCTGATCCTCGTGGGTCCACTGGCCAGCGGTCTCGATGGTGATGCGCCGCTCGTCGTCGAGATAAGCGAGACCAGCCTCGGTCTGCAGGTAGGCGTGTTCCTGGTAGGGAACCTCGTAGGTCCCGTCGATGACCACGTGGGCCGACTCGAACGCCGACGCAATGGCATCGGGCGCCCCGTTGCGGATCACGTAGTGGTAGTAGACGTTGGACTTCGCATCGGACTCGGGGTGCACAAGCGGTGCACCTTCGGCCATGGCGGCGTCGATGTCGGCGACGATGGGCAGGGGTTCCCACTCGACCTCGATCAATGCGGCGGCGGCACGAGCGATGTCAACGGTTTCGGCCACGATCATGGCGAGGTTGTCGGCCTCCCACCGCGACACGTCGCAGGCCACAGCGCTGCGGCCGGTCCCGGTGGGACCAATCAGCACCGGCTGGTCGTTCATGGTCAGCCCGTACTCGTTGACCGGAACGTCAGCAGCGGTGACCACGGCAACGACCCCGTCGAGGGCCTCGGCCGCCGAGGTGTCGAGCGAGCGGATTCTCGCATGGGGCTGATTGGTGAAGACCACCATGGCTTCGAGAGCGTTCTCGACGCGCAGGTCTTGGGCGTAGTCAGAAGTGCCGCGGGTCTTGTCGGCAGCATCGGCCTTGGCCAGGGAGTCACCGAGCTTGTGGGGGCGGGAATTGATCGATTGTGTATCGGTCATGACCGCACCGCCTCTTCGATCTTGTAATAGCCCGTACAGCGGCACAGATTGCCGGCCAGACCTTGCTTGATCTGCTCGTCCGTTGGTTGGTCGAACTCTGACCGAAGCGAGTCGGCAGCCACGATGAACCCGGGGATGCAGAAGCCACATTGCACGGCTGCGGCGTCGACGAAGGCTTGTTGAATCGGGGCCAAGGCGCCGCCATTCGTGGGGGCGATGCCAGCAGCCGTTGTGATGATCGCGTTGCCGGCTCGGGCTGCCGGCACCAAACAGCTCAGCACGCTGGTTCCATCGAGGCGGACGGTGCAGGCACCGCATTCGCCTTCCGAACAGCCTTCCTTCGGCGTGGTGATGTCGACGGTGTTGCGCAGCCAGTGCAGAAGCGTGACCGGCTTCCATTCGCCCTCGACCGAGGCGCCGTCGACGGTGGTGTGGAGCATTGCGCCGGCGGCCCAGTCACCGGTGGTGCCATCGGCAGGCACCGACGGCCCGCCGATCATCGGCGGGCCCTCGGGAAAGGCCGTCGCCTGTTGGTCGGCGACGATGGCCGTGAGTGCCCGACGCACCATCACCCCGATCTGGTCGACTCGATAGTCGGCGGTTGCCCGCAGATCGTCGATGGGCGTGACCGCAGCAGCGGCGGCTTCGGCAATGGCATCGGCGGCAGCCAATTCGCCGTCGGTGATGATGGCGGCATCGAGCAACGCTTCAGCATCGGAGACGCGGCCGACCGTTGGAGCGACACTGCCGAGCACGATCCGACTGTCACTGACCGAACCGTCGGTGCCGAAGGTGGCCATGACGGCCAGGTGCACGACCGAGATCGCTTGAGCTCGCCGCAGCCCGAGCTTGAGATACAGCCCACGGCGATCGACGTCATCGGCCGGGATGGGGATGAGGATGCCGGTCACCAGCTCGTCTGGCTCCAGAACGGTGCGTCGGACGCCCGTGGTGAACTCCGTCATCGGCACCGTGCGGATACCGCGAGCCGAGGCGATCGTGATGTCGGCGTCGAGAGCAACGAGCGCCGAGAGTGAATCGTTGGCTGGGCTCGCCGTGACGATGTTCCCGACAACGGTTGCCCGGTTGCGCAAGGCCGGCGAGCCAACTTCCCAACACGCTTGGGCAAGCGGCAGGGCGTGGGCCCGGATCAGGTCGTGGGCAACGCACTGATTGTGGGTGACCATGGGGCCGATGTGGATGCCATGGCGAGATTGGTGGATCGAATCGAGACCCTCGATCGACGAGAGGTCGATCACGACATCGAGATCGGGCCGCATACCTCGATCGAGTTCGACGAGCAGATCAGTGCCGCCGGCCACGATGCGGGCGGCCGCTCCGTGTTCAGCCAGGAGTTCCAGTGTTTCTTCGAGAGAGCCGGGGCGCACGTAGCGAGCGGGATGGTTGGCCGGCTGCTGGACCAGGTGCAGTTCAATCGGTGCGGTCATGATCGACCGTTGTAGATCGATCCGCCGTCAGAGGCATACCCCTGCAGAAGACGAGCGGCTTCTTCCCGAAGAACGTCCTGGGTCACTTTGATCCCGAGCGATGCCAAGTTGCTCACCCAATCTGGTGGTTTGTGACCCTCGTTGAAGCCGACCGCCGAGGCATCGCTGTCTCGGGCTCCGCAGACGAGGTGGTCGACGCCAGCCCACGGCACCGCCCCCAGACACATGGCACAGGGCTCGGTCGAGGTCACGAGCTCGAACGAGCCAGAGGCGGCAACGTCCCATGAACCCAGGGCCTGAGCGGCAAGGCCGATGGCGACGATCTCGGCATGGGCAATGGGCGCCGAGGCCAGAACGACGCGGTTGATACCCGGGGCGATGAAGGTTCCGTCAGCGGCGAACACAGCAGCGGCGAAGGGGCCTCCGCCTTCGGCGATGTTGCGTCGGCCGAGGCCGATCACGACCCTCATTCGATCCTCAACAGCTGCGAACGTCGAGCCTGCGGGCTCCCATGCCCAGCTGGGAATGTCGATGGTCAGGGAGGTTGCCGCCGCCGCAGGACCTGCGGTCGAGCTGTCGGAAGTGGATGTCACGCACAGAGGGTGCCGACGCCGACACACAAAGTCAACAACTCGTGCTGGCTCGTCATATTGCGTTCACGGTCGAGGCGAGGTCGGCACCGCTACCGTCGCCGACGTGAATAGGCCATGGAGATCGACCGACGCTGGCAGAAGATTTGCGTTGATCGCAGCGACCGCTCTCGGCATGGCTAGCTGTGGGACGACTGAACTCGACGTCGACACCACCTTCGATGGCACGTGGTCGGTGGCTGCACTGGCATCTGACGCTGGTGCGGTCGACTTGGCTGGTCAGCCGATCGAGATCGAGATCGACACCGGCGAGGCTGCGGTGCGAGGCCGAACGACGTGCCAAGCGTTGTTCGGCAGCTACACGCTCGGTCTGGATGACGAGGAAGACACCGAAGCAGGTGGCGAAGCCAGCTTCACGATTCCGAGTCCCGAGGCCAGCGCCGATTGCGAACCGATGGCCCGATCAGTCCACATCGACGTGGTCGATGCGCTCGAGTCGGTCACGCAGTGGCGTCGGGAAGGTCCGACATTGACGCTGTCGTCTCCGTCGGGGTCGCTGATTGTTCTCGAGGGGCAGACCCCGGCCGAGTGAGCACTTGGACCTTCAGCCCGCCGTGGCTGACCGAGGTCCGCTGCGGGGTCGATGCCTTGCCTTCGGCGGCATCAGCTTCAATCTTGGCCTCAACACGCTTGCCCACTCCGAAGCCCTTGGCTGGCTGGAGCCGGCCGTCGGCGGCCTTGGCGAGTGCACGGTCGTTGGCCACCAGGGTCAAGGAATACTCCGGGCGGCGTTCGCGCAAGACGGCACCGAACCGCTTGTAGAGCGGAGCAAGATCGCCATCACCGACACGCTTGCCATAGGGAGGATTGGTGACGATCCAGCCGGGGCCGGTCCGACCTTCGAGGTGTGACACCACTCGCTTCTCGACTCGGACAGCATCGGCCACGCCTGCCCGCTTGGCGTTCTTCTCGGTGATCTCGACAGCGAGTGAGTCGCGGTCGGTGGCCTCGATGTCGACGGCACGATCGGGCTCGCTCTTCGAAGCAATCTCACCGTTGACGCTGGCCCAGGTACCCGACTCGAACGATGGCCAAGTCTGGAACGAGAAACGGCGAGTCCCGCCTGGCGGCATCGACCGCGCCATGAGCGCAGCCTCGATGGCGATGGTTCCCGAGCCGCAGAAGGGATCGGCGAGCGGGGCCGAACCGTCGTAGCCAGCAGCCATCAGCATTGCCGCCGCCATCGTCGGGCGAATGGGGGCGATGCCGATGTCTCGGCGCCAACCACGATGGTTGAGCGGGGTGCCACCGGTGTCGACGCTGATGGTGCAGAGATCCTTCTCGAACCGCACGACGAATGGCTGGACCGGCTCGCCCCGGCTGGCCGGACCGACGATCTTGTGCAGCCGCTGGGCAATACCTTCGGTGTGATAGAGCTTCGACTTCTGCGACGTGACCCGAAACTCGGGCGCGATGTCATCGCCGATCCAGGGTGCCCAGTCGATCTCAGATGCCCGCATCTGCAGGTGCGCAAAGTCAGTCGCCCGGAACGTTTCGAGGCGGACGAGGACTCGGGAGGCGGTGCGCAGCCAGACGTTGGCCACATAGAGCTGGCGAGTCGTCGCCCGGAACGGGACGACGCCGTGGGCGCCACGCTTTGGCTTGATCCCGAGGGCCGACAGTTCGGCTTCGAGGAACGACTCGAGGCCGGGTGTACAGATGGCAGCGGCGTCGAGACGTTGATTCATTCCCGCAGCCTCGCAGGTGATCCCCCAAACCCCCACCAGGACATTCGTCCCACGGCGTGCCAGGCTTGTTGGATGGGACCGCTCACCTGGATCATCTTCGGCTTCTTCATCGGTGTCGTCTCGAAATGGTTCGTTCGAGGGAATCCGCAACTGGGATGTCTCGGCACCGTCTTCCTCGGGATCTTTGGCTCGTTGGTCGGCGGCACGATCTGGAACGTTTTGACCGGTTCGGGACTCGAGGTCCAGCCCGGCGGCGTCTTCATGTCGGTCATCGGTGCGGTGATCGTGCTGTCGACAGCGACCCGAATGTCCAGCTCCCCGCGGGCGTGATCCGGGATTCGCCCTGTGGGCAACGCAGTGGACAACCGGTGGACAAAGCCCTCGATCTTGAGGACAACGAAGAAAGTCTGCGGATAACGCTGTGTATTGCGCGAAACCCCTTGACCCCAGCAATCAAGGGTGGTTGAGTCGTTCCCAGCCAGCGGGGAGCGCCACTCACGGCCTCTCGAAACGGGCAGTCAACATCGATCGAGCCGACGGGGAAACCCGGCGGTGAATCGGGACAGGCAGCAACCGGACGAGACGTACGAAGCGGAAGGACCGGCTGGTCAGGTGATGCAACATCGCCGGCCCTGTTCGCTTGGACGTGGGCCCCGGACATCGTGACGGACCCCGGTTCACCACGATCGACGGAACTGGATCCAACGGAACCGCCCGAGGAACTCGGCTACGACGGTGTGGGGCTTGCCTCAGACCTGAGCAACTGGGTATGCAAGCGGATACCGGGGAACCAAAAAGCAACTTCCCCGCCGGTTCTCGAACCGACGGGGAAGATCAACAGTCAGTGGAAACGGTACTACCGTGAAAATCGACTGTGGTGGATGTTCACACTGCTCACGACACCCTCGGGATGATGCTGCTCACGCCTCATCAGACCGAGGGTGTTGACCATTTTCACCTGGGCCCTTTCGTCAGAAGAGGGTGGCGGGGTCGACGTAGGGAAGGTCGAGCGCTTCGGCCACGGCCGCTTCGGTGAGCTTGCCGTCGATCACGTTGAGCCCATTGCGCATGTGTGGGTTCGATGCGAGCACGGCGGCATGACCACGGTCGGCAAGGTCGAGCACGTAGGGAAGCGTCGAGTTGTTGAGCGCGTAGGCCGAGGTCTGGGCAACCGCACCGGGCATGTTGGCCACGCAATAGTGGACGACGTCGTCGACCACGTACGTGGGATCGGCGTGAGTCGTCGCCTTCGAGGTCTCGAAGCAACCGCCCTGGTCGATGGCCACGTCGACCACGACGGAACCGGCTCGCATGGCGGTGATCATCTCGGCGCTCACGAGGTGCGGGGCCCGTGCCCCTTTGACCAGCACGGCGCCAATGACGAGATCGGCGTCGACCACGTATTGCTCGAGCGACGAGCGGTTGGAGTACACCGCGCGAATGCCGGTACCGAAGCGGGCGTCGAGATCGTCGAGCACGTCGATGTTGCGTTCCAGCACGGTGACATCGGCACCCATGCCAACCGCCATCTCGGTGGCGTTCACACCGACGACACCGCCGCCGATCACGACGACCTTCGCCGGCGCCACCCCGGGCACGCCACCGAGCAGCAGACCGGCGCCACCCTGCGGAGACTCGAGCGCATGAGCCCCGGCCTGCACCGACATACGACCGGCGACTTTCGACATCGGGGCGAGCAGCGGTAGCCCACCCTCGTGATCGGTGACGGTCTCGTAGGCAATGCAGGTGGCGCCGCTGGCGAGCAGATCGTGGGTCTGGTCGGGGTCGGGAGCAAGGTGGAGGTAGGTGAACAGAAGTTGCCCTGGACGCAGCATGGCTCGCTCGATTGCTTGCGGTTCCTTGACCTTCACGACCATGTCCGCATCGGCGAACACCGCAGCAGCATCGGCGACGATATTGGCGCCGGCGACCTCGTAGCGCGCATCGTCGGCGCCGATACCGAGGCCCGCTCCAGACTGCACGAGCACATCGTGCCCGTGCGCGACGGCTTCTCGGACGCTCTCGGGGGTCAGACCGACCCGGCGTTCGAGGACTTTGATCTCGGTGGGAACGCCGATGCGCACGATGACTCCTTCGTCTCGACTGCGTCGTCGCAGCCAGTGGGAGCACGGTAATTCGACATCCGCGAACGAGGTTTGCAAATCGCGTTCCCCAAAGGCTCATTCGGCGCGCCTTTTCGTTGCGTTTCGACCAGAACGCGCTCACACTTTGCGTTCATGACTCTGGATGCAACCGATCGAGCCATTCTCAATGAGCTCCAACACGATGCCAGCGCCAGCAACAACGACCTGGCAGATCGTGTGGGGTTGTCTCCCTCTGCTGCCCTGCGGCGGGTACGCAAGCTCGAATTCGAAGGCGTGATCGATCGCTACGTGGCATTGCTCGACCCGAGGTCGATCGGGCGCGGCACCACGGCGTTCGTCGAGATCTCGCTGGCCAGCCAGGAAGAGGCGACGCTCGATGCGTTCGAGGCCGCCGTGGTGGACTCACCCGACGTGATGGCCTGTCATCTCATGGCCGGTGACGCCGACTACATCGTGCAGGTGGCCTGCGCCGACGTTGCCGACTACGAACGCATCCACCGCACCCACCTGGCCACGCTCCCCGGCGTCACCAGGATTCGATCGAGCTTCTCGCTCCGCACGGTCGCCAACCGAACCGCCTTCGACCTGCCCTGACATGGGTCGGCCTACGGCCTTCCGCTGACCCGCATCCTGCTGATCTCGGCTGAGCGAGCCTCCTCCGTCGGCCTCGCGTGACAGGCCTATTACATGGGTCGGCCTACGGCCTCTCGCTGACCCGCATCCTGCTGATCTCGGCTGAGCGAGCCTCCTCCGTCGGCCTCGC
>CAYGQE010000002.1:0-59060 GCA_964351995.1 uncultured Acidimicrobiaceae bacterium | reverse complement strand
GTGACAGGCAGACCCCTACTTCGCGGCGGCTCTGGCTTCGTAGAGGAGGTTCACCAGCCTGGCTTCGTCGGCTCGGTCGACGTGTGGTTTGGCGTGTAGAACGGCCAGCCGAGCAAGCGCAGCGTGGACCCCGTCGAACGTCCGACGCTTGGATCGGGGAAGACTGCGACGAACCGCCAGCATCCGACCCCAGTCGCTGAAGATCTCGAGCTCGGCCGGGGTCAGGCCATACCGCTGCACCAGCATCGGGGCAACGGCGAGGAACTGGCGGCGCTCTCGTTGCCGGAATCGGATGAGCAGAGCGACGACCGTGCCGAACAGCAGCAAGAAACCGATGATCGCCACGATGATCACGGTGGCGCCGCCCTCGGTTTCCGACAGCGACAGCGACCCGTTCCAAGCTGCGTGGGTGAGGACGGCAACGATGTAGCCGCCCAACATCGCGGCCACCACAGGCCGGTCACGCTCTTTGGCGAGGCCGGCAGCGAGCCCGATCCAGAAGGTGAAGAGCGGATGAGCGAACGGCGTGACGATGCCGCGGACGACGAACACGGGAAGGAGCTGGTCGGCCGCCTCGGCGCTGGCGAAGTACTGGATGTCTTCGACGACCGCGAAACCAATCGCGACCCACCCGGCATAGATCACACCATCGAGGACGCTGTCGATGTGGCCACGGCGAACCATCCAGTAGACGCCAAGACCCTTCGTGAACTCCTCGACGATGGGCGCCGAGGTGACGGCAGCGGTACCGAAGCCATAGAGCTCGGCCACGATCGTGTTGGCGGTGCCCGAGATCAACACCGCCACCGTGGCGCCCCAGAGCAGCGAGTGGAGCAGCGCGGTGTGCGGTTCTGGCTCGACGCGGTCGAGCCACCACAGCGTCGGAAGCACGATGACGAGCGGCACGAGACTGAGGACAACCGACAACGGCGAGTCGATCAGGAAGTAGATCGCCGTGAGGATGACCGGGAGCGAACAGACAACGATCGGCACGCTGAGCCAGTCGGGTAGGCGAGGTCGCCCCCTCGTCCCGCTCTCGACGTGAGCGGTCCACATCTGACCGTCCCACCAGCGCCACTCGGCGCTGCGCCACGGATCGGCATACCAACCGGGCGGGGTCGAGCCCAGGTGCGCGGGCGTCTCGGTCGGTTGCATCCGTTCAAGACAAGCACAAGTCGTCGGCAACGCAACGGTTTTGCCGCCACTGCATTCGTTGGGAGGACCTGACCGCCGACAGGGAATCGAACCCTGATCATCGAGAGCCACCTCAGCGGACAGCACCCACCAACGAGTGTTCATGTGTGTGTGGATCAGATCTCCCCATTTCCGGACTGGACCACGATCTTGGCGTCACGATGAGGCGCTGCCTTGTTGCCCCAGTACTCGATGTCGAACAAGCGGCCGGGCTCCTCGGTGACCTTGGCCGACGGGACTCGATCCGGGCCCTTCGACGGGGCGGCTGCTGCGGGGGCGACAGAAGCGAAGGTGGCGAGGAGTGCGAGGGCGGCGGTGGCGATCAACTTGGTCATGCACTCATCCTGACGGTCGGTCTTGGATGCGCCGTCGGGGAAACCCCCAGGCTCGGGGGCGGACGTAGGGGTCATGGCAACGCAAGCCGTCGGTAGTTTTGACGGGTCGGAATTGCCCCCGTAGGTTGCCGACCATGACCGGTGCCCCTGTTGCCCGACCGCTCTTGGCCCCGGCGGTGCGGACGTCGGTATCCGCCGGGAGCGAGTCGTTCGAGTCGAATCGAGCCGACATGCTCGACCTGCTCGACACGATCGATGACCTGTTGGATCAAGCCCAACTTGGCGGCGGCCAGCGAGCGCTCGACCGTCTCCGCAGTCGAGACAAGATGCCGATCCGCGAACGCATCGCCCACGTGCTCGACCCCGACACTCCCTTCCTCGAGATCAGCCCGCTGGCGGCCTATGCCAGCGACTACGCCATGGGCGGTGGCCTGGTCTGCGGTATCGGGATCATCGCCGGCACCGAATGCGTGGTGATGGGCAACGATCCCACGGCGATGGCTGGCGCCATGACGCCGTACTCCACCAAGAAGTGGATGCGGGCCATGGAGATCGCAAGGGAGAATCACATTCCGTATGTGAGTTTCGTCGAATCAGCCGGCGGCGACCTGCGCATCGACGCCGATGCCAAGGACGTGAAGAGCGTCCCAGGCGGGATGCAGATCGACCACTTCGCCCAGACCGGGCGCTTCTTCTACGAGCTGACCGAGCTCTCCAAGCTGGGCGTCCCGACGGTGTGCGTCGTGATGGGTTCATCCACTGCCGGCGGCGCCTACCAACCCGGCTTATCCGACTACAACATCGTGGTCAAAGAGCAGAGCAAGATCTTCCTGGCCGGCCCCCCGTTGGTGCAGATGGCGACCGGTGAAATCAGCGACGACGAGACGCTCGGTGGTGCCCAAATGCACGCTGATGTTTCTGGCCTCGGCGACTACTTCGCCGAGGACGAGATGGACGCGATCCGCATCTGCCGCGAGGTGGTGAGCCACCTCGACTGGCGCAAGCACGACGATCGTCCACCGATGGTCGCGGACCCCCCGGCGCTCGATGAAGAAGAACTGCTTGGCTTGCTGAGCAAGGACCTGCGCCAGCCGCTCGATGTTCGCGAGATCTACGGCCGCATCACCGACGGCTCTCGGTTCGAGGAATACAAAGTGCGCTACGGGCCGAACATGGTGTGCGGTTGGGGCCAGATCCACGGCCACACCGTTGGCTTTCTCGGCAACAACGGCGTCATCGAAACCGACGCAGCAGAGAAGGCCGCCACGTTCGTCCAGCTCTGCAACCAGATCGACGTTCCACTGATCTTCGTGCACAACATCACGGGATTCATGGTGGGCAAGGACTACGAAGCGGCCGGCATCATCAAAAAGGGCTCGCAGATGGTGAATGCGGTCAGCAACTCGACCGTGCCCCACATCTCGCTGATCGTCGGCGGCAGCTACGGCGCCGGCAACTACGGCATGAGCGGCCGGGCCTTCGGCAACCGCTTCACGTTCCTGTGGCCCACAGCCAAGATCGCGGTGATGGGCCCGAAACAGATCGCCGGCGTCATGTCGTTGGTCCGCCGCGGCCAAGCCGCTCGCAAGGGCATCGAGATCGACGAAGCAGAAGAGGCCAGACAAGTGGAAGCGGCCGAGATAATCCAGGAGCGCAACTCGCTTGCGCTCTACGCCACCGGGGCGGTGACCGATGACGGCATCGTCGACCCACGCGACACTCGCACGGTGTTGGCCATCTGTCTGTCGGTGGTGCGCAACACCGAGGTCAAGGGCGCCGAGGGCTACGGGGTGTTCCGACTGTGAGCACTCCCGAGCCAATCACGAGCATCGTGGTCGCCAACCGAGGCGAGATCGCTCGGCGCGTCTTCCGCACCGCACACGAGATGGGGATCCGCACGGCCGCTGTCTATGTCGCCGCCGACGCTGACGCCCCCTTCGTCCGCGAAGCCGAGATGGCGGTGAACATCGATTCCTACATGGACCCCGCCGGGCTCGTTGCTGCGGCCAAGAGCGTGGGCGCCGAAGCCATCCACCCTGGCTACGGCTTCCTGTCTGAGAACGCCGCGTTCGCTCAAGCGGTGACCGATGCCGGCATCCGGTGGATCGGTCCAACGCCAGATGTCATCGCATCGATGGGCGACAAGCTCGAAGCCAAGAAGCGGGCCGTCGCTGCCGACGTTCCCACCCTGCCATCGTCGGAAGATCCAACAGCAGGCGACGCCGTTGGCTACCCGCTGTTGGTGAAGGCATCGGCCGGCGGTGGTGGCAAGGGCATGAGAGTCGTCGAGACACCAGACGCGCTGATCGAGGCCGTGGCCGCAGCGAAGCGCGAGGCGCTCAACGGCTTCGGCAACGACACCGTATTCCTCGAGCGTTACGTGCCCAAGGCTCGCCACGTCGAGATCCAGATCATGGGCGACAACAACGGAACCGTCGTGGCCCACGGCGAACGTGAGTGCTCGATCCAGCGTCGCCATCAAAAGATCGTCGAAGAGTCACCGTCGCCCGGCATCAGCGATGAGGTTCGTGAGCAGATGGAAGCCGCAGCCATCCGGCTTGGCACCGAGATGGGCTACACCTCGGCTGGCACGGTCGAGTTCTTGGTCGACGACGCCACCGGCGAATTCTTCTTCCTCGAGGTCAACACCCGCTTGCAGGTCGAGCACCCCGTCACCGAAGAAGCGAGAAGCATCGACCTGGTCCGTGAACAACTCCAGATCGCCATGGGTGCTCCGGCGGCACCAAGCCAATCCGCCCAGCGAGCGGCGATCGAAGTCCGCCTCTACGCCGAAGACCCGAGCAACAGTTTTCTGCCAGCCATCGGCTCACTCGACGCCTTCGCCATTCCCGACGACGACGCAGTCCGCTGGGACGTCGGGGTCGAGCGGGGCTCGGCGGTCACGATCGACTTCGACCCCATGCTGGGCAAGGTGATCGCATCGGGCCCGAGCCGCACCGAAGCTGCTCTTCGGTTGGCGACTGCCCTGCAGCGCCTGCACCTCGGTGGCGTGGTGACGAACCGAGACTTCTTGGTCAACGTGCTGCGGTCGCCCGAGTTCCTGGCTGGCGACACTACGACCGACTTCATCGAGCGGGTCCAGCCCTCACCGTCGCTCGACCTGTCCGACAGCGGCGTCGACTCGGCAATGATTGTTGGTGCCCTCTGGCTTCGAGGCCGTCATCGCTCCGCTGACCCCCATTGGGGCAACCTCCCGGCCGGCTTCCGAACCGGCCGAATGCCCCCGACCTCGGTCACGCTCACTGCAAGCGCCCCGTTCTTCGATGGTGGCGAACTCGGGGCGACCCGAACCGTGGCGTATCAGCCACTGCGTCGTGGGTCGAGAGGCAACGACTCAGTTGAGATCGGCGTTGCTCCTGGCCACCTCGTACACGAAGACGTTCTCGGCATCGAACGGAGCGAGATCGCAACCACCGTGCAGTGGACGCCCGACAGCATCGAGGCAGTCATCGGCAGCGTCAGGCAGCAGCACCGGGTCACCGCAGTTGAGGATCGCCTCTGGGTGCAGATGCCCACTGGCACCGTCGAGCTCGTGATCACCCCGAAGTTCATGGTGCCAGGCAACGACGGACCGAGCGGTGGGTTCATCGCCTCCATGCCCGGTGTTGTGCTGGAAGTCCGGGCCGAAGTAGGCGCTGCTGTGACCAAGGGCGACACGCTCATCGTGCTCGAAGCCATGAAGATGGAGCACCACATGACCGCACCGAGTGACGGCATCGTTGCAGAGGTACTGGTGTCCACGGGCGACCAAGTAGCCAAAGATGCCGTGCTGCTGACCATGCAGGAAGAGGCATCAGATGACTGAGAAGGCGCCCATCAGAATCGCCAACATCAGTGGTTTCTACGGCGACCGCATCTCCGCAGCGAAAGAGATGGTCGACGACGGTCCGGTCGATGTCCTCACCGGTGACTGGCTTGCCGAGCTGACGATGCTGATCCTGGCCAGGACCCAGGCCAAGCGGCCGGGTGGCGGCTACGCCCGCACCTTCGTCACCCAGATGGAACAGGTGATGGGCACATGCCTCGACCGCGGGATCAAGGTCGTCTCCAACGCCGGTGGCCTCGACCCTGACCACTGCGCCGAAGCAGTGGCTGAGGTGGCAGCCAAGCTCGGTCTCTCCCCCACCATTGCGTATGTGGCCGGCGACAATCTGCTGAGCCGGCTCCAGGAACCAGACTCGGCGCTGCTGAGCGAGCTGCAGCCGTTCGATGGCCAGGAACTCGGCGACGCTACCAACTATCTCAGTGCCAACGCCTACCTCGGTTGCTGGGGCATCGTCGATGCGCTCAACAGCGGTGCCGACATCGTGATCACCGGCCGAGCCACGGACGCCGCGGTCGTGTGCGGCCCAGCGGCGTGGCACCACGGCTGGCAACGCAACGACTGGGACCAGCTGGCTGGCGCCGTGGTTGCCGGTCACGTCATCGAGTGCGGCACCCAAGCCACCGGTGGCAACTACTCGTTCTTCCAGGAGGTCCCCGACCTCACCCGTCCTGGCTTCCCGTGGGCTGAGGTCGCCGCTGACGGCTCGTTCGTGGTCGGTAAGCACGACAACACCGGCGGTATGGTCTCGGTCGGCACCGTCACCTCGCAGCTGCTCTACGAAATCGGCGGCCCGCAATACCTCGGCCCCGACGTCACGTCACACTTCGACACCATCACCGTCGAAGACACCGGCCGAGACCGTGTCACCGTCAGCGGCACCAAGGGTTCCCCTCCCCCGGCCACACTCAAGGTCGCCATGAACGAGCTCGGCGGCTTCCGCCAAGACATGTCGATCGCCCTCACCGGTATCGACATCGAAGCAAAAGCCGAACTCGTCGAGGCCGGCTTCTGGGCCGCCTGCCCGTACAGCCCCGAAGACTTCGAGAGCGTCACCACCCGCATCGTCCGCACCGACAAGGCCGACCCGGCGAGCAACGAAGAGGCCGGCGCAGCGTGGAAGCTGTCCATCAAAGACCCAGACGAACGCAAGGTGGGCCGGGCCGTTTCCAACGCTGTCATCGAACTCGCCCTGGCCAACATCCCAGGGTTCTACGGACTGGCCGGCGGACCCGGCCCCGGCAAGCCATACGGCGTGTATCGCCCGGCCCGTATCGATGCCGCACTGGTCCCCCAGGACGTTGTCGTCATGCCTCCGGATGGCGATCCGATTCGCACCGTCGTCGAGTCTGTTGCTCCGACCGACACCGTCACGGTGCAGTCGCTCGTGCCCGAGATGCCCTCTCCACCGGCAGGCGAAACCATCGCCGTGCCCATCGGGCGCGTGGTCGGCGCTCGTTCGGGCGACAAGGGCGGCCACGCCAACCTCGGGCTGTTCACAAAAACACCAGAGGCCTTCGCCTGGCTCAACGACTTCCTCACCACTGACCGCCTGCGCTCGTTGTTGCCAGAGACCGCCGAGCTGCAGATCGACCGCCACCCGTTGCCCAACCTGCTGTCGATCAACTTCTTGATTCGTGATCTGCTCGAAGAGGGAGTGGCCGCTTCGACCCGCCAGGACGGCCAGGCCAAGAGCCTCGGCGAATGGTTGCGAGCACGTGTGGTCGACATCCCGATCGATCTCGTGCCACTGGAGCATCGGCCATGACGGTCCTCGACACTGCGGCCAGCGCCGCCGAACCCGCGCCCAATGACGAGGTGATGGCTCGCATCGCTCGCGTACCACGGCCCCAGCCGGTCATGTCACGTGAGACCTACGCCGCGCTCTCTGATCGCCAACGCGAGATCCTGAGCGATGCCGGGGTGCTGTTCTCCGGAGGCTTCAAACATCTGACGATGGCAGAGATCGCCTCGGCGCTGAACTGCTCGCTTCGCACGCTCTACACCGTGGCCAAGAGCCGAGAGGAACTCGTCCTCATCGTCGTCGATCGCAACCTCTGGGCGATCGGTCGTGACGCCAGAGACGCCATCGTTCCCGACATGGAACCCCTCGATGCGATTCGCTCCTACCTGAAGGCGTCGACGGTCGCGGTTGCCAGCATCACCGAGGCCTTTGCCAACGACACCGATTCAACTCCAGAGGCCCAGGCACTGCATTCGGCGCACAATGCCTACCTGGCTTCGGTGACCCAGGCGTTGTTGAACGAAGCAGTCAGGCGAGGCGCCATTGCTCGGTGTGACACGGCGGCAGTGTCGAAGATCATCGCCGGGCTGGGCCGACGGTTCGCCAGCGCCGAGATGATCGCCACGCTCCGTTCGTCACCCAAGAAGGCAGCTGACGACATGGTCGATGTCATCCTCCTCGGCCTCGAGGCAAAGCGCTGATGGTCACCACACTCGACTGGTTCGGCTGTGCCACGTTCCGCCTCCAGACACCCGACCTCACCATCTTCCTCGACGCGTACATCGACCGACCAGACACCGCCGCTGGCCCCATGCCCCGACAGACCGCCGACGATGTCGACGTCGCCGATTGGATCTTGATCGGCCACAGCCATTTCGACCACCTCTACGGTGCCGAGCGCATCATGGCGAACACGAATGCCACCCTGATCGGTTCTTACGAGTCCATCCGGATCATGGAGCAAGCGGGTGTGTCTGCGGACCGCATGATCGCCATCGGCGGCGGCGAGACGATCGATCTGGCGCTCGAAGACGGGCGAGGCGCCGATGTGCGAGTCACTGCCTACCCGAGCCAACACAGCTGCGTCTGGTCTCAGGTGCCCGACCCACACGACCCCGACGAGGCAGCCTCCGGCGAGATGTTGCCGCCAGATGCGGTGTGCTTGGGCGACCTCGGCGTCACCTGGCAACAGCAGCAGGCTCGCATGGCCACGCTGATGCAGTACCTCGGCACCGAACTCGATGCGTCAGCCTCAGCGCACCTCGCTGCGTCGATGGTCGGTCACTCACCCCGAGGTGACGGCGGCGCCCTGGTCTTCGTGATCGAAACACCACAGGGGTCGATCTTCTACCAGGACACCAGCGGCCACTGGTCAGGGATCATCGAGCAACTCCAGGCTGACACCGCCATTCTCGCCGCCGCCGGCCGGGCCAACATCGACGGTGAACCCATCCAGGGGTCGCTTGCCGATTTCGTCGGTCAGCAAGCGGCCGCTCTCGGGGCCGCCGAGATCATTCTCGGCCACCACGACAACTGGCTCCCTGGTTTTTCGATTCCAACCGACGTGGAACCCATCAGAGCGGCCATCTCGGAGCACGCTCCGGCGGCAACCCTGCTCGACCTCGGCTACCTCGACCACACACAGATTTTGCAGACAACAGAGTTTCTCCGAAACACAGAAGAGAGCGCCTCATGAAGACTGCCATCACCGAGATGTTCGGCATCGACGTCCCGATCCTTGCGTTCAGCCACTGCCGCGACGTCATCGCTGCAGTTTCCAAAGCTGGCGGCATGGGCGTTCTCGGCGCCGTGGCCCACAGCCCCGAGCAGCTCGAGATCGACCTCGCGTGGATCGAAGCCGAAGTCGGCGACAAGCCGTTCGGTGTCGACTTGATCGTGCCAGCCAAGTACCTCGGGTCAGACGATGGCGGCATCACCATGGACCAGTTGCGCCAGCTGATCCCGCCGTCTCACATCGCATACGTCGACGACATCCTGGCTCGCTACGACGTGCCGCCGCTGGCCGAGGACGAGCGAACGGGCGGCCGCGGCCTTGGCGCCGGCAAAGACAATGACGCTGCCCCGTTCAGTGCCGACAGCCAGGCCCCCAATCTCGACATCGCACTGGCCCACAAGAGCGCCATCATCGTCAACGCACTCGGGCCGCCCCCGCAGCACATGATCGACCGGGTCAAGGAAGAGGGCCGGCTCATCGGTGCACTCGCTGGCAAGGCCCAACACGCTGAACGCCATGTCAACGCTGGCGTCGATGTGATCATCGCCCAGGGTTCTGAGGCCGGAGGCCACACCGGAGAGATCGGCACCATGGTGCTGATCCCCGAGATCGTCGACGCTGTCGGGGCCACACCGGTGCTCGGTGCTGGCGGCATCGGCCGTGGCCGCCAGATGGCAGCGGCGATGGCGCTGGGCGCCGCTGGCGTGTGGTGCGGATCGGTTTGGCTGACCACTGAGGAAGCAGAGACGCAGCCGGTGGTGAAAGACAAGTTCCTCGCCGCCACCTCGTCAGACACGATCCGCTCTCGATCACGGACCGGCAAGCATGCCCGGCAGCTCAAGTCGGCGTGGACCGACGAGTGGGAGAACCCCGAAACGCCGATGCCGCTCGGGATGCCCATGCAACCGGTCCTCACCGCCGAAGCGATTCGCCGCATCGACCGCGCCGCGCACAACAGCCCGGGCGCCGCCGAACTCGCCAACTACTTCGTTGGCCAGATCGTGGGCAACATGAATGTGTCGAAGCCGGCGGCCCAAGTCGTGTTCGACATGGTCGATGAGTTCATCGATGCCGTGCAGCATCTCGCTGGCCAACTCGAGGGCTGACCGCTGGCCACCGCCTCACCCTCACACTGATCGGACCGTCAACCGATACTCCCCGCAATCAAGGCTGCGAGGACACCGTGGAGACGAATGGCAACGACGTTCAGCGAGAGACCTCGGACCAGGCGATCCCCGAGGTCGTTCGCAAGCTCCTGGCTGATGTGTCAGCAACGGTCTTCATCATCGGAAACGACTTTCGACCCTCATGGTGCTCCAGCCCTGATGGTCGCCTCTTCGGTCGCGACACCAACACCTGGGGACCAGGAACGCTCGGCGACTGCCTCCACCCTGCCGATCAGGTCTGGTTGAAGCGGAAGCGCCACGAGATCCTCGAAGACCCAGGTCTCACCGTCCAAGGGCTGATTCGGGTGCGGTTTCCCGATGGCGAGTACTCCAGCTTCATGCTCACCGCCGTCAATCGGTTCGACGACCCCGATGTCAACGGCCTGATCATCACGGCAACTCCCGCTCATCAGACGCTCCCCGATTCGCTGGAGGGTCAAGACGTCCAAAGGGCGAGAGCCCTCGGGCGCCAGAACGAACTCCTCGAGACGCTCCACACACAGCTCCAAGCTGCTCTGTCCGCGATCTCGGTGTCGACCAACGCCATTTCCGATCACCCCGGCGTCGGCCCAACACACGGGACCCACGTTGCCACCATCGACTCGGCGACGCAGACCCTTCGGGGCCTCATCGACGACATCGTCGGCCTGTCGAAGATCACCAGCGGCACGATCGAACTCGAATCAGTCGTGTTCTCACCCAGTCGGTTGCTCAACAACCTGACCACCGCGTTCGAGCCCGTGTGCAAGAGCAAGGACCTCGAACTGGAGCTGAGGCTCGACCCTGGCCTTCCCGCTCGGGTGAAAGGGGATCCCGCTCGACTCGAGCAGGTCATTCATCACCTCATTTCGAACGCCATCGGCTCGGCGACCGGCGACGTGGTGCTGGTCGAGGCGGCCCCCGTCGAGGACTCGAGAGTGCAATTCCGCATCAGCAACTCGGTGGGAGCCAACGCTGCATGCGTTGCCGACTCCCTTTCACCGACCCGCCAGCAACCGTCTGATGCCGAGATTCGTCTGTCCATCGCCAGAGAGATCGTGGAACTGATGGATGGATCGTTCGGCTGCGAAACCAGCGACCGTGCCACGGTTGTCTGGTTCGACATCGTGCTGGGGCATGCCCGACGGATCGAGGACCACTCTTCGGGTCCCGAAGCAGCGCCAACAAAACCTCCAGCGACAGCTCACGTCCTCGTGGTCGACGACAGCGATGTCAACCGGCTTCTTGCCACGTCACAATTGGAGCGCCTCGGTCACTCGTCATCGACCGCCGACAGTGGGCCGGCGGCACTCGACGCCCTGACCAACGAAACCTTCGACGTCGTCTTGATGGACTGGCACATGCCCGGCATGGACGGACTCGAAGCCACCCGGCGGTGGCGAGCCGAGCATGACCCGGATCGTGTTCTCCCCATCATCACCATGACCGCGAGCGCCATGGCCGGTGACCGCGAACGCTGTCTCGATGCAGGCGCAAGCGACTACCTGTCAAAGCCCGTCTCGATCAACGACCTCGGAACCATGATCACCCGATGGACACAGAGGGCATCGCCAGATTCGGCCAACAACGAAGCGCCGGACCACGCACAAGCAGACAGTGCCCTGGCACTCGACGCCGAACCGCCGTCGTATGACCAGTCCAGAGTCTCCGCTCTGATCAACGACCTCGGCGATCTTGCCGTTGTGCGTTCGATCGTTCGAGCGTTTCTGGAGATGGTGCCGCAGTATCGAGCCACAGCCGAGGAGGCCCTCGTCGAAGACGATCGAAGCACGATTCGCCGCTGCGCTCACACGCTGAAGTCAACCGCCCTCATGTTGGGCACTCATGAGCTGGCCGAGTCTTGCATCTTGCTCGAAGCAGCGGCAGCCACCGACGAGGCCAGCCATCTGACGGTGCCGGTGGCCGACTTCGCTCGATGTTGCCATCGAGCCGAAGTCACGCTCGCAGACCTCGCAGCACAACTCGACACCGCAAATTCTCCGCAACCGTGAGGCCAACCTCTGACGTCGACTCGCTGGCGCAGGCGCTGGTCGAGGCCAACGATCTCCTCATCGGCATGTACGACCTCGCCGACGTCACATCACGCTCACTCGACGAATCACAGCTGGTCAACGACATCCTCGAGCGAGCGGTTCGGATCGTTCGGGCCGACATGTTGGTGTTGGTCACATCCGAGGACCGCATCACGGTTGGGTGCGAACTCCGTCGTTCCTCCGACCAGCCAGCCGAGACGACGACCGTCACGGCAACACATGGGCTCGGACTCTTGGGTGAGCTCCAAGCAACTCGGTCGAACGGTCCGTTCTCCACCGGTGACAGGAAGCTGTTGTCTGCGGTGTTGCGCACGACACTGTCGGCGATCGAAACCGCAAGACTGCACACCCGAGCCATCCAGACAGCCCTCGACGCAAGAGACACCCAGCAAGCGGCCGAAGTCGCACAGCTCGCTCTGCCTCGCAGCAGGCCACACCTCGATGAGATCGACATCTTCTTCGAGAACGAACAGGCCCAGAACACGGGCGGGGATCTCTTCTGCTTCCACGAAGACGGCGATCTCCTCTCCTTCGCCGTCGGTGACGTCTCTGGCAAGGGCCTGTCTGCCGCCGTGATGATGACGACTGCGGTGTGCGCAACCAGTGCTGCATTCCGAGACCAAGGAGCGATCACACCGGGCGAGCAACTCGCCCAAGTGAACGAATGGATGTACGACCACCTCTCAGAGGCCGGCCTCTTCATCAGCATGTTCATCGGTCACTACCGGCGAGGGGCGAACGAGCTGCATTGGGCCAATGCAGGCCACAGCCCGTGCATTGTGTCCACTGAAGCCGGGGCTATTGACTTGGCTGCCCTCACCCCGCCCCTTGGCATCTTCCCCGACAGCAAGCATCTCAGCAGCGTCACCGAACTCGCTGATGACGACCTGGTGTTGATCGCGTCCGACGGCGTCGTTGAACAAACCACCACGACAGGCGGGGCCTTCGGCGAGGAACGCCTGCACGGAGTTCTCGCAGCCATGCGAGGCAAGCCGGCATCGATCATCGGCTCGGTGCTGCTGCAAGCGGTCACGGCGTTCGCCGATGGGGTTCCACAGAGCGACGATCGAACCGTGGTGCTCTTGCGGCACCGCGACGGAGCTGATCGTGTCTGACCTCACGATCCTCGCCGATCACCACCAGCTTCGACAGCTTCGACCCTGGCTCGATGAGCAAGCCGCCCATCTCGGCGCGGCGGTGATCGGTCGTGTGGAACTGTGCGTCCACGAACTCGCTGCCAATGTGATCGATCACTCGGGGGCAACCAATCTCTCACTGCATCTCACAGCTGAGCCCTACCGACTCTCGATCGAACTGCGCGACTTCGGAGCCCCGTTGGACCTGTCGGTCTCAGCTGAGCTCGAACCCCACCCCCGCATTCGGGGCTACGGCATGATGATCGCCGAGCAACTTGCCAGTGAGCTCACCTACGAACGCAGAGGCTCCGTCAACGTGTGGCAAGCAAACTTCGACGTGGCGCCATGATGCCGCAGTCCGCGACCGCCAGATCCGCGAAGGGACGCAGGTGCAACCAGCTCCTTCTACATGCATCTGGTCGGTCGAAACTCCCAACATGGCGCTCCGCTTGACCCCAAAGGCCCCCTCCGTTGCAACGATCGTGGTGAGTGGCCGTCTCGACTCCGTCGAAGCGGCTCCCCTGCGAACAACGATCAACGAATACCTCAGCAATGGAACGAACCGGATCGTCATTGACCTCTCCGAGGTGGAATTTCTCGACAGCGCTGGCCTCGCCGCGCTGGTCATCGGCATGAAACGAGCGAGGCTCGAAAACGGCGACGTACGACTCGTCACCCCGAAACACCCCGACGCCAAACGAGTCTTCGAACTCACCAAGTTCGATGAGGTCTTCGTCATGGCCGACGACGTCGCCCTCGCGAACAAGGGTTGGTGAGATGTCGCTCGAAGGTGTTTCCCCGAAAGCGCTCGTCGTCGACGACGACATCGTTGCCCTCATCGTGGTGCGGCACATGCTGGAGAACGTCGGCCTCGACGTCACGCAGGCGGCCAACGTGCAAGCTGCTCGCAACCATCTCGAGTCCGAGGCGTTCGACATCATCATCGCCGACTACTTGATGCCGGACGCCACAGGCCTCGAACTACTCGTCGACGCCGGCGAAACCCCGTTCGTGTTGCTGTCTGGAGTTGTCGACCAGGGCGATCAGACGGACCCTCGTTTGAACGATGTCACCGCCCACCTCACCAAGCCGGTTTCGACCGAAGAGCTTCGTTCGGTCGTGATGTCCCTGTTGCCGGCAAACACACTGAGCTGACCACCAGATGGGCTGGTTCCCAGCTATTCCCATTTGGGTTGTTCCCATGTAGTCTCATTTGATGGCCTCACACTCCCATGCCGACGGCACGCACACTCACGGCACGCACACTCACGGCACGCACACTCACGATGTTGCCCCCGGCCGCCTCGTCGCCGCAGCGACAGCGAACAGCGGCTTCGCCGTGGTCCAGGTCATCGTCGGCATTTCGCTTGGTTCGGTCGTGGTACTCGCCGACGCTGCTCACCAAGTCGTTGACGCCGTCGGCTTGCTCACCGCCCTCGGCGCCGTACTCCTCGCCGCACGACCTACATCAGGCGTCATGTCGTTCGGTTGGGGCAAGTCGGATGCTCTTGGGGGACTGATCTCCGGCCTGCTCCTGCTCGGCTCGATTGGCTGGATCGTTCTGGAGTCGGTCAGTCGATTGTTCGACCCCGTCGATGTCGACGGGCGGGGCGTGATCGTGATCGGGATCGCCGCCGTGGCAGTGAACGGATTGAGCGTGCTCGCTCTGGCGGGCAACGGGCACTCGAGCCTCTCACTTCGAGCCGCACGACTCCACCTCCTCACCGACCTGGCTGGCTCGTTCATCGTCATCTTGGCCGGCGTCGCGCTGACCGGAACGTCAGCAAACTGGATCGACCCAGCCGCTTCGTTGTTCTTGAGCGCTGTGGTGCTCCGGGCAACGATCGGCCTTGTCCGGTCTGCAGGTCAGGAACTCCTCGACCGGACCCCTGATGGGCTCAGCATCGACGCAGTCACCGATGTCCTACGTCGGCAGCCCGGCGTCGACCTCGTCCATCATGTGCATGTCAGACCGCTTGGGCAACGGCGCACCAGCGTCACCGCCCACGTCGTCATGTCGGGCGAGCCAACACTCCACGACGCACAGGTCGAACTCGTGAATCTCAATGCAGCTCTGAGCAACGAACTGGGAGTGAGCCACTCGACGCTGCAACTCGAGTGCCATCCCTGCACCGACCATCATTGCTGAGCGTTGCTGGATCAGATCGCTACGTTCCGGCGATCGCTCCAGACCTTGCACATCATGGCGAACACGCTGCCTTGCATCACGAACACACCGATCGTGAGCGACGGACCGATCGCGCCGCCACCATCGAAACTGCCGATCGCCGTGAGTCCGTCGAGCACCGTGAGAATGCCAGCCCACACCGCCGCCCGGCCCGGTTGCGCTTTCGAGACAGAGACCAGCTGACCCAGCAGGAGGACGACACCGACGACGATGACCGCGATACCAACCGCCAAGATGATCAGTGAGAAGTCTCGGAACTCGAAGTCGACGTCGTCTTGGATCTCGGCGGTGATCGATCCCCACAACGCCACCAGCAGGGCGAGCAGGACGAGGGGCAGCACCTTCATGACGCTGAGCACCCAGACGACGACCTTCACCCAGCCGGGAAACGTCACGGGCTTGACGACCTCGGTCGGCGAGAACCCACCGACCGCTCGATAGGTCCCTTCCCACGCTGCGCCACCCCAGTACCGCTCGGTGCCGGGGGGATCGCCTTGGGCGAAGTACCACCCGGGAGGTGGAACATCCGACGGTTGCGGATTCTGTTCGAAGGGGAAGCTACCGGGGTCACTCATCTCGACGTTCACCGTAGTGTCCCCGCGCCGCCACCTGAAGTACCTGCACCGCAGATTTCCGATCATCTGCCAGCCAGACCTGGCAGACTCCCTCGATGCTGATCGATGACATCCGTACCCAGATGACCACGGCCATGAAGGCCAAGGACACCACGCGGCTCCGCACCCTGCGAGCGGTCATCGCTGCGGTACAAGAAGCTGAGGTGTCGGGTTCGCAATCCAAAACGCTTGACGATGATGGCGTTCTCAAGGTCATCTCTGCTCAGGCAAAGCGCCGGGTCGAAGCGGCCGAGGCTTTCGATGCCGGAGATCGCGCCGAGAAGGCTGCTGCGGAACGGGCCGAGCTCGAGATCCTGGAAGAGTTCCTGCCGTCGGGCCTCGACGCCTCAGAACTCGAGGCATTGGTTGATCGCGTGCTCAACGAGGGCGGCCTCACCGAGAAAGCGCAGATGGGCCAGGCGATGAAAGCGGTGAATGCCGAGGTCGCTGGCCGCGCTGACGGCCGAGCTGTGGCCGACCTGGTGAAGTCCAAGCTCAACTGACCTACCCATGACCGCAACGGTTGAGCCAAATCAACGCGTTGTTGCTGCAACCGGTCGTGTCCAACGTCGCGAGTCGTATGCCGCTGGACCATCCGCCCCTCGGAGCTTCCGCGTTCACGCCCCGGAAGCGATCTCCAACTCAGCCCAGACCGGTTGATGATCACTGGCATTGGGAGTCTGCTCAACGCCGACGGCACGTGCGTGGAGGTCTCTGACGTACAGATGGTCGAGAGCGAAGTCTCGTCCGAATCGCTTGAAGCTCTTCATCGATGCCTCGGTGACGCGATCGAAGCCCACAGCGAACAGCGGCTCGTCGAACTTCCTCAAGCTTCGTGACGACGCAGTATTGAAATCTCCGCCAGCCAATGCGGGCAGCAAGTGAAGGTCCGACACTTCAGCGACCACACCGACCTGATCAACCCGGCGACGCGTCGGCAACAACACCGTCTCGAGATGCACGCTGTGAGCAACGATGTCGACGCCGTCGACGGTGACCACTGCGCTGACCACAGAGCGTTCCTGCCCCACGACCGCAGCGGTGTGCGGCATCACGGTCTCGATCAAATCGCTCATCGGCCACGGCGACAGGACAGCATTGCCAAACGGTGCGCCGGTACTTGGGTGGACCGCCGGCGCTGCGAACCGAACATCGAGGCCGAGCCGGTCGGCGAGCTCAGTGACGCTGTCCGGCGACATCTCTTGCACCAACAAGACGTCAGGCGAGCGCAACTGGTCGCTGGCGTCGATCTCGGCTGCGGCTTGGGCGATGTTGCGCCCGAACTCGATATTCCACGACACGACTTTCATCAGACGAGCTCCACTTCGAGGCGACGGGTGGTGACGATGAGCGTGGCAGCGAATGTTGCTGCGAGGCCGGTGGCCAAGCCAAGAGCGATCGGCAAGCTCGTCACCGATGCGATCGACGTGATGATCAACGGCATGGCCATGCCTGGGTACGCCAGCACGTAGAAACTCGACGTCAGCGCGCCTCGCTGATCGCCGGCGTCCATGGCTGCCAACACCCCGAGCACGCCGGCGGTGAGCGTTCCAGCTGCGAGTCCCAGCAACATCGATGCCACGAGCAAGATCGGCCAAGCGCCGGTCTCGAAGGCGTACCAGCCGAGCCCGTAGCCCATGACGCCCGAAACCATGCCAAACGGCAACGCTGGCGCCGGCCCGAGCCGACCAACAAGGGGTCGCGAGAGCATCCCCGCCCATGCCGTCAACATTCCAGCGCCGGCCGCCACGGCGACGCGCCCGGTGTCGATCGAGTCGCTGATCAACACCGGAAAGAGCGCGAACGCTGTGGACGGAAAACAGAACACCCACAGCGCAGCGGGAACCACGACGGTGTAGAACTCTCGCCGGTGAGCCTGCGGAACGCCGAAGCTCACCCGTAGCGGGGCCGAAGGATTGCGGGGGCGCGTTTCCGGCACCGCTGCTGCGCCCGCAGCGGCAACCAGCGTGATCACTGCATGCAACACGTACGGCAGCACCAAGGGGTGAGGCAGGAACGCCTCGACCAGCGCCGAGACCGGCGGTCCGATACCGAAACCACCAAACGTCACCAAGGTCGTGATGACCGAGGCTCGCAGCTCATTACCTGCGCCGAGCAGCTCGAGAAGCCAGGCCGCTCCGACGCCGAGCACGCCGCCGCTGACCACTCCGAGCAGCAGGCGCCCGAGCAACAAGAGGGCAAAGCTGTCGCGGCCGAGAATCATCACGCATGATGCAAGCGCAGACAGCACGATCATGGGGACGACGAGGGGTCGGCGGCCGATGCGGTCAGAAATCGGACCCGCCATCAACAACGTGCCGAGAATGCCAGCGACGTAGACGACGAAGATCGCCATCGTCTGTGAAGCAGTGAGGTCGAGTCGCTCTCGGTAGAGCACCAGAAACGGCGTGGAGACGTTGGTGCCGTAAGAGACAGCGAACAGTCCTGATGCCAGCAGCCATGCCGAGCGGTTCACCGCTGGCCGGTGTTCGTGGGGTCGGTGGAGCGCATCACTTCTGCGATCGTTTGGCCACGTTGCCGGCCGCCCGACGTTGCACCGCTGCGGGCAACAATCGATTGGCTGCACGAATCACCCGGTAGCGCATACTCGGCACGATCTCGATCGAACCGTTGAACGCACCATCGAGACCTGCGGCTGCCACCCGCTCGGCTGACTGCCACAGCAGCCTTGGCACCTCGGAGACGTCGGTACCGGAACGGTCCTGAAACTCGGTCCGGGTGAAACCAGGCAACAGCGTGGTGATCGTGACCGCTGTACCAGCCAACTCGACAGCGAGCGACTGACCCAAGCTCGTGACGAACGCCTTGGTCGCGTTGTAGGTGGCGGAGTTCGCACCGACCGCTTCACCGGCGAGCGAACCGACGTTCAAGATGGTGCCGCGGCCACGGTTGTGGAACGCCGTCGCCGCTGCATGGGACAAGCGCTGCACCGCGACGACGTTCACGTCGACAACAAAAGTGGCTGCGTTGCGGTCGAGCTCAGCGAACGGACCGCCAAACCCGAGTCCCGCATTGTTGATCACCAAGTCGATCGGTGCGTCCGATGCTTCGATTCGTGCCTCGACGACCTCGAGCGCTCGACGATCGGCCAGGTCACACACCACCACTTCGCACTCGATGCCACATTCGGCACTGAGTTCGGCGGCCAGAGCCTCGAGCCTGGCCTCATCACGAGCAACCAGAACGAGGTCAGTACCCTCGGCACCAAGCAACACGGCCATGGCTCGTCCGATGCCCGAGGAGGCTCCGGTGACCAACGCCCGGTTCCAGCGTCGATCGGTCACGGTTGCACTGCTGGTGTTGCCCGCTGCTGCATTCGATCAGTCTGACGGTTTGCTGTTCAGTTGCGTCGGATCCGTCCCCACAACCAACGGGGAAAATCCTTGTGAAGACTCTTCAAGTGTTGGAGCATGAAGTCGTCGACCACGGCACCGAGCGCATCGGAGTACGCCGGGTATGGCCACACCACCGGATACCACTTCTGGAGCTTGACCCCGGCGGTCATCGCAACTGAGAAGGTCGAGATGAGCTCGCCAGCTCGAGGACCGACCACCGTGGCGCCCAAGATCTTTCCGGAGAACCTCCGGACATCGACGATGATGATGGCGTCCTGCACGTCATCGGTGAACGAACGATCAGCCTTTGCGTAGTCGTACGTGATGCGGCGAACATCGCTCGGCACCTTCGCCGGCTGCACCCCGATCGTTGCCGCCTCTGGCGATCCGAAGGTCACCGCCGGATGCAATGGCTTGGCGCCCGCTGGCGCGGGTGGGGCGATGATCGCCTTGATGACACGACGACCCCATGCGTTGGCGATGTGGGTCGTGCCACCTTCGGTCGAAACATCGCCGACGGCCCAGACCCTTTCGAGGCTCGACTGTCCTTTGGCGTTGACCACGACACGACCGCCTCGGTCCAGCTCGATGCCGAGATCTTCGAGCCCGAGGCCTGCACTGTTCGGCACGCGGCCGACCGCCATCAGCACACGATCGACACCGGTGACTGATTGTGTTGCGTCGCCATCGAGAGGGCCGATGTGGAGGGTCTGGGTCGCCTCGTCGAACCGTTTCGCCACCAGCCCGGGACGCAGGTCGACACCCTGCTTCTCGAGCGCTCGATGCACCACCGCTGCAGCCTCCGGGAGCATGGCTGGCAGGACCTGGTCGGCAGTGTCGAGCACCACGACGTCGGAGCCGAGGCGCCGGAAGGCCGTTGCCATCTCGATACCGATGGGCCCGGCGCCAACGATCACCAAACGCGACGGTGGCGTTACTTCTTCGAAGAGTTCGACGTTGGTGAGGTAGCGATGATCGGGAAGTCCATCGACCGGAAGTCGTCGAGCTGAGGATCCAGTGGCAACCACGATGTGCTTGGCCTCGATGGTCTCGACGCTGCCGTCGGCGGCAACGACCTCCACGACGCCGGGGGCAACGAGACGTGCGTCGCCGAACTGCAGATCGATCTTGTCGACGGCACCGAAGTGTTCGGTTTCTTCATCGCGGAGATGATCTCGACGTTCTCTGACGTGGGCCATGATCTGGCCTCCGCTTCGGCTGCCGGGCTCGGCGCTGGCGTGCAGCAGGACCTTCGACGGAATGCAACCGACGTTGGTGCAGTCACCGCCGACATCCGCTCGCTCGATCAATCGCACCCGCTTGCCGAAACTGCTCAGACCAACGGCGACCGTGAGTCCGCCGGACCCGGCGCCGATCACGATGGCGTACGGTTCGGGGAAGTCGGCAGGGGTTGGAGAATCGGTCACGATGACACCTCGGGAAGCGGGTTGGTGGAAACGTCTGGATTCGACGCCAGGTCGGGCTGACGGGAGCGAAGGACTCGAGCCACGATGATCCCTCCCAGAGTGAGCACGACCGACAGGACGATCAACCAGGGGTTGATGGATGGTGTGCCTTCGTCGAGCGATTCGATCGACGCACCAAAGCCGACGAAGGCAATCGTGCCGACGACCGTGCCGATCGCCGAACCGGCAATGAACGGCGCAAAGCGGAGTTTCGCGAAGCCGGCGACGTAGCCAACGGCATCGAAGGGAAGCGCGAGGAGCCGCATGATCAACGTGGTTTCGAATGGGCGGTCGATCGCCCGTTGGATCGCCGTGCCAAGCGGTCCCGAGAGCCGGTCGATCAGCGCCGGTGAGGCGAAGTAGCGACCCACGGCATACGACGCTGCCGTCGACAGATTCGATGCAACGATCGTCAGCACGACACCCCAGAAGAGGCCGAAAGCAATGCCAGCCAAAATTGTGAGGACCGAAGCGGGGAAAAGCACGACCGGGCGCAGCACGTAGACCGCGATGAAGAGTGGAACGCCCCACCAGTGGTCGGCCAAGAGCGATCGCAGTTCCTCCGCCGCCTCGATGGCGCTGAGGCCCCGGTCACGGGAATACCAAACGTAGCCAGCGATCGCAGCTGCCCACAGCACGAGGACGAGGTAGCGGCGTTTCGAACCACCTTCGTTACTCATGGGACACCTCACTCACGTGCACTCGTTCCGAGGTCTCGCTGCGCTCGCGGAGCTGGCGATACCCACCAAGGAAACGTACGCCTGCCCCGAGGAAGACGGAGGCGGCCATCGCACCCATGGTCCAGTCGAGCCACGCAGGGAACGCCAGCATCACAGCGAAGAACACAACCGTCTCGGTGCCCTCGACCAGCCCAGGAGGCATCACGACACTGGTGACTTGCGCATTGGCTGCATGTCCGACGGGCTGTCGATCCCGCTTCTCGAGCTGCCCTCTCTTCTCGAGCTGCTCTCTCTTCTCAAACAATGCAGCGAGGTAAGCCCACGTGGTCGTGTTCACGTAGAACGACGCCACGAGTGCGGCAGACAGCGGCCAGATGTGGTCAATGCCACTTCCCGCTGCGGCTCCCACGGGGACGGCTGCGTACACGACGGTGTCGACCACCATGTCGGCATAGCCCCCATCGTCTGATGCTTCCGCCTTGGCGCGAGCGACCTCGCCGTCGAGACCATCGACCGTTCTGTTGGCCAGGAAAAGAGCGAGAGCAAGCCACCATCGACCGTCCGCTGCTGCGGCTGCAGCCGCTAGTCCCAAGGCAAGACCGCCGACGGTCAATCCGAGCGGGGGAAATGACACCACGAGGACCACGATGGGTGCGAAGACGCGTTGTTTGGTCTGGCGAAGTCGAGCGTCGAACACAGGGGAAGTCAACCTGGAGCAGGGCGACTTCCTTCCCGACAACACAATCGGCGACCAAACAGTCAGAGAGAACCGGGCGAGACTTCTCCAGGAAGAGCGGAAATCGCCGACGGGGACCTGACGCCGATCACTCTGGGGTGACTGATCAACATGACGAATTACCGCAAAGACATCGACGGTCTACGTGCCATTGCGGTACTGCTCGTTGTCGCGTTCCATGCCGGCATCCCCTACTTCGACAGCGGCTTCGTCGGTGTCGACGTCTTCTTCGTTCTTTCCGGCTTCCTCATCACCGGCATTCTGTCCAAAGAAGCCGACGATCGAGGGACGGTTCGCCTCGGCCGCTTCTACACCCGCCGGCTCCGTCGCCTGCTCCCCGCATCGAGCCTCACCGTGCTCGTCACGATGCTCGCATCGTTCTTCTTGGTGTCGGCGCTGTCGTGGCGCCAGATCGCCGAAACTTCAGCCGCAGCCGCTCTTTACGCCTCGAACCTCTTCTTTGCTCAGGAAGCGAACGACTACTTTGCGGCGGACGCCGAGTCCAACCCACTGCTGCACTTCTGGTCGCTTGCGGTCGAGGAACAGTTCTACATCGTCTGGCCGCTGCTCATCCTCGTCCTGTCGAAGTTCGGCAGCAGGGCCCGACTGGGCGGCCTCGTCGTCCTGACGGTTGCTTCGTTCATCCACTCGGTGATGCTGACCAGCGCAGCCACGCCGTGGGCGTACTACTCGCCCTTGTCGCGAGCCTGGGAGTTCTCCATCGGCGGAATCCTGGCACTCGCCCTGCCAGCGGGGCTGTCGAAGATGTCGAAGCTGAGCCGAGAACTCGTTGCCTGGTCAGGGCTTGCGCTCGTTCTGGGCTCACTGTTCATCATCGGACCATCGACGCCGTTCCCTGGTTTCGCCGCCCTTCCCACCGTCATCGGCACGTGCCTGGCAATCGTTGCCATGGTCGACGATCGAGGTCCGCTCGGCCGGGTGCTGCTGTCGTGGCCGTTCCAACAACTCGGTGCACTGAGTTACAGCTGGTACCTGTGGCATTGGCCGTTCCTCGTGATCGGGCAGCTGGCACTCGGGTCAACGGCACCTGCGCTTCGTATCGGCCTCGCTGCTGCATCGCTGGTGGTCGCCGCCGGCTCGTACTACCTCGTGGAAAAGCCGGTCCGATTCGCCCCGAAGCTGACTTCGTCGCACGGACCCAACTGGGCCATGGCTGGCATCACGATCGTTGCACTGCTCGGCGCCTCGCTGCTGCTTGATCGCCGAGCTGAAGCCGAGCTGACCAGCCCGGACTTCGCCGACCTCGTCGTTGCTCGCGACGACGTGCCGGAACTACTCGGCAACGATTGCAACGTTCCCTCGCTCGACGAATTGCTTGAACGATGCAGCGGGGGCAGCGAAACCGCAAGCCAGACCGTGCTCGTCCTTGGCGACTCCCACGCCGAGATGTGGACGCCCACGCTCGATGCGCTCAGCGCCGAACTCGACTTCCGCTACGTGCTGCACATTCTCGGCGGCTGCAATGTCGTCGGCGCTCAGCCTCCGATCTCGGTCGAGGCATGCCGTCGGGTGCAGAGTCAGAACCTCGACATCATCGACGAGCTCCAACCCGACGCGGTCGTGGTCAGCCACTACGCAACCAACGCCGATGACACGGGTCGGGACGAGTGGATCTCTGGCCTCGACACCTTCCTTGCCGAACTCGATGACCGAGGCGTCACCGTCGGCTGGATCTACGACGCCCCCAGTTTCAGCGAAGACCCGGTCGAGTGCGTGTCGCGCCGCAGCGAAGCCGAATGCACCGAACGCACCGAAGAAGCCACCGATCTCGCCATTCGTCTGCGAGAGCGTGAGGCCCCGTCGTTGGAAGCGTTCGGAGCGGTCACCATCGATCCGACCACGTTCATGTGTGATGACGACGTCTGCGCGCTGCGATCGAATGGGGTATTCCACTTTCGAGACGCTCATCACGTGGCCGCAACCCACGCTGAAGCGCTGGCGCCGGACTTCCGACCCTTCATGAGCGAGGTTCTGTCCCGCTCCTGAGTGTGGTGCCCGTCCTCGATGTGGCAGAGTCTCAGGATGCTGATCGACACCTCGCTACCCACTGATCTGACCAAAGCTCCAGCTCGAGCCAAAGAGGCCGAAGACGCCGGTTACGACGCCATCTGGACCGCCGAAACCAGCCATGATCCATTCTTCCCTCTTGCAGTGGCTGCGCCCGCAACCGAGACGATCACGCTCGGCACCTCGATCGCTGTTGCCTTCGCTCGGAATCCCATGCTGCTCGCCAACATTGGGTGGGACCTCAACGCTGCATCCAACGGTCGCTTCGTCCTCGGTCTCGGAAGCCAGATCAAGCCCCACATCACCAAGCGGTTCTCGATGGAGTGGAGCAAGCCAGCGGCTCGCATGCGAGAAATGATTCTGGCGACGCGCGCCATCTGGAACACGTGGGAGACCGGCGACAAGCTCGAGTTCCGGGGCGACTTCTACACCCACACGATCATGACGCCGTTCTTCGATCCCGGCCCCAACCCCGCCGGAGTGCCTCGTGTCTTCCTCGCCGGTGTCGGCCCGATGATGACCGCAGTTGCCGGTGAGGTCTGTGACGGGTTCTTCGCTCATCCGTTCACCACTCCGGCCTTCCTCGCCGAAGTCACCATCCCAGCGCTCGACGCCGGTAGAGCGAAGAGCGAGCAATCAGCCGACGACTTCGAAGTGGCGCTGCCCGCCTTCGTGGTGACCGGTGCCAACGAGGACGAGATGGCGGCATCGGCCAAGGCGGTGAAGGGCCAGATCTCGTTCTACGGCTCGACCCCCGCGTACCGTCCCGTGTTGGAGCATCACGGTTGGGGCGACCTCCAGACCGAGCTCAACGCCATGTCCAAGCGGGGCGAGTGGACCGCCATGGCTGATCTCATCGACGACGACATTCTCAACACGTTCGCAGTCGTTGCCGAGCCAGACGGCGTTGCCGCTGAGCTGAAGCTCCGCTTCGGCTCCACCGTCGATCGGCTGAGCTTCAACACGATGGGCACGACCGACCCCGAACTCTTTGCGCCCATCATCGCCGACCTCAAGGCTTGAGCAGGTGGCCACCTGGAGCGAGATCGAAGGCGTAGCACCGGAACTGGCTGCTGCGGCACGGGGCCGCATCGAAGGCCATCTCCATCATGTGATCGGCACGCTGAAGGCCGATGGCTCCCCTCGACTGAGCGGCACCGAGGCTCGGTTCCATGACGGCCAGCTGTGGTTGGGCTGCATGCCAACCTCGATCAAGGCCCGCGACATGCGTCGCGATCCACGGTTTGCTCTGCACTCGGCACCGCTCGACCCAGAGATGATCGACGGCGATGCAAAGCTGAGCGGCACGGTCACAGAAGTCACCGACCTCCGAGCGATGACCGATTTCATGATCGCCATCGGGCACGGCGAGGAGCTCGAACCCGGAAGCGAGATGGATCCGGCGGTTGCGACTGCATTCGTGTGCGACATCGACGCCTTGACGCTCACGAAGGTCAACGTCGACCACCTCGAGGTGACGACCTGGACCCGCGATCGCGGGCTCGTGGTTCGAGCGGTGTCGTGAGCGAACACGTGAAATCAGAACCTTGCCCGTGCGGGGAACCACTCCCCTACGACGTGCATTGTGGTCGACTCCACACCGGCGACCCAGCCATGACCGCCGAGCAACTGATGCGGTCTCGCTACGCAGCCCACGTGAAACTCGACGCTGACTACCTCTCACGGTCGTGGCAGATCGCAACCCGACCCAACGAGATCACCCTCGACGACGACATCACGTGGCGGGGTCTGGTCGTTCACAGAACCGAGCGGGGCAATGCGCTCGATGCCGACGGCGTGGTCGAGTTCACTGCCACCTACGAGCGAGCCGGCAAAATCGTCGAGATGCGAGAGATCAGCCGCTTCGCTCGCCAGTCCGGCAAATGGGTCTACGTCGACGGCTACCGGTGAACGACTTCGCCGTTCACCGGGGGCAATCGTCAGAAGCTCCTGCCCACTGGTGCCGGGGGTTATCAAGTTATCAACTGCCGGAGGCAGCGAAGCGGAGTTGATAACTTGATAACCCCCGGCACCGATCAGAAGAGCCAGTCGTAGACGCCGAGGAGGTTGAGAGCGAGGGCAATGGCGGCGAGGATCATCACTCGGCGGATCCAGTCTTCACCCTTGTCGAAGGCCAGTTTGGCACCGATCCACCCTCCGGCGGTCAGGCCAGAGGCCAGCAGCAGTGCAGGCACCCACTCGATCTGACCCTGGATGATGAAGACCGGCAGGGCCACGAATGTGACCGCCAAGTTGATGAGCACCTTGATGCTGTTGGCGGTCACCAGGTCAAACCCAGCGCGGCTGAGTGCGGCCAACATCACCAGACCGACACCGGCCTGTACCGCACCGCCGTAGATCCCGACGACGAAGAACACCGCCATCGTGGTGTTTCGGCTCCAAGCCTTTCCGTCAGTTCGGACCTTTGGCTTGTTGACCGTCAGGATGATCAGGGGAATCATCAACAGGCCAAAGATCGTCTCGAACGAGTCGTCAGTGAGTCGGTTGATCCCAAGTGATCCAACCAGGGATCCCACCAGGGCTGGAAGCAACACGACCGCAGCATGTTTCAGGCCTTCGATACCGAGCCGCCGGAACTGCAACGCCGAGGCAGCGTTGCCGGTGAGGATGCCGACCCGGTTCGAGCCGTTGGCGCTGTTGCCTGGCACGCCGGCCAACACCAGCAACGGCACCGTCAACATCGAGCCTCCGCCCGCTACTGCGTTCACCGTGCCAGCGGCCAGACCACCAACCACCAACAGAACCGCTTCCCACCATTCCATCCGGCGACTCTAAGGACTCTGAAGCTCCCAGAGTTGCATGGGTGTGACGACTCGCCGTGACAGTTGGACACGCCCGGTGACCGCGGTCACAATGGCGCATCGCACCGTGAGATTGCGTACTGACTCAGCCCTTCCTTCGAGCACTTTCGTATCTACCGCAGCGGGTCACACCGCCGCAGGAGAGTTCAATGACCGAGCCGTCCCCGTCCCGAACCATCGCCAACGCACCGAGCAGCGACCCGTTACTCGTTGTCGAAAATCTCAAGACCCACTTCGAGATCGAAGCGGGCATGGTGAAAGCCGTCGACGGGGTGTCGTTCACCCTCGATCGAGGCAAGACCCTCGGCATCGTGGGCGAGTCCGGTTCCGGCAAGACCGTGCTGTCACGCTCGGTGATGCGCCTCAACATCGCAGCCAACGTGCATGCGTCTGGCTCGGTGAAGTACGACGGCGAAGAGCTCCTCACCAAGTCCAACAAAGAGATGCAGAAGTACTGGGGCGCCGAGATGGCGATGGTCTTCCAGGATCCGATGACCTCACTGAACCCCGTGGTCAAGATCGGCCGCCAGCTCACCGAACACCTTCGCTATCACACCAAGATCTCCAAGAAGGAAGCCCGGCTGCAGGGCATCGAACTGCTTCGCAGCGTGCGCATCCCGGAGCCAGAAGAGCGTTTTGACGTGTACCCGCACGAGATGTCCGGCGGTATGCGCCAGCGTGTCTGCATCGCAAGTGCGTTGGCCTGCGGCCCCAAGATGCTGTTCGCCGATGAGCCCACCACCGCTCTCGATGTGACGGTGCAGCACCAAATCCTCAACCTCCTGCAGGCTCAGCAGAAGGAACGCTTCATGACCATGATCTTGGTCACTCACGACCTCGGCGTCGTGGCCGGGCGCACCGACGACATCGCTGTGATGTACGCCGGCAAGATCGTCGAGAAGGCATCGACCCGCCAGCTGTTCGCCAGCATGCGCCATCCCTACACCGAGGCGCTGCTGCGTTCGATCCCGAAGCCAACCGACCCCAGCCACACCAGACTCAGCGCGATTGGCGGTCGCCCGCCAGACCTCATCAATCCCCCGAAGGGCTGCAAGTTCTCACCTCGCTGCCCCTACGCGCAGGATCGCTGCCGTGAAGAAGAGCCACAGATCCAGGCTGGCGCAGCACCCGGTCACGAGTTCGCCTGCCACTTCCCCGTCGGCACTCCGGAGAACAAGGCCGCATTCGAAAAGAACATGGCTGATGGCGTTCCCGCCACGCTGGCCGCAGCCGGCCAGATCACCGCCACCGAAGAACTCAGCGAAAAGGCAGCACTCTGATGGCCGGTTCAGGAAAAGCACACCTTCGTGAGCGTGACGACATCCTCCTCAGCGTCGAGGATCTCACCGTCGAGTTCCCCGTTGGCGGTGGCCGCAAGGTCTATGCCGTCAGCGGCATCAGCTTCGACATTGCGAGGGGTGAAACCCTCGGCCTCGTCGGCGAGTCCGGTTGCGGCAAGTCCACCACCGGACGCGCCCTCCTGCAGCTTCCAAAGCCCACTGGTGGCTCGGTCAAGCTGAAGGACACCGAACTCACCGCGCTCGATGCGGAATCCATGCGGGCCAAACGCACCGATCTCCAGATGATCTTCCAGGACCCTGTGTCCTCGCTGAATCCTCGCCGCAAGATCGGCGAGGTCGTTGCTGAACCCCTCGAAGTCTGGGGTCCTGCCGACAAGGAAGCACAGTGGGACATCGTCTCCAAGATGCTCGACGCCGTTGGCATCGACCCTGACGTGGCACGAGAGAAGCGACCACACGAGTTCTCCGGCGGCCAGTGCCAGCGCATCTCCATTGCTCGTGCACTCGTCATGGAGCCAGAAATCATCATCTGTGATGAGCCGGTCTCAGCCCTCGACGTTTCTGTCCAGGCCCAGATCCTGAACATGCTCGAAGATCTCAAAGAGCAATACGGCCTCACGCTCGTTTTCATCGCACACGATCTTGCCGTGGTCAAGAACATCAGCGACCGAGTCGCCGTGATGTATCTCGGCAAGATGTGCGAGATCTCGCCAAGCGACGAGCTCTACGCCAATCCAGCGCACCCCTACACCCGGTTGTTGCTCGGATCCATCCCTGTTCCAGACCCACTGGTCTCCCTCGAAGACAGCGATGAGATCTTGGGCGAGTTGCCCTCACCGATTGCTCCGCCGTCTGGGTGCCGTTTCCGCACCCGGTGCCCGCTCGCAGACGAAATCTGCGAGCGAGCCGAGCCGCAGATGCGTCGTGTCAACGACGACCACTACGTGGCTTGCCACCATCCGCTCATCGATGTCGACGAAGTCGAGGTTTCGATCAGCTGACATCTCGCATCACCATTCTCAATGAAGTGCAGCAGGTAGGACTCGGGATCATTGACGGTCTATGGGGGATTCGACTCGTGCAGCCTCGTGGAGCCACAGCGCCTTCGGCGCTCGTCGCACTATGACGCCATCGTGTCGAAACCGTTTCCTGAATTTGTGCCCAACGTCACATCTGCTACACCATCGGGACCGGGTCGGAGAGTCCTCTCTTCGACCTGTAAGCCAAACCAAAGGGGAGAAACCCATGAAGTTGCGACAGTTGCAAAAACTGCTCGCCCTGTTGTTCTCGTTCGCTCTGATCGCCGCCGCTTGCGGCGGAAGTGATGACGACGGCGCCACAGGCGAGACCGATACCGACACCGAGACAACCGAAGGCGACGCTGAAGAAGAGGCGCCCGCCACCACCGCTCCCGACGACGAAGCTGAAGCGGTCGAAGGTGAACGCACCTACGGCGGCGAGATCGCGGTCGGCCTCGAAGCTGAAGCCGTCGGCCTGCGTCCGTGGGAAGACTCCTGCGCCTCGCCTTGCTACAACATCATCAACACGATCCACGACAAGCTCTTCGAGATCGACACCAACTTCGTGCCCCAGCCCTACCTGGCCGAGTCGTCGAGCGTCAACGCCGACTTCACCGAGTACGTCGTAACCCTCCGTTCCGGCGTCACGTTCCACGACGGCTCCGAGCTCACCGCTCAGACCATCGCCGACATGTTCGTCATCCAACAGACGGGTGCGGCCTCCACCGGCGCCATCGGCCAGTCCGGTCTCGCCAGCGTGACCGCAACCGGCGACCTCGAGGTCACCTACGGACTGAGCAAGCAGAACTCTGCCTTCCTCGGCTTCTTGACCCGTGCCCCACTCGGCATGGTGTTCGAGCCTGGCGCAGCAGAGACTGACTCCGAGGGCTACAGCATCGCCCCCGTGGGAACCGGTCCGTTCATGATCGAATCACGCGACCTCGACAATGCCACCATTGTCGTCCGCAACCCCAACTACTGGGGTGTTGATCCTGACGGCAACCAGCTGCCATTCCTCGATCAGATCACGTTCCGTCCCATCCCCGATGAGACCACTCGTCTCGACTCCCTGCTCTCGGGCACCGTCGACGTCTTCCAGACCCTGCGTCAAGGCACCATCCGTGACGCACTCGAGGAAGACAGCATCGAGCTCATCCAGTTCCAGGGCAACAACACCGGTGGTGGCCACTTCAACACCACCCGGGCTCCGTATGACGATGTTCGTGTCCGCAAGGGCCTGACGCATCTCAACCCACAGGACCGTGTCATCGAGGCACTCGGCGGCACCGGCATCTCCTTGCCCGCCACCCAGTGGTTCAGCCCCGATTCCCCGTGGTACTCCGAAGCCGTTGCTGAGGCATGGCCGAAGTTCGACTTCGAAGGCGGCGTTGCCCTCCTTCAGGAGTACGTCGATGACCCGGAGCGTTCCGATGGCAAGGCTGTTGGTGAACTCATCGACGTCGAGCTGTCCTGCCCACCAGACCCCACCCTGATCGCTGCCATGCAGGTGATCGAGGAAGTTTGGACCGGTTCAGAACTGGTCAACGTTTCGCTGACCAACTTCGATCAGCAGACCCACATCAACAATGCCCTCGGTGCGCCGCCAGACTTCGAAGGAAGCCACGGTGCGCACTGCTGGCGCTGGAGCTCGGACGACGATCCGTCGTTGAGCATCAACGCTGAAGTCACGCCGGCCAACGCCGCCACCGCCGAAGCATTCGGTGTCCCTGGCGTCGTTTCCCCGACGAACTTCTCCAACTGGGCCAACCAGACCGCATTCGAAGCTTCGATTGCTGCCACCCAGACCGATGACTTCGATGAGCGCTATGCGCTGTACGAATCCATCATGATGGAAATGGCAACCGAGGTTCCCGTCTGGTACTCGGGCCACACCGCCACGGCATTCGGTCACAACCCGAGCGTCGTTGGTCTCAACGGTTGGCACCTGCCTTCCGGTGAGCTCGGCGCCGGTATTCCCGCCGTCGAGGGCCGCTACCAAGAGGTCAGCCTCGAAGGCTGATCAGTCACACCCTCCGCAGACTTGCGTGTGTGAGCGGGGTGGGGGCAACACTTGTTGCCCCCGCCTCACCCAAATCCGCAGTTTCATTGAACGCACAGAAGAAGGAAACAAACATCCATGGCAAAGGTTCTTGCACTGCGATTGGTCCGCCTGGTGGCGACACTCCTGGCAGTTTCCTTCTTGACGTTCGTTATGACGGCGCTGTTGCCAGGCGATCCTGTCAACGCCATCCTCCCGCCCGATGCGCCGCGCGATCCAGAGACCATCGAGCGAATCCGCGAGGAACTCAACCTCAACGATCCCCTCATCGTCCGCTACGGCATCTGGCTCGGCGACGCCGTGACCGGCGATCTCGGACGCTCCTTCGTGACCGATCAGCCCGTGGCCGACACCATCAAGCAGCGCATTCCCGTCACCGCCCAGCTCGCATTGTTCGCTGTCGCTCTTGCCCTCATCATGGCCATCCCGATGGGCGTTATCGGCGCCTATCGGCAGGGAGGCAAGGCCGACCAGATCACCTCAGCGGGTGCGCAAGTCGCCCTCTCGGTTCCCAACTTCATCGTCGGCATCATGTTGATCTGGCTGTTGACGGTGAAATTCAACCTGTTGCCATCAACCGGCTGGAACCGCATCAGCGAGGGCATCGGCCCGAACCTCAAGACCGCGATCCTGCCCGCCTTCGCTCTGTCGCTGACCCAGATGGCGATCTTCAGCCGCCTGCTCCGGTCTGACATGATCGCCACGCTGCAAGAGAACTTCGTGCTCTCGGCCCGGGCCAAGGGCCTCAAGGACCGCTACATCTTGTTCCGCCATGCGCTGCGCCCCAGTTCGCTCAGCCTCATCACGATCGCCGGTATCAACTTCGGTGCCCTTCTCGGTGGCACCGTCGTCATCGAGACCCTCTTCGCTCTTCCCGGGCTCGGCTTCCGTTTGATCAATGCCATCTCTCAGCGAGACATCATCGTGATCCAAGGCATCACGGTGTTCATCGCGACGGCGTACGTCGTTGTGAACACGCTCGTTGACTTGTTGTACCTTGCCATCGACCCCCGAATCCGAAAGAGCTGAGGCCATGACTGCCACAGAATCCGGTACCGACACAGAATTCCCGAGCCAAAAGCTCACGAACATCTCCACGTCGGAGGCCATCGATTCCGGTGCAACCGCACCGGGCAAGAAGAAAACCTCGGCGTGGGGTCTCTTCAAAGAGATGACCGTCACGGTGAAGCTGTCGGCCCTGTGGCTGACCTTCGTCCTCGTTGGCGCCATCTACGCCAAGATCGACGGCTGGGTCGGCGGCGCCTTGCCACTGCAAGACCCCTTCTTCCAAGGCGTCGACTTCCGCACCGGCGAACGATCAGCGCTCCCCAACGAGGGTCCGTCGGCCGGCCATATTCTGGGCACCGACATCTTGAGTCGTGACACCTTTGCTCGCATCGTGCTGGGCGGTTGGACTTCCCTGATCGTGGCTGGCACCGCGGCAGCTTGCGGCGTGATCGTCGGCGGTTTCCTCGGCACCTTCGTTGGCTACGTTCGGGGCAAGACCGAGACCGTGATCATGTCGATCATCGATGTGATCCTCGCCTTCCCGGCGCTGGTGCTCCTTCTCGCCATGGTGTCGATCTTCAAGGTCCGCAACCTCTTCATCATCGCACTCGTAATCGGCTTGCTCTCGATTCCGGCCTACACCCGTGTGGCTCGAGCCAACACGCTGGCGATTGCGAACCGAGAGTTCGTCCACGCCGCCCAGGCCATCGGCACCAAGAAGTTCAAAATCCTCTTCCGGGAAATCATCCCCAATGTCCTCCCGACGTTGCTGGCCTACGCCTTGGTCGCCGCAGCGTTCGTTATCGTGGTCGAGGGGACGCTCAGCTTCCTCGGACTCAGCGTCCAGCCTCCAGAACCCACCTGGGGCAACATGATCAACGAAGGCCGCAAGGACATCAAGCAGACCATCTTCCCGGTGCTGTGGCCGTCACTTGCGCTTTCGTTCACCGTGCTCTCGCTCAACCAAGTCGGTGACTGGTTGCAGAAGCGGAAGGCCTTCCGCTCGTCGGCGCTGTAGATCCAACCCAACGAACACCGCACTCGGCCCCTCCACCGTGAGGGGCCGAGTCGCGTCTGGACTGGCTTCATTTCCGCCTCACGTGACTAGTTCATTCAACTCTCGCTGAGTCGATGAAGACTGTGCACGCCATTGATGATCGGCTCGAGTTGGATCCCGTCGGGCGTACGACGCTCGAGATCAGGGTCGAGCAACGGATTGAAACCAATGGTCCACGACACCGAGGTGAGCCACGAGGTATGGGCCCCGGCTTCGAAGGCTCGCTGAATCTCGTTGATCGCTCGGTCGCTTTCGTCAACATCACTGGCTCGTCGCAGATCAACGAGCGCACGATCAAGGGCGGGATCGTCAATCCGGCCCACGTTGGTCGACAACGACCCAACCGGTGCTGCGGCCTCGCCGTACCACCATGTGAAGTACAGATCCGGGTGGACGCCAGCAAAACCCTCCCAGAGCAGAAGGTCGTAGTCGCCGAGGAGGGCAGCGAGTGCGAGATCGCCCGACTCGACGTTCACCACCTCGATCTGTACTTCCCCGCCATCGGGCAGCACGCCAATGGCGCGTTCAACCATCGACCCAATCAATTCGGCTCGTTCATCGCCAACGGGGGCCAACAAGCGGAGGGTCAGCGCCGAGCCGTGATTCTCGATGCATCGAGCACCCCACTGAGCGGCTGCCACGGGATCGAAGCCTCCCGAGATCGTCGCACCATCAGGACTCGACTCACCACCGGTTCCCAGATCGAAAAAGGGGCCGTTGCTCGGCGAGCGCCCGAAGGCTTCGCTCAACCTCGATCGATCGATCGACCGGTCGATGGCCCTTCGACAACTGACCAAGGCAAGCGGGTTGCCTTCGTCGGCTGCTGCGTTCATCACCACGTGCACGACACCGGCGAATGCCTCGGAGGAGACCGCCGGGCCAAGCTCAGCAATCGCTCGCTCGCCTGCTGCATCTCGAGAGTGGATGAGGTCGAACTGGCCGGTCTGTAGGCCGGCACGGCGCGTGACGTCGTCACCCAACACCACCAACTCGATCTCCTCGGCACGAGGCAGGCGCTCACCGGTGATCCCCGCCGGGCCACGCCAATAGGTCTCGTTGCGTTCGAGCAGCGTGCTGTTTCCGTTGCCGGGAACAAACGACGTCATCACAAAGGCGCCGAGCCCAACGGGCTGTGTCGGATCGCCCACCGGCGGGATGCCAGCGATCGCCGGATCGAAGAACGGCGCTCCTTCGCTTCGCATTGGAAGGTCGGGCAGGGATCGCAGCCATGCACCCGAGAACATGTGCCCACAGGGAGTCTCGGCAAAGTGCACCGAGAGATTTCCCCACGGGGCCAGTGTCGTGATGGTCAACAGGTGCCCCTCCGCCCTGACATCATCGATGCCGGCGAAGCTCGGGCCGGTGAGTGCGCTGTGTCGACATGCATCGATGTTGAGCTTCGCTGCCTCTGCATTCAACTCGGTGCCGTCACTGAACGTGACACCTTCGCGAAGCTGCCAGGTGTGGATCGTGTCGTCGTTGTTCGCGTCATGCTCCTCGACGAGAAGGCCGACCGTTTCACCACTGATGGCGGTGGCGAAGAGCGTGTCGGTAATTGCGCCAAAGACCACCCCACACGAGGTGTCACAGCTGGTGCGGTAATGCACCCACGGATCCGACGGCGAGGTCGACAGGCCATAGCGAAGGATCGCGTCGTCGTGGACCACGGCTTCGGAGGCATCGATGGTGATCGACGTCGTCACGGCTTCATCCCCGGCCGAGGTACAGCTACTCAGCACGAGCGCGATCCCTAGAACACCTGCCCCCAACCAACGCATCCCGGAAGGCTACGGGCGAAGTCTGATTCGCCGTCCTTTCCGGTCGCCCGCTTTCCGAGCTGTTCAGGCCCCGGGGTAGGGCGCATCTGCGAACTCGGCCTGAAGACGAGCGAGTTCCACCCGAAGATCAGCGAGAACCTCGGCGTGTTCGGGATCGTCGATGATGTTGTCAACCTCCATGGGGTCGGCCACGAGATCGAACAACTCCCATTCGACCGGGTCAATCGGGCCGTTGGCCCCGTCCTGACCGAGCGGATCGTTGTAGTAACAGATCAGCTTGTGGGTGCGAGTGCGAACCCCGTAGTGGGCGGGGCACAGATGGGCCCCATCTCGGTGCATCCAGTAGCGGTAGTACATCGAGGTGGGCCAGTCGTCTGGTGTGTCACCTCGCATGGCCTCGGCAAACGACCGGCCTTGGAGATGGTCGGGCGCATCGACACCAGCCAACTCGAGGAGCGTCGGAGCGAAGTCGACGTTGACGATGATGTCGTCATTCGTCGTGCCTGGAGTGATGGCCTTCGGGTATCGAACGAGGAACGGCATGTTGAGGGACTCTTCGTACATCAAGCGCTTGTCGAACCAGCCGTGGTCGCCCAGGAAGAAGCCCTGGTCCGAGGTGTAAATCACGATCGTGTTGTCGGTGAGACCATCGACGTCGAGACGATCGAGCAGGCGACCGACATTGTCGTCGATCGAGGCCACCACTCGGAGGTAATCCTTGATGTAGCGCTGGTAGCGCCAGCTGATCTCCTCATCGAGGGTCAGGCCAGGCGGCACGGTCGCCTTCAGATCGATGATCGGGTCGAGGTCCATCATGCGCATCTTCACGGCCTGGATCACATCGGCCCGGCCCGCCAGATCGTCCCGGAACGTGTCGGGCTCGGGGATGTCGACGTCGTCGTACATCGTGAAGTGCTTCTTGCTCGGCTCCCACGTGCGGTGCGGTGCCTTGTGGTGACAGAAGATCGCAAACGGCTGATCCGCATGTTTTGCCTGATGGCGATCGAGGAAGCCCAGGCAATCGTCGGTGATCAGGTCGGTCACGTAGCCACCACGCTCGACGACGGGGTTCGACCCAGCTTGGAGCATCACGGGATTGTGGTAGTGCCCTTGCCCGGGGAGGATCCGCCAGAAGTCGAAGCCGGTGGGATCGTGGGCGGGGCCATGGCCCAGATGCCACTTACCGAACATGGCGGTGCGGTAACCAGCGGCCTGCAGCGCCTTCGGAAACGTCCACAGCGTGTTGTCCATGTGGGTGTCGAGTGTGGTGACACCGTTGACGTGGTTGTAGGTACCCGCCAGGATCGCGGCCCGGCTGGGCGTGCAGATCGAGTTGGTGCAGAACACCGAGTCGAATCGCATGCCGCCCTCGGCGATGCGATCCAGGTTCGGGGTCTGGTTGATGCGGCTGCCGTAGGCGGAGATCGCGTGCGACGCGTGGTCGTCACTCATGATGAAAACGATGTTCGGGCGCTGAGCCATCTGGATGCTCAGTCCGAGTGGTCAGCAGAGCGGCCAACGGTGGCCAGGTAACGCTGCAGCATCGACGCATCGGCTCCGACCTCGATGGGGGCAGCGGTGCGCTCGCTCTTGGCCAGCATCTCCATCCGCGGCTCGACGGTTGCGAGCGTCGCTTCGAGCAGATCATCGGCCAGGCCATGCTCGATTCCTGCTGCCGTCGCCAGATCCCACGCATGGGTGACTGGATCCCAGAGCACTGCACCGCAGACGTCGTCGATCGTGGCCGCCTTGAACCAGAACGGGCCCTCCTGAGCGAGCGCCCCCTTGGTGTCGAGGGCGGCGAGGACACGATCTCGGCATTCGTTCCACATCGCGGCTGGCTCGTTGTCAGCCGATGGCGTGGGTGCCGCCATGCCGCCGGTCTCGGCCATGGCGGCGACGCCGTTGAGGACTGCGCACTGGTGCTCGACCAGCTGGGCTGCGTTCCAATCGGGGCATGGAGTTTGTGCTGCCCACTTGTCGGTGGGAACACGCTGGACCACGGCATCGAAGGCATAGATGCCACGGGTGAAGGTTCGGAGTTGCTCGCTCATGCAGCGGACGTTAGCCGTCGAGTGAGCAGCGAACGAACGGCTCAGGTGGCGCATCGTGTCGCCGTGTGACACCTTGTGCCGATGGCAACGCAGACCGAGTGGGAACGAGTCCGATTCGACAAGCCGGCACCTGGTGTCGGCCGGGTGACGCTCACTCGATCCGAGGCGGCCAACGCCCAGGACTATCTGATGCTCAGCCAGCTCAACGAGGCCTTCGATGTTGCTGCGAAAGACACCGAGGTTCGGTGCATCGTCCTGGCCGCCGAGGGCAACCATTTTTCGTCTGGCCACGACCTGCGTGATGAGTCCGACATCAATAACTTGCCGACCATCGGCACGCAATGCCACTTCGACGCCGATGGCGCCGAGGGGTACATGGCGCGTGAAGCCGAGATGTACATCGGTCTCTGCTGGCGCTGGCGCAACCTCCCCAAGCCGACCATCGCTCAGGTCCAGGGCAAGGTGATCGCTGGCGGACTCATGCTCGTGTGGCCGATGGATCTGATCGTCTGCAGCGAAGAGGCCACGTTCTCTGACCCTGTCGTTGCCTTCGGGGTGAACGGCCACGAGTACTTCACCCACCCATACGAGGCGGGTGCTCGTCTGGCCAAAGAGATGCTGTTCACCGGCCGGGCCATCACCGCCGCCGAAGCCCTGCAACACGGCATGGTCAACAAAGTCGTGCCAAGAGACGAGCTCGAGTCGGCGACCCTGGAGATGGCAGCACACATCGCCAAGCGGCCGATGATCGGGCTGACCCTGGCCAAGCAGTCGGTCAACAACAGCCTCGATGCGATGGGCATGTACACCGCGATCCAGTCGGCGTTCGGCTTGCACCACGTCGGACACAACCACAACATGCGGTTGTTCGACAGCCTGGTCGACCCAGCGGGCCTGCAAGTCATTCGCGACGAGGCGTAATCGAAACAAGCCCCGAACCCGGGGCTGACAGCGCCAAAACTGACGGTCCCGAACCCGGGGTTTGGAGAGAAGAGAACATGGCAATGGAACTTGAAGGCAAAGTAGCAATCGTGACGGGATCGTCGAGCGGAATCGGCGAGGAGACGGCACGCCGACTCTCCGCACTTGGCGCCAAGGTCGTGGTGAATTCCTCGACCTCAGTCGCAGCTGGCGAGGCGGTGTCGGCTTCGCTTCCAGGCGAGTCGATCTACGTCCAGGCCGACATCTCGGACCAGGAGCAGGGCAAGGCACTCATCGACGCCACCATCGAGGCCTATGGCAAGCTCGACATCCTGGTCAACAACGCAGGCTGGACCACTGTGGTCCCCCACCACAACCTCGATGAGCTCACCGACGAGATCTTCGACAAGACCTTCCAGGTCAACGTCTACGGCACGTGGTGGCTGACCAAGGCCGCCATCCCTCACCTTCGCAAGTCCGACGACGGCAATGTCATCACGATCACGTCGATCGCCGGTGTCCGCCCTGTCGGCTCGTCCATGGCCTACTCGATGGCCAAGGCTGCGCTCAACCAGATGACGGCACTGTTGGCGAAGAGCTACGGCCCGCTCCGCTTCAACGCCGTCGCCCCCGGCCTCGTTGCCACTCCATGGACCGAGAGCTGGGATGCCCAGCACGCCGCCGTCGCCGCTGCCGCCCCGATCCCGCGCTCGGCCACCCCAGACGACTGCGCCGAGGCTGTCCTGGCCTTCATCCGCAACCGCTACACCACCGGCCAGGTGCTCGTGGTCGACGGCGGCCTCACGCAAGCGATGTAACCCTCTTTCTCCCACCCACTTCCACCAGGGGTCAGGTCCCCATTCACAGCGGCTCGGCGACGGTGGAACAGCGTTCGATCCGTTCGGCCGTGCTCGTGTCAGGATCGTCGAGCGAGAACTGATCGACGAGTACCGAATGGTGATCGACGAGCTCATCGACGGCCTTCGGCTGGACGGCACGCCGGAACGGCTCGCCGCTGCAGCGATCATTGCTTCGCTTCCCGACCACGTGCGCGGCTTCGAGGATCTCGAACTCGAACGAACAGCGACCTACCGAGCCGACCTCGCCAGACACATGGCCCAGTTCCGCACGTAGAAAAGGGGTTGTTAGATGGTGCCGTCGGCGCGGAGGGTGGCGATGTGGTCGGCATCGAAGCCGAGCACGTTGGCGAGCACCTCGTCGGTGTGCTGACCCAACAGCGGCGGTGCGGATCGATACTCGACCGGCGACTCGCTGAACTTGATCGGATTGGCCACGCCGGGCGCAGAGCCTGCGGTGGGATGGGGCAGGTCGATGCGAACATTGCGGTGCTGCAGCTGGGGCTCGGCGAAAGCGTCAGCGATCGAGTTGACCGACCCTGCCGGCACTCCAGCTGCAGGCAGAGCGGCGAGCCAGTGGGCTCGATCCTTGGTCCGCAGCGCCTGGTTCAACTCGTCAGCAAGGAGCGGGCGGTTCGTCACACGGCCCGGATTCTTGGCAAAGCGATCGTCGTCGGCGAGTTCGGGCCGTCCAATAACGCCACACAGGGTGCGGAACTGACTGTCATTGCCGCAGGCGATGATGAACGAACCGTCGGTCGCTTCGAACATCTGATACGGAGCAAGGCTTGGGTGCCAGTCGCCGGAGCGGCCAGGGGCCACGCCGCCAACCAGGAAACTGCTGGCTTGGTTGGCCAGCATCGCCGTTTGAGTGTCGAGCAGGGCGACGTCGATGTACTGGCCCACGCCCGAAACGCTGCGCCGCAGCAGCGCTGCGAGCACGGCGACGGTCGTGTACATCCCGGTGCTGAGATCTGACACTGCGACGCCGGCCCGGACTGGTGGTCCGTCCGCATCACCCGTCACGCTCATGAAGCCGCTGAGCGCCTGAGCCAGATAGTCGTAACCAGGGTCAGACGCCCGAGGTCCGGTCTGCCCAAATCCCGTGATCGACGCATAGACCAGGCGAGGGTTCACCAGTCGCAACGTCTCGTAGTCGAGGCCTTTGTCGACCAAGCCGCCTACCTTGAAGTTCTCGACGAGGACATCAGACGATCGAGCCAGGTCGGTGACGATCTCCTGGCCGGCCGCACTGGCAAGATCGATCGTGACCGACCGCTTGTTCCGGTTCGCCGACAGGTAGTACGACGACTCGGTGCCAGGCGATCCATCGGCGTTGGCGAGCCAGTGCGGGCCCCATTGCCTCGTGTCGTCGCCGCGGCCAGGCCGCTCGACCTTGATGACATCAGCGCCGAGGTCGGCGAGCAGCTGCGTACACCACGGCCCGGCGAGAACGCGTGACAGATCGAGAACGCGAAGACCGTCGAGGGGCGCAGTCACGCCGTAGCGCTCGGATGCAGTTCGACCTCGTAGCCGGCGCGCAACGCTTCCACGGTGGACGGCGGTGTTGTCACCTCAACCCGTCGCTTCGGTTGCTCGACCTGTGGGCCGTAGCCGGTGAAGCTCCACTGACGCATCCCACCTTCGACGATCAGGTAGTACTCGTCTTCGAAATGGATGATCGTGCCGACCGGCAGGTCTGATGGGCGCTCGGCCTTGCGGACCGTGCCCTCTTCGCGAAGTCGTGTATCGATCTCTGCGGTTCGATGAGAGGGATCGACGCCTTCGGCCCACCGCTCCTTGAACCTCTCGAGCGCCTTGCGCCGACACCGATTGCACGGGCGAAAGCCACCGGCAAGCGCCGTTGCTTCATCGAGAAAGAACAGTCGCTCGTACTTTCGCTCGAGCGCCAGCGAAGGATCCATGTCGCAGTAGATCCACGAGTCGCCGTAGTCCCGGTTCCCGGTGAGGGTCGCGGCTCGATGACCGGGAATGCGATGGCCGTCGCCAAAGGGATCGATCTGGTTACGCCCACTGGGTGCGCCGGTGCTCATGGGTGAGATTGTGCCCCACTGAGGCTCAGACCACGAGTTCATTCCGCCAATCCATCAGCGACCGGCTTGGACATCGTCGTAGGTATCGATGCGCCGAAGGGCGGGAACGAAGGCAGCGAAGCCCGCCGCAATGAGGACGGTGGCGAAGCCGCCACCGGCGACGGCGAGCGGAACACCGAGATAGCGCGCCGCCACACCGCTCTGGAACGCACCCAGCTCGTTGGAAGCGCCGATGAACACGCTCTCGACTGCGGTGACCCGACCAAGTTGCTCGTCCGGCGTGGCCAGGGGTACCAGCGTCGAGCGGATCGTGACCGACACCATGTCGGCTCCAGCCGCAATCATGAGCGAGCCGAAGGCAACGGCGTAACTGGTGGTCAGCCCCAACGTGATGTGGAACAGGCCGAACGTGGCAACAACGCCAAGCAACATGGGCCCCACACGGCGCGTGACCGGACGTCGAGCAAGCCACAACGCCGTCAAGCCGGCGCCGATGTCCGGCGACGCTCGCAACCAGCCATACGCCACGTCGCCCACACCCAAGCGCTCCTCCGCAATCACAGGAATCAAGGCAACGGCTCCGCCGAACAACACGGCGAACATGTCGAGCGCGATGGCCGACAACACGATCGGCGAACGGCGAATGAATCGCAGACCCTCGAGCGCCAGCTTCAACGAGGGACGATTCGTCAATCGCTTCGGCGTCACGGCATAGGTCGTGCGCAACACCAAAGGGATGGACAGCGCGAACAACACGGCAACAGCGATGTAGGCAACATCGGTACCAATCGAATACAGGTAGCCCGACGCAATGGCGCCGACGATGCCAGACAGCACCCGAGTCACGGTTGCCGCTGCGGCCAGCCTGGGCAGATACTGACGCTCGACGACCAGCGGGGCAAGCGCACGCCTGGCCGGAATCGCAATCGCATCGAAGGTGCCGAAGAAGAACGTGATCACGTACAGCGGCCAAACAGCAGCGTCAGAGCCATCGGCCACGTCGCCGACGTCTCGGCTGTACACGACGAAGGCAACAGCACACAGGATGCGACCAAGTGCCATGACTGCGGTGACGCGTCGCCGATCGAAGCGATCTGCGACGTACCCACTGACGAAAACCAACAGCGCGGCCGGAATGAACTGCAGAAGGCCGATGATGCCGATGGTCAGTGCGTTCCCGGTGATGTCGAAGGCCTGCTTGAACAGCACCGCCAGCATCAAGGAGATGCCGGTGCTCGCGAACGCACTCGACGCCAGGTACGGCCGCACACCCGACATGTCGAGCAGATCCGGAGCGCCGTCGGCCCTGCTCATGCTGTTGTTTCGATCACTCGCACATCTCGATCACTGGCAAGCGGGTGAGCATAGGTCGACCCGCCACAGGGCACTTCATGACAGCGCTTGCGAATACCATCACGCCGATGCGAACGACACTCATTGGGGTTCTGGTCCTGTGTGCAGCGTTGCTTACTGCGTGCGCCAGCGACGAAACCCAGAGCCTGGACGACGTCGGCGGCGGAGACAACGCCGCGCTGGACACACCCACCGCCAGCGACGACATTGATCTTTCGCTCACCCGTGACGACGTCGACTGCTCAGCCGAAGCGGTCGGCGGTGGCGACACCGAGTTCTCGACCGTCCACGTCGTGGTCGACGGAATCCTCGGCGCCACCTGTCTCGGCTCGGAGGACGCCACCCTGTATGCCGCATGGGAGGCCCTTGCCATCATCGCCCCTACGGCGGCACGCGCCGACCTCGGCCTGTTCGGTGGCTTCTCGGGTGGCGAGGAAGGCGATGAGGTCACGCTCGCCTTCGTCAACACACTCGATGACGACGGCACGATCTTCCAGATGTCGATCAACCTCGCATCGTTCAACGACGACGAGAACGAGTCCTACCTCACCGTTGCTCACGAGTTCAGCCACGTCTTCACTCTCGGCACCACCCAGATCGACCGAGCGACCCTTCCCGAAGACTGCGACACGTTCGACAACGGTGACGGCTGTTTCTACAACGACGCCCTGATGGCGCAGTGGGTCGACCTGTTCTGGACTGATCAGATGCTGAGCGACTTCGACCCGATGGCGGATGCGAGTTCCGACCTCGGTGAACCTCGGTGCGACCTCAACGCCGACTTCCTCGGCCCCTACGCCGCAAGCAGTCCAGACGAGGACTTCGCCGAGACGTTTGCCGCGTTCGTGTTCGACGTGGATGCCGACCCAGCGCTCGATGACAAGATCGATTGGATGGCCGCACAACCCGGTCTTCTCGAGTTCGCAGACCGAGCGCAAGCCGCAGGTCTGACGCCACTGGACAACAGCTTCGAGCGCTGCGGCTGAGCACGCAGGCGGAGTCGGTCAGGGCACTAGAGCACGATCTCGCCGTACATCTCGCCCAGTGGGTCAGAGAGCAACTCGAGGCGCTCTCCGTCAGGGCCGCTGAAGTAGATCGAAGCGTCGCTCTCGAGGTGATAGTCGATGCCCGCAGCATCGAGCTTTGCTCGGGCGTCTTCCCAAGCCGAGCGATCGATCGAGATCGCCAGGTGGTGCATGCTGCCGAGCACCTCGGCGTACGGCCCGAGGTCGAGCCCGGGGAAATCAAAGAACGCCAGAGCGTTCCCGTTGCCGATGTCGAAGAAGAAGTGCGTCGAGCCCTGGTAGTCACGGTTCTCGAAGAGCTCAGTCAACGGGAAGCCGAGCATGCCCTGGTAGAAGTCGATGGTCCGTTCGACGTTGCTGCTCAGCAGCGCCAGGTGATGCACACCACGGGCCGTCGAGACCGGCCGCTGATCCTTCGGTAGCAGATGCTGCTTGCGCATCCGCTCCCACTCATTGGTTCGATCGACATCGGCACCGTGGCGTGACATGACTACCTCTTCATTCGACGTGGTTGGACTTCGAGCTACGACAAGAGTTCCCGAATCCGGTCCTTTGGACGGCCGACGATGGCCTTGTCCGCCGTCACCACAACGGGACGCTGCAGCAATTGCTTGTGCTTCACCAAGATGTCGACGATCTGATCGACACTCTGGACATCGTCTTCAGTCAGTTCCAGCTTCTTGAACTTGCTGTCGCGGCGCACCAAGGCTGTCGGCTCGTCTTCGAGCTTGGCGATGATGGAGCGGAGCGTGTCAGCGTCCGGTGGATCCTGGATGTAGTTGACGATGTCGGCTTCAACACCGAGCTCTTCTGCAATGCGCACGGCATTGACCGAAGAGTTTCAATGCTTGTTGTGGAAGATGGTGACGTCAGCCATCAGCTGAGTGCGTCGAGGGCAGCGTCGTAGTTCGGCTCATTGGCAATTTCGCCGACGAGTTCGCTGTGCACGACCTCGCCTGCGCCGTTCATGACCACAACAGCGCGAGCGGCAAGGCCCTCGAGCGGACCGTCGAGCATCGACACGCCGAAGGTCTCGAGGAAGTCGGGGTTCTTGAACGTCGAAGCGGTCTTGACGTTCTCGAGTCCCTCGGAGCCGCAGAAGCGACCCTGAGCGAAGGGGAGATCAGCCGAGACACAAAGGACCGTGGTGTTGTCGAGCGATGCCGCACGCTCGTTGAAGGTACGAACGCTGGTGGCGCAGGTGGGGGTGTCAACGCTCGGGAAGATGTTGAGCACGACGTTCTGACCGGCGAAGTCGGCCTTGGTGATCGGAGCGAGATCTGGGCCGGTCAGGGTGAAGTCGGGCGCAGCAGCACCCGCTGCGGGTACCGATCCACCGGTGTTGACGGGGTTGCCGCCGAGAGTGATTTCTGCCATGTGAGGTCCTTTCGAGGAATGAACCTGCTGAGAGTGCCACGAAACCGCGACGTTTCGCATGCTCAGCAGTCGGTTACTGCCGAGCATGCGAGCCAGCTACTGCAACGCAGCCCACGCTTCCAGGGTGGCATCTGCCATCTGTCGGTGCTCCTTGGCCATCGCACTGGCTTCTGAATCACCGAGACGGCTCTCGATCGCAAGGGCACCGAACTTGTTGCCCATGAAGTACGGACCGAAGTTCTTCGCAGGGAAGAAGCGACGGAGATCGTCTGGCACGTCAGACACCGGGCCGCCGCTGGGCGCGTCGATGGCAACGAGTCCGAGGGCGTCGAGCGCGGCGTACACGTCGTCATCGGTGGTCCGGTCGGCAAAATCGCGGCCCTGATAGCGGTACACCTCGGATCCGTCAGGAGCAATCACGAGCATGGCGGGCAAGGCGATGCCGCGCTCGTCATTCGGGTCGATCAGGCCCAAGGGGCCAAGGAACCGCTCGCCTCCCGGATCGGCGACGTACTGGACATGAGGCGTAGGCCAGCGATCGAACATGCCGGCCTGGCGAGTCTCGTCATCGATGCTGATCGCAATCACCTCGGCGCCAGCGCCGTGGATTCGATCAGCGGCAGCGGCCAACCGCACGAGTTGGCCACAGCAGTAGGGTCACCAATCTCCTCGGTAGGTGAGAAGAATGATCGCTTGTCCGCTCTGTCGAACGGAGAGCAATTGGTCGTGAACGTCTGCCATCTCCGAACCCTAGGTTGATCGCTCGCCATAGGCCAGATTGCCCCTCTTGATACCGAATGGCCCCAAAGGGTCGATCGCATCAGGGACCAATGAACCAACCGCAGCCTTTCTGGTCAAGGTCACCCAAGGAACGACGAGAACAAGGGGGTGATGACCCGCCGACCCGCCGACGAGAACCGCGCCGCCGCTGCGCTCGTTCCCTTCGCGCCCGAGGCCCGGAATCGCAACGTGTCCTATGGGGTCCGCATCGGCTGGACCTCCAAGGTGGCCATGTTCGCCCTTGCGGCGTTGCTGGTGCCCGAAGTCCAGAACCGAGAGCTCGTCTTTGCTCTCCTGGCAGCGATCCTGCCGCTTCAGCTCTACTGGCATCGCTTCCTCCCGAACGCTCGGCTCGCGTCCGCTCGGCCCATCCACGACACTGCGGCATGCACAGCGGCGGCAGTCCTCGCTCCCACGCTTTGGGCCCCCGCCATCCTGATCTTCGCCCTCGTCGCCAGCGATCCCGCGTATCGAAAGCGAGCACGGCTGGCGAACGTGGTCATGGCAGTCATCGGTCTCACACTCGTTGGTGTCGGAGCCGGTACAGGCCAACACATGTGGCTGGCGACATCGATCGTTGCCTCCGTCATGCTGATCCTGAGAGGGCAGACCGGCGACAAGGTCTGGTCCGAGCTCGAAGCGATCGAACAACACCGGTCCGACTTGTTCGACGCAGTCGCCGCCGTGGTGTGGACAGCTGATCCCCTGACCGGTCGTGTCACATGGATCTCACCAAACGTCGTGCGGGTGACGGGTTGGACCGTCGAGGAGTGGATGCAGTTGGATCACCGCGACATCATCCACCCCGACGATCTCGACGACTTCTGGATTTCCTCCGATGACCTCGTCCACGGTGCCGAGTTCGAACGCTCCGCTCGCTACCGCCACAAGGACGGTCGCTGGATCTGGCTGAGCATCGTCAACAGCTCACTCTTGGGTGACGACGGGGCAATGACGCTCTACGGCTACTTCACCGATGCCACCGACCTCATCGAACGACACGCCCGAGTCCACCGTCGCGCATCGAGCGATGAACTGACCGGCTTGGCCAACCGTCATGTGTTGCTCGAGCAGTTGAATGAACGACTCGAGGCCATCTCACCTCAATTCGGGCTGCTGATGCTGGATCTCGATCGGTTCAAAGAGATCAACGACACGCTCGGTCACGGCACCGGCGATCACGTGTTGCGTACGATTGGCGAACGACTCCGAGCAGCGGCACCAGGCGAGCTGGTGTGTCGCCTCGGCGGTGACGAATTCGCCGTCCTCGTCGACGACCCGAGATCCATCACCCGAATCGTCCAAACCATCGGCGAACTGACCTCTGCCCCCATTTCGATCGACGATGTGACGTTGGTGAGCCACGTCTCGATCGGCAGTGTCATCGCTCCGACCGATGCAAGCGATGTCAGCGACATCTTGCGTCGCGGCGACGCAGCCATGTACCAAGCAAAGCGCCGCGGCCTGCTCCATCTTCCCTTCACCGAAGCGATGGAAGTCCGCAATGAACTCGAGCTCGAACTCTCGGCGTCCCTGAGCGCTGCGCTCGATCGGGGTGAATTCGAAGTGCAATTCCAACCTCAGGTCGAGCTCGCAACCGGCCGAGTGGTCGGAGCCGAGGGACTCATGCGGTGGAATCACCCCGTTCACGGCGTCGTTCGCCCACCAGAGTTCATCCACCTCGTGGGGCTTGCCAATGCACACGGCAAGTTCGCCGACGTCGTCCTCGAGCAGGCATGCGCCTTCGCCGCCCGCGCTTCGAGACCAGAGCAACCCTTCTTCGTCGCCGTCAACATCTCGGCGATGTCGTTGTTCGATCTCGACTTCACCGCCCGGGTGCAATCTGCCCTGGCCAGGCACGATCTCGCCCCGGACCAATTGATCCTGGAGATCACCGAGAGCGAGATCATGGACGACCACGCTGCCTCTCGGCAGGTGATCAACGAACTGTCCGCTCTCGGCGCCTGTCTCTCCATCGACGACTTCGGAACCGGCTACTCATCGATGACGCGCTTGGTCGAGCTTCCGGTGTCAGAAATCAAGATCGACCAGAGCTTCGTCGCTGCGATCACGACCGATGGTCGACAGCGCGCCGTGATCGAGGCGACGATCGGCCTCGGGAAACGACTCGGACTACAGATGGTTGCTGAAGGAATCGAGTCGCAGCCGCAGGCGGACTACCTCGCCGCCCAAGGCTGCCAGATCGGACAGGGATTTCTGTACGGGCAAGCCGTGAGCAGCGACGAGTTCCTGCGAACCTTCAGCGGTCGGTTGAGCGAGCGCATCGCTGCGGAAGAAGCAGATGCCTCGGCACCCCCGACTCGCTAGAGCGTCCGATCGATGCCAGTGAAGAGCAGCGCCACCTTGGGCCTCGGGGCTCCCTTTGGTCGTTCCAACGGCTGGTGAAGCAGGCCAGCGAAGCCGGCGACGCCGGTCGAGCACACGGGTATGCCGGTCTCGGTCTTCGCCATCTCGTGAGCACGCAGCATCCACGCTTCAGGCACGACGATCGGCTCGCCGCCCGACGCGTGGGTGGCCTTCAGCAGCGGGAGCCAGTCGTAGGTGACGTCATCCAAGATCCCCGTGGCGTAGCTCTGGGGATCGTCCCATGGCCACATGTAGGTCTCGGGCGCAGCCTCGGCCGCTGCGAAATCGAACTCGGGCGCAAGGAGGTCCCAAGCTCGGCGGAGCGGAGCGCATCCCTCGGCTTGCACCGGGTAGAGCGGGACGCCAGGAAGCGCCATCGACACCGAGGTCGCGAGCGCTCCCCCGCCGACCTGCACGTAGATCGCGTCGAGCCCGTCGACCTGCTCGGCGAGTTCCCAGCCAATGGTTCGGCCGCCGTCGAACGTCGTGGGGGTGTCGATGCCTTGGACACTGAACGCCGCAGCTCCAGCAGCGACCGCCTCGCTGAAACGGAGGTAGCAGGGGTCCCCGGCTTCGCCTTCACGACGCTCGCACCGCTGAATGCTGGCATCGAGATGCTCCAGCCGGTCGATCACTGCAGCATCAGCCCAGGTCGGCACGAACACATCGAGCGGACGTTCGAGCGCCTTGGCGATGGCGCTGGCGCCGATGGCAGCGTTGCCACAGCTGGCAATGGCCAACCGTTCCGGAATCGGATCGCCGAGGACTTCTGAAACACGAAGGTGAATGGCCACGCCCATCAGATGCCTGGCCTTGTGTGAACCACCGATGTTGTGAGGCTCGGTCTTGATCACCAGGTCGACGTCGAGCCCTGCGGCAGCGGCAAGCGCCGAGCCATCGATCACCGGCGTGATGACGAAGCCGTGGCCGTGACCGTCAGCTTCGGCAACCGCGCCGTCGAGTTCAGTGACGAGGTCGACGAATGCCTCGTCGGTCATCCGGCCTCGGCGAACAACGTCGTAGGAATCGAGACGCTCGCGGAATCGGACGAAGGGGTTCGAGTCGGGGTCTGCCTCGTTCACTCGCTCAGGCTAACCCCCGCAACCTGAGGGGGTCGGACCCTCCCAAGTTTCAACGGGGACCCTGGAGGCAGAACTCGTTACCTTCAGGATCCAGCATGGTGACCCAGTGCCCGTCGGGCTCGTCGAACTCGCGAACCATGGTGGCGCCCAGCGCAACGAGTTCCGCAACCCGCTGGTCGAGATCATCGACGCCGACGTCGAGGTGCCATCGGTTCTTGGCCGTCTTCCCCTCAGGCACCTTCATGAAGAAGATGCGCGGACCGTCCATGTCCGGCGGAACGATCGCAAAGGCACGATCAGGATCGGATCGATCGATACCCATCTCGTCGAGCGCCTCTTCCCAGGTGTCGAAGCCCGGTGGTGGCGGCTGTTCGATGTAGCCGAGCACGTCACACCAGAACGCCCCGAGCGCACGAGGGCTGGCTGCGTCGACCGTGATCTGAAACCGATTCACCATCAGCCCATCCTGACACAAGGGCCAGGGAACTTGGGAGGGTCCGACCCCGCACTTCGCTTCGCTCACTAACGGAGTTGATCGCTCACTTGGGAGGGGTCGGGTCCTCCCGAGTCAATTACTTGTCATGCGACGCGCCGGTCTTCGCGTTGAAGTCTTCGATCATGGCATCCCAGGTGTCGACGAGGGGACGCAGGCCGTTCCAGAAGTCCTGGCTGCGACGCTGTTCGAAGTCTTCGAACGCAACGCCCTGCTGCTCGACCCAGGTGAAGTAGCCGAGGTTGAACACCCGATTCTTCTCGACCTCGCCCATCTCCATGGCGTGGGTGGTGTCGACGTCAGCCAGATGCTCTTCGTAAACGGCTGCGGCCTCAGCATCGTCGAATCCGCCAGCGAAGTGGGTGGACATGATGCGTTCGCGGTCTGAATTGTAGAGGTCGGATCCGTCGGTGGCGACCGACATCACGACGTCGTCCGGACCGAGGTCCCAGACCTTGGCGGCGTTGATCGCAGCCAACGTGTTGCAGATCGATGAGTAGCCGAAGTCGACCAACATGTCGACCAGTTCGGGGGCCACGCCACGGTCAACCAGCAGGCGCTTGCCTGCTGGCGAGTTGAAGAGGATGTCGAGCTTGTTGGTTGCGTCGTCGCTGATGGCAACCGCCATGTCGGTGTTGGTGACGTTGTGGATCAGCGGGATGTGCTTGTCGCCGATGCCCTGGATGTTGTGGTCGCCGAAGCCGTTGTAGAGCATGGTCGGGCACTCGAGCGCTTCAACGGCCACGATCTTCGAACCGTGCTGGTCCTTCAGATAATCACCGGCGCCCAACGTGCCGGCCGAGCCGCTGGCCGACACGTAGGCAGCAAGGCGACCGGGCTTGGAAGCCGTGACATGGTTGAACACCTTCTCGATCGACGGGCCGGTCACGGCGTAGTGACCCAGGTGGTTCGAGAACTCGCTGAACTGATTCAGGATGACGTTGATCGGATCCTTCTCGAGCTCGTGGCAGGCGTCATAGATCTCCTTGACGTTGCTCTCGGTGCCGAACGTCTTGATGATGTCTTCCTCGGGGTTCTCCGTCCAGCGATTGAGCCACTCGAAGCGCTCACGGCTCATGCCCTCGGGCAGGATCGCCACACCCCGACACCCCATGATCTTCGAGATGGCGATACCGCCGCGGGCGTAGTTCCCGGTGCTCGGCCAGATGGCGCGATTGGCGGTCGGGTCGAATCGACCCGTGACGAGCCGAGCCACGAGACAGCTGTAGGCGGCGAGGACCTTGTGAGCCCGAATCATCGGGAACCGATTGCCGAAGGCCAAGACGATGCGGGCGTCGACGCCGGTCAGTTCCTTTGGCAATTCGATGTGGGTGGGAACATCGACGAATCCGGGGAAGTTGTCGCCAGGGGCGTCGGTGTGCTCGTTGTGCCAATGGACCCGGAAGAGGTTGAGCGGGTGCGACGAATCTTTCTCGATGCCGGCGAGCTGCTCGACGATCGAGGCCGGAATGGTCGACGGGTCACGCAGCTGAGCGAACGTCGGCAACACGATGTTGTTCTCACGGAACCGGGTGACTGCGTTGTCGTAGGACTGCTGTCCAGCGGGGTCGAACTCGCCGAAGATGGCGAGTCCGTCGTCGACGGCTGGAGCCGTGGGAGTGTTCGTCATCCGAGCACTCTACAAACTGTTGAAGGCCCGGGGCCTCACCAGTCAGAAGTGTTCTTCTTCACGAAATCAAAACGCGTCGTCCCACTGATCGTCTCCCTGGAACTCTGGCATCGGCTCGGATTCATCGCGTGATGGAGGCGGCGCCTGCGATTCCGAAGGCGGCCCTTGGTATTCCGGGGGAGGTGCAGAACGTCCACCACCCGAAGTGCGAGCGCCACCGCTGCTCTGACCGCCGGAGTCTTCGTCACCCGGGGCGTAGCCGTAGCACATCTGGATGCCGTCGACGTCGAACGGCTTGCCGAGCGAGCCGACCGTGAACTTGGAGTGGTCACCGGACTTCTTCAGCACCTGGACCACGCCGTCACTGGCCAGAGCGGCCTCGAGGGTCTCGACCGGCGCCATCACGGCCCACTTCTCGGTCTTGGTCTTGCGGAACTTGGGCTCAGGCAACTCGCTCATCCCCGAGAGGATAATCGTCGGACCGCATCGCTTGGGCCAGATCTCGTCAGTCGGCGGCCAGTGCCAACATCACGTGGAGCATCACGTTGGAACCGGCCTCGAGATCATCGGGTGCCGTGTACTCCATCGGGTTGTGGCTGAGCCCATCTCTGCTGTTGGTGAAGACCATGGCGGTCGGACAGACCCGAGCGAACATCTGGGCGTCATGACCCGCACCAGAGGGCATGCGCTTGACCGAGTGGCCAAGTTGAACAGCGGTGTCGGCGACGAGGTCCACCACGGCAGGATCGAACACCACCGGCTCGAAACGGGCGAGTTCTTCGACGTCGTAGGTGCAGCCCTCGGCTGCTGCGGTCGAGGCCAAGAACGCCGCGAACCGCTGCTCGGCCTCTTGCAGCGTGGCTTCATCGGTGTTGCGAAGATCGACGGTGAACGTGGCGCTGGCGGGGACCACATTGACGAGGTTCGGAGCGAACTGGATACGGCCACACGTGGCCACCTGCGGGTGCCCGAGGTCGATGGCGAGCTCTCGCATGAACGCAGCGCAGGCAGCGGCGACGTAGCCGGGGTCCTTACGTAGGTTCATCGGAGTGGTGCCGGCGTGATTGCTCTGACCTCTCACCGTCACCTCTTGCCAGCTGATGCCCTGCACCCCGGTGACAGCCCCGATCGTGATCCCCTCGGCCTCGAGAACGGGCCCCTGCTCGATGTGCAGTTCGATGAAGGCATGCGGAGTCGGGCCTGGGACGGGCATCGGCCCGTCGTAGCCGATGCGAACGAGTTCGTCGCCGAGTCGGGCGCCATCGATCGCTGTGATGTCGAGTGCTTCTTCGAGCGCCATACCCCCGACGTACACGAGGCTGCCGAGCATGTCCGGCGCGAAACGAGCCCCTTCTTCGTCAGTGAAGATGCCCACGGCGATCGGACGGTACGGGGTGATCCCGGCTGATCGAAGCACCTCGACCACTTCGAGACCCGCCAACACACCGAGGTTTCCGTCGTAGCGGCCACCGGTGCGAACCGTGTCGATGTGCGAGCCACACATCACGGGCGACCCGTCGATCTGACCTGGCATCGTGGCGATCACGTTGCCGATGCCATCCACCGTGACCGTCATCTCGAGGTCGGTCATCATCGCAATCACCAGATCGCGACCCGCCTTGTCCTCATCGGTCAGCGCCAAACGAGCACAGCCTTCGGTGCCCTCGATCGCACCAATGGCTGCGAGGTCGGCGAGACGCTGTTGAAGACGGCCGATGTCGATGGCGAGGCCGCTGGTGTCGGTGGTGTTGAAATCGGTGCCAGTCATTCGCGGAGACCGTAGCTGTTGGAGTCGATTCGACGGCCGACGAGGCGCTCGGTCTGTCATCATCACTGCGTGACCAGAACAACAGTCGACGCCATACCTGCTGGCACGATGCGCGACACCGTCCAGCCCACGGTGAACATCGACGATGAGCTGGCCCTCCGGCCGTGGCGACTCTCGGATGCCCCGGCGGTGCTGGCCGCCTTTCGCGACCCCGACATCATCCGTTGGCACACACGGCGAATGCACACCCTCGACCAGGCCGAAGCATGGATCGAGTCGACGCAGAATGCCTGGACGAACGAGCAGTCGAGCGGTTGGGCGATCATCGACGTCGCCGACGAGTCTGTGCTCGGCCGCTGCGCACTCCACACCCAACTGGCAGATGGAATCGCTGAGATCGGCTACTGGGTCCTGCCCCACGCGAGACGACAAGGAGTTGCTCTGAGGGCGACGATCGCGGCGACACGCTGGGGGCACAATTATGGTCTAGGCCGAATCGAGCTCGAACACTCGACGCTGAACCTCGCCTCGTGCGCGGTGGCCGAACGAGCGGGATTCACATCCGAGGGAGTGAAACGGCAATCGGCGATCCATGGCGATGGCCTCCACGACATGCATCTGCATTCCCATCTGGCCACCGACCCACTTCCCGATGCCTGACCCGTCAACACCAGGCGACGCCCGAGCAGTCGAGTCTGGCGGCCCTTGGGTCGAGCAGGTGACCGGGGTCGAGGTGCTGCGTTCAACGGCTCTGATCGGCGGAATGTCGTCCGTCGTCACTCGCCACGAGTTGGCCGATGGCCGCATCGTGGTGAGCCGACACATCACCGACACCGAGTGGCTCGAGCGAGAGCCCCACCTGATCGAAAACGAGGCAACGGTGCTGGGCCTCCTCGCCAGCTCGCCTGTCAATGCCCCCGAGCTGATCGCCACCGGACCAGGGCGACTGCTGATGAGCTTTGTGCCCGGCCATATGGTCACCGCTCCCACCGAACTCGTCGACCGAGTGGTCCGACTGGCCGCCGCCGCCCAGGGGATCCACCGAGTCGAGCTGCCAACCCAACACGGCTTGCCGCCATGGCGCTCGTGGGCGTCGGCCCAACTGACGCCACCCGATTGGGGCGACAGCAAACTGTGGGCCGAAGCCATTCACGCGTTCCAAGGGCGCTCGATGCCGACCACGACGCGGCCCGTACTCCTCCACCGCGACCTCCACCCGCTCAACGTGTTGTGGCATGGCGACCGAGTCCAGATCGTCGATTGGGTGAATGGGTGTGTCGGCCATCCCCACGCCGAGCTCGGGCATTGCCGATGGAACCTCACCGTGCTCGCAGGTTCTACCTGCGCTGATGCGTTCCTCCAGGAGTACCTGAGGCAATCCGACCACGGCGCCTACGACCGGTACTGGGATCTGGCTCCAGCGATGAGCTTCCTCCCTGGCCCGATCGGTGGTGCTGGTTGGCGCGCCGTCGGGCGGACCGATCTCACCCCGCCCGTGGTGATCGAACGCACAGAAGCGTTTCTCCGCGCTGCGTTGGTGGACAGCGACACCGACACCGAGCACCATCTGCTCCGTGACTGACAACGTAAGCCGCGCTCAAACTGCCGAGCGATGGGAAGCACTCGGGTTGTTCGACCCCTCGGCGGCGGATGCCGAGGAAATCCTCGATGTGCTGGAATACTTCGAATCCGTCGACATTGACCCAACCGGCTTCATCGGCACACACCCAGATGATGTCGTTCCTGCGATCAACCTGCGGATCCTCGTTCCAGGCCAACGTGTGGACAGCGCGACACTGCAAGAACGAGCCGACCTCGACGACAAGACGTTCGCCGAGCTGTGCAAAGCAGCGGGCTATGACCCAAAGGAGACGTTCACACACGGCGACGTCGAGGCCTTTGCCGGCTTCGGTGTGGCATCGGCGTTCTTCTCCCGTGACGAACTCGATCCGTTCATTCGGGTGCTCCGCTCGCAGATGAGCCACGTGGCAGAGGCGCTGACGGCGATGTTCAGAATCGACATCAGCGGACCGCTTGATCAAGCGGGCGCTTCCCAACTGGAGCACGCGAGGAAGAACTGGGAGTCAGCTCAGCTCTTTCCCCACGCAGTGACGGCGATGCAAGCCTTTCTCGGACACGAACTCATCGCAGCCACGCTGCGAAGCGACCAATCCCGAAACGCCGCGACATCGAGCGACGCCGCCACCGTCAAGCTGGCCATTGGGTTCGTCGACATCGTCGGCTACACCCCGATGGCCGATGCCATGCAGCCAGATGATCTCGGCGCGTTCATCATCGACTTCGAACGCAAGGCTGCCGATGCGGTGTCCGAGCACGGGGGCCGGGTCGTGAAGCTGATCGGCGACGAGGTGATGTTCATCGTGGTCCATCCCGATGCTGCGTTCGACATCGCTCGTTCGTTGATTGCCGCATTCGCCAACTCTGAAGCCACACCGCGGGCGGGCGTGGTGTTCGGCGAGATGGTGGCCAGGGGTGGCGACTACTACGGGAGGGTCGTGAATCTTGCTTCTCGAGTCTCCGCCCAGGCGACCGCAGGCGAAGTCTTGACCGACGCTGCCACCGCAGAGGCGGCCTCCGCTCATGAATTCGACCCCGCAGGCAAGCGCGAACTCAAGGGCTTTGCCGAGCCCGTCGACCTGCGCTCCCTTTCCTGAGCGCCCGGATCGGTCGGCGGTATGACCGGATGCGGCCAACGTGCTCGGCAACTCTTGACGCCGGGGTCGCCCCCCGTATCGTCATCCCACACCCTCACGACCCGTGGGGTTCATCAAGGAACCGTCGTGTCCATCCTGTTTCTGAGCCTCGTCGTCCTCCCAGTTCTGGCCACCCCGATGTTGATGGTGTGGGCCCTCGTCGACATGCTTCGTCGACCGTTGGCCCAGTGGAAAGCAGCCGGGGAGGAGCGACTCGTCTGGGCGCTCGTCATCGTGTTCGTCGCCTTGGTCGGCCCGATCCTCTATTTGCTGATCGGCCGCAAGAACCTTGACGCCACCAACCAAATCCCACCACCTCGATCTGGTTTTGCGGTGTAGCCGAGTCAGCCGGTCCGGCAGCGTTTCGGCTTCACTGTTGCCATGATTCGCCTCACGGCACGGCACACATGATTCGCCTCACGGCTCCGAGCAACGATGTCCTCGGCGAGGTGATGCGGAACGCATCAACAGCCAGTCCCACTCATCCCGGCGATGGCTCGTTCAAGGCCTTTGCCTTCGACGAGATCGTTGGGCACGGTGAAGCCGACTTCGCGGCTGCCAAGACCGTGTTGAAAGCCTGGCAGATGCATCGAGGCGCTGGCGTTCGTGTCGAACCCGTGGCCCTCGCGGTCGGGAACGACGTCGTTCTTTGGACCAGGGTGCTCGGCCTCTCGCTCGTCTTCGCCTGTCGGATCACCGAGGTGTTCGATGACGAGACGACCTTCGGGTTCACGTATGCAACGCTTCCAGGCCACCCAGAGCAAGGGGTCGAAAGCTTTCGCCTCGAGCTCGACAACGGAGACGTTCGGCTGCACATCACCGGCGAATCTCGACCTGCTCTGCTGCTGAACAAGCTGTCTGGCCCGGTTGGCCCCATCATGCAGAAGCGCTTCATTCAGAAATACGCCGCTTCTGTCCGAGCGGGCGTCGTCGCTGCAACCCAAACCTGACGACTTGAGAGGACCCGACCCCCTCAGGTGAGGTATCGGTCGAGGACGTTTTGCGTCACTCGCTGCACTGGTTCGTCGTCGACAAGACCGAAGGCCCAATCGGTGGTGCCTACCGTGACGACCTCGCCTCCCTCGGTCCCAAACGGCCGACACACGAGCATCACCGCATTGCCGTAGCGAACCCGAGCGAGCGAGTCCTCGTCGACTCGGCCAAACAGGCGACCGGCGATGAACTCGAGATCACCCTGATCGTTGAGCGCCGAGATCGACTTGGGGTACTCCCCCATCCCGATGTTCGATGCGGGGGTGAACGCCACGATCTCGACATCAGCTGGCATGCCGTCCATCGGCGCAGCGATGGGGAGCTGGTAGTCATCGAACTGGATGCGACACCCCAGGGTCTCGTAACCAACGGCACCATGTCGTGAGCCAAGCTGGTCGCCATATCGCAGACCAGTGCCCTCGATCAGCCAGTGGTCGTCTCGATACACCGTGAATCCGCCCGAGCCTCGGGCGACCGCAGCGCCGAAGCGGTAGTAGAGCCCCCACGCAGAGCCACCGCCCAGCAGCGACCATTCGGGGTTGCCCACTACTGGATCGCACCACATGCCACTCATCAGTTCAGGCGAGCCGGCAGCAACCACGGGGTCGGTGTCGAGCGCAGTGTATTTGTGGCACACCATCGTGGTTCCGTCAGTTGCCGGCTCGATGCGAACCTGCCAAAACATCGTGTTCCCTGAGAAACTGGCGTAGTCGCCGCCGCCTGCCACGTAGCCCTCGATCGCCGCCCGCTGCGGCGCCGACCAGTATTCGTCGTGGCCCACACCCAGAACGAGGTCGTACCCATCCAAGACCTCGGCACCCATCTCGAGGTCAGAAGAAATGGCGTAGTCGAGCGCCACGCCGTTGCCCTCTGCCCACTCGACGAAGCGACGTTCGAAGGTGAACCAGCCAGAGGACCCAATGGCTGGTGGGTAGCCGTTGGCCAAGCGATAAGCCTGAAACAACTCGCCGTCGACGTCGAAATCCTCTCCCCAGCGAGCCGGCCTGGCCTTCCGGTCGTCTCGATCAACATCCGGGCGACACAACATGCCTCGACCGAACGGCCGACGGAACGAGACCTGCGTTCCCCCGGTGTAGAGGCTCTTACCTCCCCAGTTGTTGTAGGCATTCCATGTATTGGTGGCGAGCACGATGAGCGCACGAGCCGCTCGCTCGGCAGGGCGCACGACGAAACCAGCATGAGCAACGTTTCGCCCTTCAGGCGCCCCTTGCGCGACGAGGGACACGAGGTAGAAACCGGAAGACCAAGAGGCATCGATTTCGAAGGAAAGCGAGGCGGGCCAATCACAGCCGTTCGCATCAGCATCGGCTGGCGGCGGTGTGAAACCGCCGGCCACATCTCGACGCTCGAGCACCTGCACTCGATCTGCACCCCACCGCTCAACGATCGCATCGAATCGCTCGACGTGGGTCGAGACGTGAAGCGTCACCACATCGCCAACTCGGTAGCTCAGCTCGGCCGCATACCCCTCGATGTCGTCGTGAAAGGTCGGATCGTCTGCCATCCGACGACACTAGGTCGATCGACCGAGCCCGTCATGGGCGGCCGAACCTGCTCTGATCCGAACCCATCATTTGCGGGAGTCGATTCACCCATCGTTTTCATTTCACTTTCCCGGCTTACAATTGCCCGCACTGGAGTGGGCGATGGTGACCTCGGGCACCATCCTGAACGAGATGGCGGTTGTCAGAATGCAGAGTGGTACCGGAATTCGGATCTTCGCAGCGTTTGCGATGTTGCTCGGCGTGGCGTTCTCTGCCGTCGGAGCAAGTGCTCAGGTCGATGATGACGATGTTGAAACCTCCTGCGTGACCGCAGACCTCGGCGGACAGCAGCTCCAGGTCGGCATCGCCGACCGAACGTCGGCCGTTCCCGTTGCGCTTCCCGCAGGGACGATCTCGATTCCCTCCGCCCGGGCGACCGACGGCTACCCAAGCCGAGTGAACGTCACCCAGCTCTCCGAGAAGTACGAAGTCGAATTCCTGTCTGCCAGCGGCGACATCATCGCTGTGTCGACCACGACTGAAGACGTTCCCGACATGGTCGTGTTCGGTGAGTGGATCGGGTCGCTCGGTTCGGTCGAGCTCAGCGAGCCAGCCGTCGCCATCCGCGCCCACCACCGCCCCGACTTGCCCACCGATGGCTCACCGGAAAGCATGCGAGCCAACGAGATCACGTTCTGCTTCGAGGTCAGCACGAGCGGGCCGACCGTTGACCCCGTCTGCGGCGACGAAGGCGTCACCACCAACCCCGACGGCACCCCCTGCACCAC
>CAYGQE010000001.1:251301-262272 GCA_964351995.1 uncultured Acidimicrobiaceae bacterium | reverse complement strand
CCGGACCCAACGCCGATCTGCCTCGGGATCTGGTCCGTGAGGATGCAAACGCACGCTGGACCGAATCACGCCGCAACCAAGGCCCGAACGCCGACCTGCCCCGAGACACCGCTCTGGAAGTGACCAATGGTTGACCTGGGGGCTCGGCGTTAATCGGTGAGTAATGCCTGGAAACCCACCGCTAACGCCGGGCTTCGAAGGTGGTGATCGTCAAGGAGGTCCCGAACCGCTCGGGACCATGAAAGGACATCATGACGAACCACACCAGCAACCAAGCACGATTCCGCATTGCCCTCGGGGCAGGCGTTGTCGCCGCCGCCATCGGCGCTTCCGCTCTTGGTGTTGCCAGCTTCGCTGACGCACAGCCGGCAGCACCCTCCCAGGCGCCGCAGGCCATCGATCTGTCCGGCGTCGCCGCCTGGGCAGGCACCACCGGCCTCTCTGGCCTGTCACCGGCAAGCCTCGGCCGACAGACGTCGCCGTCGGCAACACCCTCGGCAACAGCCGCCGACCTTTCAGGTGTGGCCGAATGGGCTCGAGCAAACGGTCTGACCGGCTTGTCGCCCGCCAGCCTCGGACCCGTCGAGGAATCCTGAAGCGGCTGACGAAGTCCCTGGTCAGCGGCGAGTAACTTCGTAGTAACTGGGGGATGGTGAGGTGGTGGACATGAAGGTTCAAGCACTTGGCCCACTGGTCGTCCAACGAGATGGGGGGCCGGTCGATCTCGGCGCCCGGCAGCAGCAGGCGGTTTTCGCTCTCCTCCTCATCAACCGCAATCGGGCCGTTTCCTTCGATCAGATCGTCGATGCGATCTGGGGTGAGGACGCTGAGGGCAAGGTCAACACGCTCCGGGTCTATGTGTCTCGCTTGCGGTCGGCTCTCGAGCCCGACCGGGAGCGGGGGGCGAGCTCGATCCTCGAGACCCGGGGCACCAGCTACCAACTGAACATCGATGGCGAGCAGTTCGACGTGGCTCGCTTCGAGGAACAGGTCGCAGAAGGGCGGACGCTGCTCAAGACCGATCCGACCGCCGCAGCGGAGCTTCTCCAAACTGCGTTGAGCTCGTGGCATGGAGGCCCCTACGAAGACTTCGCCTACGACGAGTTCTGCCAAGGCGAGCGCAGCCGCTTGGAAGAGCAGCGGATCGCCGCTCTGGAAGATCGGCTCGATGCCGACCTGGCTCGCGGGTTGGCCGGTGAACTCGTATCGGAGATCGAGCTCCTTCGGGACCGACACCCACTACGCGAGCGATTGGTCGGCCAGCAGGCCCTTGCGCTCTACCGGTCGGGCCGATCGGCTGATGCGTTGCGAGCGATCGACCGATTCCGTCGCCACATCAGCGACGAGCTCGGGATCGACCCGTCGCCGGATCTCCGACGGCTCGAGGAGCAACTGCTGCTCCACGACCCGATGGTGCAGCCCCGCACACCGCTGATCAACGATCAACCGGCGCGGCCGCCCCTCGTCGCCAACCCGTTCAAGGGTCTCCGACCATTCGCCACCGACGATGCTTCGACGTTCTTCGGACGAGATGCGTTGGTCGCCGAGGTCCTTCGCACGCTCGCCGGCGGACAGCGTCTGGTCGCACTGGTGGGAGCGAGTGGCTCGGGCAAGTCGAGCGCCGTCCGGGCCGGCATCGTTCCCGCCATTGCCAAGGGTGCGATCGAGGGCTCTGACGGGTGGCTGGTTGCCAGCATGATGCCAGGGGCCCATCCCTTCGCCGAGCTCGAGGGGGCACTGCTCCGCACCGTGATCAACGGACCGGACAGCCTGCGCGAGCAATTGGCCGACGACGATGCCGGCCTGGTTCGGGCCGCATTGCGAATCCTCCCCGACGACGGATCGCGGTTGTTGTTGGTGATCGATCAGTTCGAAGAGCTGTTCACCATGGTCGAGGACGAGGCCGTACAGAATCGGTTCCTGTCCAACTTGGTGACCGCCGTCGATGACCCCCACGATCGCATCTCGATCCTCATCACCTTGCGGGCGGATTTTTACAGCAAGCCGCTGCAACATCCGGCGTTCGGTGCCCGGGTGGGTGCCGGCATCGTGAACGTCACACCCATGTCGAACGAGGAGCTCGAGGCGGCAGCGCTCCGGCCGGCCGAGCTTGCCGGCGCCCAGTTCGAACCAGCGTTGCTCGGCCAGCTCATCGCTGATGTCAACAGCCAGCCTGGGGCTCTCCCGCTCTTCCAATACGCGCTGACCGAACTGTTCGACCGTCGGTCTGGTGATGTCTTGATGAGTTCGACGTATCGAGCGATGGGTGGCCTCGAGGGGGCAATGCAACGCCGTGCCACCGAACTCTTCGAGCGGTTCGACGACGATGAGGCGAACGCGGCGCGCCAGCTGTTCTTGCGGCTCGTCACCGTGACCGACCACGACCAGCGCAGTCGGCGTCGGGTGCCGGCGCGCGAGGTGGCATCGGTGTCGGTGGACACCGCGACCATGCAGAAGGTCATCGGCGATTTCGGCGCCCATCGTCTGCTCTCGTTCGACTCCGATCAGCTGACCGGCGGCCCGACCGTCGAGGTCGCACACGAGGCGCTCCTGACGGCTTGGCCCACGCTGGAGGGATGGATCGACGAGAGCCGCAACGATCTTCGTCGCCATGCCTCGCTTCGCATGACCATGCATGAGTGGGAGCTCGCCGAGGAGAATCCGAGCTACCTCCTGCCCGCCGGCCGTCTCGCCGAATACGAGCAGACCCCAGGCGCATCAACCATTGCCCTGAACGACGCCGAGCAGCGATACGTCGATGCCAGCTTTGCGCACGTCGAAGCAGAGCGGCTGGCGCAGCAGCAACAGAAACAGGATGCGGACCGGGGACGACGTCGCCTCTGGACGCTCGTCGGTGCGTTGGCCGCTTCACTCGCGGTCGCCGGACTCTTCCTGTTCGATTTCGTCGGCGGCGCCCAGGCCGGGCCGACCGTGGTGTTCTTCGGCAACAGTCGCGCCAGCGGCTGGCCGGCCAATGTCGCCCTCGGTCTCGACCGGGCCGAGCGAGAGTTCGACATGAACCTCGAGGAAGTGCCGTACGCCTCCATCCCGAGTCCGGCGTTCCGGGAGGTGGCGGGTACCGAACCCGAGATCGTGATCACCGACGGATTCTCCGTGAACCCGGACGCTCTCGCCGAGTTCCCCGACATCCACTTCGGACTACTCGACTGGCCCGACGCGGCGGACAACGCCTCGACAGTGACGTTCGCCTATGAGGAGGGTGGTTTTCTTGCCGGCGTGGCCGCGGCTCGAAAGACCGAATCCGACACAGTCGGCTTCGTAGGAGGCGCGCAGATCGCCGTCATCGAGGAGATCAGGGCCGGATTCGAAGCGGGCGTGCGCTCGGTCGACCCGGAGATCGTCGTCCTGACGACGTTCGTGGATCAGGAGGGTGTCAACGACTTCAGCGGCTTCACCCGTCCCGACGTGGGCAGGCTGCGGGCCGACGCCCTGTATCAGCGAGGGGCGGATGTCGTGTTCGCCGCCGCCGGGGACTCGGGCTCAGGAGTGCTGGAGGCGGTGGTCGAACAATCCGCCGCCAATGGGCAACAGCTCTGGGTGATCGGGATGGACCAGGACCAGTGGTTCAACGCCAACGAATCACAGCGGCCGCACGTGTTGACGTCGATCATCAAGCGGGGAGACACCGCGTCGTATCGACTCGTCGAACACATCCTCGGCGGTGGCGAACGGGGGACGGTGCTGCGGCTCGGCGTTGCTGACGAGGGTCTCGTGTTCTCGACCCAGGGCGACGGCCTGACCCTGGAGATCGTCGAGTCGCTCGAGCAGAGCATCGCCGACATCGCGTCCGACCGGGCTGCTGTCCCGACGGTGCCGAGTGGAGCGGTCTTGCTGCTCGACGTAGTCGGCGAGGAAGCTGACGATGCGGCGAACGACGGCATCGATCCATCGACCGAATCGATGGGCGACGGTCTGGCCGAATTCACCGAGGCCGTGCCGGGCGACTACGAGTTGGCGACGACCGGCACACCGGTTTCGTTGACGGTCGGCGACGACTGGATCGTGTTCGACCACCTCCCAGGTCACACCGCGTTCGGGTCGCCCGACTCACAACAGCCGGGCGACTTGGACGTGGTGTTCTTGCGGCCGCAACTGCTCGCAGAACCCACCCAACCCTGGGCCGCTCTGGAGACGCAGACACCTTGGCCCCTCGACGACATCGAGGGTTGGCTCGACAACGTCGCCGATGGCATCGTGACCGGCGAACCCGAGCTGACCGAGATCGGCGGACGCCAAGCCATCTATTTCGAAGTCGAGGTGACCGATGCCGATCTCTGTGGCTCTTCCGGGTTCTGCGTTGCATTCTTCGTGAACACTGTCTTCGAGAACGGCGGGGTCAGCGGCGCGACGTTCGAGCTCGGCCAGCACCGGCGAGTGTGGTGGATCGATGGCGGTGGCGAGGGCCCGTTGGTGATCATGGCCGGTACACCGAGAAACGATCGCAGCTTCCAGGCCAAGGCCGACGAGCTGCTCGACACCGTGGTCATCGGCGAGCCCCAACCGCACCCTGCACCCGGCACCGGTTTCTGACCGTCCCATCCAGAACCTCGCAATGAAACTCGAATTCGTTGTGGTACGACCGGGCCTCTCAGCGCATTGACCTACTGAGAGCCTGTTCGACGAGAGGGGGGCGGCATGGAGAGCACCACAGCAACGGCCATGTTCATTGCCTGGGCCACCGATGCCGAACCGAGACTGCGGCAATCGCTCACCGCGACCTTCGGGACACAAGCGGGGTGCGATGCCACAGCCGACGCACTCGGTGTTGCCTGGGAGCGATGGGACCAGATCTCCAGCATGGAGAACCCCATCGGCTACGTCTACGGCATCGGCCGGAACATGGCCAGACGAACGACCAAGAAGCGGGAGCCCGTCTTCCTCGACGCCGTCGAGGCATCGCTCCCCGACATCGAGCCCGGCCTGCCCCGAGCGGTCGCTCAGCTTCCCGATAACCAACGAATCGCCGTGACGCTCCTGCATGGCTACGGGTGGTCGATGTCCGAGGTTGCCGAGTTGCTCGGGATCAAGAAGACGACCGTTCAGAACCATGCCGAACGAGGAATGAGCAAGTTGCGTCGAAGCCTGGGGGTGACGGCATGAGCAAGCCCATCGAGGACCAACTGCGAACGATGTTCGCTGCCGTCGACGCCCAGCAGACAGCGATCGACATCGACGCCATCACGGCAAACCGAGGTCAGCCGGGTCAGCCGCTCGACCTCGTCATCGACAACGAAACAGAGGAGATTCGAGTGCTCGACACCAACAGGAACGGAACGGAACGAAGGAACCGAGGGCTTGCGCTCGCTGCTGCGGCGCTCCTGGTCGTCGTGGGGTTCGTGGCATTGCAGGCACGGTCCGACGACGACAGCGCTCCGATCGACATCGCGCCGACCACACCTCCGACCACGGCGCTGGAGACCACGACATCCACACCGGTCGCAGCGGCGTTCCGTGTCAGCTTGATCGTGCCGGAAACGCTCGACCCGTTCGATGCGTCGATCGTGGCCGAGTTGGAGAGCCGCTCGGCGACCGAAGACTTCGACCTCATCGTGAGCCCGGTTCCGGTCGGCGATGCCGCAGGAGCATCGGCTGCGGTTCAGGCCGCAGTGGATGACGGTGCCGGAGCGGTACTGGTCGCCGGTCTCGGTGATGCCAGCGCAGACGCACTTCTCCCCGCCAGTGACGCAGGCATCGTCTCGCTTGCGCTCGGTTCGACGACCCAACAGTCCGACGCCATCGATCTCGTGATCGGTTTCGACGACTACACCGCCGGCCAACAGGTCGGTGCGTGGGCCGGCGGCGCTGCCGATGGCGATGTGCAGATCGCGCTGCTCGAGATCGGAGCGCCCGGGGAATCGAGCATCGACACTCGACGGGTGCAGGGTTTCCTGAACGGCTTCGGGGTCCTCTGGCCATGCGGCGTTGTCCGAGGCTGCGGAGCCGAGAACATCGATCCGTCCGGTGCGTTGGCTGCAGACGACGCCAGCGAGTACACCTCGTTCACCATCTCCGGTAGTTACGAGATCGTCTGCCGTGAAGCGACCGGTGGCACGACCGAGGGCGGCCGGGAGGCAATGGCTCGTTGCCTTGCCGATCATCCCAACCTCGATGTGGTCTACTCCGCCAACGAGGCGATCGGAAGCGGCGCCATCGAGGCGCTCGACGCCGCCGGACGAGCACCGGCCGTCGATGCGGACGGCTCCCCCGTCGACCCGGTGCTCATCGCCTCGGTCGGCGGCAGCTGCTCGGGTGTGTTCCAGTGGTTCGGCGATCTTGGTGGCGGTGCTCAACGACTCGTTGCATCCACCCAGCTCTACCCGGGCCGGATCGCCGAAGAAGCCGTGAACGCCATCGGCAGCCTCGCCACCGACGGGACGCTGCCCGCCCCGAGCCCCGGTTTCGACTACATCTCGACCGGCGAACTGGTCGTGACCGACAGCGCCGGCCGGCTCGATCTGGGTATCAACACCGTGTCGAGCGAGCGGGGCAGCGAAGACTGCTGGGGCTGACCCGCCCCTGCCAGGAGTCGAGGGCGAAGCGCACGTCGCAGAGTGCGGGGCCGAACCACGGGGCCGGCCGACGTGATCGACCACGTTCGGTAGAAATGCTCGATGTCGGGCGGAAGTCGGAGCGGGGCAATCGCAGAGGCGACTCCGGCGAGCGCTTCGATCTGCTCCGGCTCGGCCGGCGGTATCGTGATGCCGATCGGTTCGCCGGCCCGCACGAAGTCGGCGACAGCCGCGTCGAGCCGTTCGATCGGGGTTATTCCTGAAGTGTTGCAGAACCGGTTGCGCCGTGCTGGTAGCGACCCGACGACATGGCCGACCGCGCTGGCTCGACACGTTGTCCCCCGTCACGGTCGCGTTCCCTCGATCGACTCACGTGTCTGTTATGTACAACACATGAAAAGGATATACACTTTGGACATGTCTGACGTGACAGTCGAGGTGACAACGACAAGCGAAGACGGCGGGCAGCAAACGACCACCTTGCTTCGGGGCGAAGACGCACAGGCCTTTCGGCAGCAGGTGTATGCCGCAGCTCAGGCCTTGGCCGGCTTGCCAGGCGGCGCAAAGCTCTCGGCGCTTCACTTTTCGGTCGAGGATTCGGCTCGCACGTCCTTGATCGAGGCCATCGCCTCGGTGCCCTTGCCAATGCCCAGCACCGAGGCCGCGGTCACCAACGCCACCCGAGTCCGTCAGTTCCGTCAAAGCCTGGTCAACCGCGGCGCCTTCACCGTCGACGACATCGCCGCTGGCGGTGGCATGAAACGAGGCACGGCGCAGAAGTGGTTGGAGCGTCACGTGAAGGCTGGCCGACTGTTCACCGTCAAGGTCGATGGGCGAGTCCTGGTGCCGGCGAGCTTGCTCGACTCTGCGTTCGACCCAATCGAGGCGTGGACCGCAGTGCTGGCCGAGCTGAACGAGATCGAGTCGTCGGATTGGGGCAAGTGGGCATGGATCGACGGCCCATCTGCGTTGCTCTCTGGTGAGGTGCCGTCGGATGTGATCGAAGTTGATCCTGACCGAGTGCTGCAAGCTGCCATGCGGCGTGTGGCGCAAGCGCAGCCTTGATCGTCCCCACACCCGTTCGCCCTCGTGGCTTGAAGAGCCGGGTGTTGCCCGCCGGATCTACGTGGTGGAACGTCACGCATCACTCGTTCGCCGCAGAAGTGTTCAACTCATCCGGGAAGGGTGCCGCTCGTTTCTCGCCGCTCTTCGATGCTGACGGGGCTCCCGTGCGTGTGCTGTATGCAGCCCGCCACCCGGTCGCCGCCATGCTCGAAACCGTCTTCCACAACGTGTGGGGCCAACGAGCGAAGCGGGTGGGTCGAGCCGACCTCACCGGGCGAGTGCTGCGACAGATGCGATTCGATGTCGACGTCCGAGTGGTCGATCTTTCTGATGCCGAGCTTGCTCGCCATGGCATCGGCCGCGATCAGCTGGTGTCGACCTCGCCCGAGCACTACCGGGGCACCCGAGCGTGGGCCGATCTTTTTCTCGGCACGTCCATCGGCGGCCAACCAACTGTCGGCATCGGCTGGCAGTCCCGCGTGGTGGAGCTGGCACTGGCGGCAACCCCACCATTGCTCCAAACGCTGCTCGTTGGCGAGCAGACCGAAGTGGTTGCGCTCTATGACCTACCGGCTGGCCTCAGCGGAAGCGATCTGACAGTGATCAATTCGCGACCCTTGGACACCAGAGATGGCTTCGAGCTCGTCACCGAGCTGGCTGTCAGCATCGGGGCCTTCGTCGACCACACCTGACGGCTTCGTGTGTCGGTGCCGCCCTACGGTGGCTCGCTCAGAAATCGGCGTCCCTCGCTGCTTCGGCCAGTAGGCCCTCAGTGACCGGAATCGTGACGACTCGGTCGGCAACAACACCAGGTAGTGCGTGGCATCCGGTCGCTGCAGCGTTGGAGGGTTGGGCTGGTCGTGGTCCGCTCGGGGGTCGATGGGCCAGGCTTCGAAGCCGTCGGTGACTGTTGCCGGTCCGAGCCATGCGTCGAAGCGATAGGCCGATCAGCTGACCCTCAGGAATCGGGCCGGCCCTGCGAGTTGAATCCCGAATTCTGCGATGTCCTTCACCACGGCCGGGCGACTGCCGAGATCGGCCTCGGACAACTCAAGGATTTGGCAATCGCCTTCGCTTGCGACATCTCGATGATGGCGCTCGCAAGAACGTGGTCCCGGTTCAGCCGGTACATGACTGCCCGACCAGCAGGGGCGGCGAGGACAATGCCCTGTTCGGTCAGACGCTTGAGCGTCAGGCGAACACCAGCGATCGAGTGCCGGCCGAGCAGCCTCTGTACCTCACCAGGGGTGAAGGAAGCTTCTGCGCCGGACAAGACCTGCAAGACATCACCGTCCACCGTCGGTGTCAGCGCGAGGAACGGGCGATCGAATTGCATGTTGACCGGCGCCTTCTGCGTCCTCGAGGAACGCTTCTGCTCGAGCAGCAGACACAACGGCGACAACGTCAGGGTTGCGAACCCAGCGACGTTGCAGACGCTCCGCGAACTGCTCGAGCAGGAGGCGACGGGACTCGTCTGTCGTGCCGACCTCGTGACATCCAGTGGGGGTGGTCACTTCAGCCATGCCAGCTCCTTCAGCGGACCGAAACGCTCGTCGGTGCTCGCCAGGCGAACCACTTTCTTGCGCATCCGGGTGTCGATCTGGCGAACGTTCGCCGCTTCCAGGCCAGCCATGCCAGCAACGGTATGTGATGGCGACGGGTCACCGAGCGCCCACTGCACTCGATATTCGAGATGCACCTTGGCGTCACGCTCGGAGCCGACGATCTCGACCGCCTCGATCAGCAACGCCACCGTTGGTTCGGACTCGGCCAAGGACCGGAGCTCGACAACCGCTGGTTCCAACGACGGCGCTACCTGTTGGGCCAGTGCCGGCTCGAACTCGACCGAACGATGCCCGACCTCATCAGACACCAACGACCAAATCGCCTTGTCGGCCCACACCCACGGCAACGAAGCCGAGGGGTCATAGGCCGAGCCATGGTCCAAGAACCACAGTGCGACATCGATGACAAGGCCTTCGAGGCGACCCTCCTCGGCCGCGACCTCGCCCCGACCCATCGAGTGGAGGTGGCGCTTGATGACCCGGGCGAGGTCCTCCCCGAACTCGGTGGACAGAGCCCACACCATCTCGAGCTCACCAACGATCAATCGACGCATCACCTCCTCCAACAATGCACGGCGTTTTGCTTCCATGTCACGACCTCCTCGGGTTCCAGGGCCACCCGGATGTCGGGCGGCGAGACGAGGAAGATCATGAACCAAGGGGTGTGACAGTCACGTCGAGTCGTGGTCCGCTACGCCCACATCAAGGGCCCGCGATGGTGGTTCCCACGCTCGGCTCGGTGAGCTAGCGTCGCCGCTCGTGGACGAGCTCGGCTTCCGACAGCGGTGTAGCGACGAGGGCTGGAACGAGCCCGCACCCAAGCAGTATCCAGCGCACGACGCGCCCGAGATGCACTCCCACGACTTCGACGCCATGGTGCGGATCGGCTCAGGCGAGCTCCGGCTCGCCTACCCCGATGGGGTGGACGTGCTCGGCCCGGGCGACTGGTGCGTCGTTCCCGCCGGCACCATCCACTCCGAACAGACCGGAGCCGACGGCGCCGAAGGCCTGCTCGCCACCCGTCCAGCAATCTGAGCCTTGTCGGCCGTGCCCATGGCCGCGATCACCTGATCTCGTCGTCGGTCAGCTCGGCTTGGAAGCGGTCAGAGCAATCACCGGCCGACCGGCCACGCGGTCCAGCGAGGTGTCGACATCACCGAGTCCAGCGGCTCGCAGCAGATCAGCCATGTGATTCGCCTCGACCATCGTGAATCCGTGGTGTTCGGGGCCATGTTGTTCGGAGCCGAGGTCGCTCCCAAATCGTTCGTGGTCGGGGTGCGAGGGATCGGTGAAGCTCTCGTCGACCAGCACGACTCGCCCACCAGGCCGCAGGACGCGGGCGATCTCGGCCACACCTCGGTCGACATCGACCCAGTGATGCATCGTGTTGACCGCCCACACGGCATCGATCGAGCCGTCACCGGCGGGGATCTGTTCGGCTGCCCCGTCGACGACGTCGATCAGCTTGCGGTGACGGCTGAGTGCCCGACGGACGGTGAGCGCCCGACGCAGGAACGGCGTGGGTTCGACCGCCAGCACGCGAGCCCCAGCTGCCGCAGCCGGAAACGCACCGGCCCCGAAACCGGCCCCGATGTCGACCGTGCGCTCGCCCGACGCTGGCGCCACGAGTGCAACGACGCCGTCGTTGATCTCCGATGACCACAGCTGCGGGAGCCACCGCAGGTAACGAAGCATCCCGCGCACGCCACGGTCGTTGTGGTGACCGTGTTCATGGCTGTGCCCGTGGTGGCCGTGTTCGGTGGCGCCGTCTGTCATGGGTGCAGTGTGGCCTTGCGACCCACCAACACCAA
>CAYGQE010000001.1:173293-251201 GCA_964351995.1 uncultured Acidimicrobiaceae bacterium | reverse complement strand
TCGGTGGCGCCGTCTGTCATGGGTGCAGTGTGGCCTTGCGACCCACCAACACCAAGCAGCCGGCCGCGCTCGGTGTCAGACTCTGCGCCATGTCCATTTCCGATGAGAAGTACGTCGCCCTCACCACCTACAAGCGCAGTGGCGAAGGGAAGACGGTTCCGGTGTGGATCGCCGACCTCGGCGACGGCACCGTCGGGTTCACCACCGCCTCGTCGAGTTGGAAGGTGAAGCGCATCCGCAACGACGAGCGGGTCGTCCTCCAGCCCAGCGACTCCAAAGGGAAGCTGAAGCCGGGAACCGACCAGGTCCAGGGAACCGCCGTGGTCGTCGACGGCGCCGACTTCGAGCGGGTCAAGGCGCGCATCAAGGACAAGTACGGGATCCAGTTCACGATGATCACGCTCGTCGGCGCAGCGGCCAAGCTCATCCGCCGCGGCAGCGGCACCGACATCGCCGTGGTCATCACACAATCGGCGACCTCCTGAGTTCGGTCGGTCTCCAGCGCTCGCTTCACAACGGTGCGTGTTCGCCCTTGATCCAGTCGTCGCGCAGCTGGAACTTCTGGATCTTGCCCGAGCCGGTGAGGGGGAACTCGTCGACAGCGAACCAGTGGGCCGGTGTCTTGTGGGGCGCGAGGTGCTCGCGAAGGTGGGCGAAGAGCTCGGCCTTGTCGACCTCGTTGCCCGGTGCCGGGCGGATGAAGGCGCCGACGACTTCACCGAACTTGTCGTCGGGTAGGCCAACGACGGCCACTTCGGCGACGTCGTCCCTGGCGAACAGCAGGTCTTCGAGTTCGCGGGGGTAGATGTTCTCGCCACCGCGGATGATCATGTCTTTCAAGCGACCCTCAACCGTGCAATAGCCCCGAGCGTCCATCGCGCACAGGTCGCCGGTGTGGAGCCACCCGTCGGCGTCGATGGCGTCGGCGGTGGCGTCGGGCATCTCGAAGTAGCCGTGCATCACGTGATAGCCGCGGGTGAGATACTCGCCGACCTGACCGATGGGGACGACCTCGCCGGTCTCGGGGTCGATGATCTTGATCTCGGTCTGGGGCATGGCCAGCCCGATGGTGCCGCCCTTGTCCTCGGCGGTGTCCGACGGCCGGGTCATGGAGGCGACGGGCGAGCATTCGGTCTGGCCGAACACGATGACGAAGTCGACGCCGAGGGTCTCCTCGATGCGGGCCACCAACGGCGCGGGCACGGTCGAGCCGCCGGAGACGACGGTGGTCATCGATGAGAGGTCGCGCGAGGCGAAGTCGGGGTGCTCCATGAGGGCCACGAGCATGGTGGGCACGCCGCCCATGTGGGCCACCCGCTCGGACTCGATCAGCTCGAGCACCAAGGCCGGGTCGAACAGCAGGACCGGGATGTGGGTGGCGTTCAGCGCCAGGGCGCCCAGGGTGCCGAGCACGCAGCCGCCGGTGTGGAACAGCGGCATGGGGTTGAGGAAGGCCACTCCTTCGGCCGAGCCGGCCAGCAGCGCGGTGTGTTTGCCGTTGTTGCAGATGCCGCGGTGGTGCAGCAACGCGCCTTTGGGGAAGCCGGTCGTGCCGGAGGTGTATTGGATCTGGGCCGGATCGTCGGGGGTGACGACGGGCAGCTCGGTGTCGTCGGGGGCCGACGCCATGAAGTCGTCCCACTCGTCGAGACGGATGACCTCACGGAGTTCGGTCAGTTCGGGGCGAACCGATTCGAGGGTGGCCAGCATGGGATTGCCGCGGAACTCGGGCAGGACGAAACAACCGGATGCCCTGGACTGGGTGAGCACGTAGGCCACCTCACGGGCCTGGAACGCGGGGTTGACCGTCACCAGCACGACGCCGGCCAGGCCGGCACCCAGCTCGAGGATCACCCACTCGGCGACGTTCGGGGCCCAGATCGCCACCCGCTCGCCCGGTTCGAACCGGGCGAGCAGCGCCCGAGCGCAACGTTCGGCGTCGTCGAGCAGTTCGGTGTATGTCCACTTGCGCCGTTCGGCCGGGTCGTGCACGCCGGCCATGAGGCCGATGCGGTCGGGGGCTGCGGCCACGGCGGAGCGAAGCATGTCGCCGACGGTCAACTCCTCGACGGCGAGCTCGTCGGTCGGCACCCAGTGCGACCAGGTCAGCGGCAGGGTGTTCGACAGCTGAGCGTTGGATGGCTGAGCGTTGGACGCAGTGTTCATGCGGGGCTCCCACTCCTCGGGTCGGCGAACGGTCACGGTCTCGCCGTTTCGGGATGTTTCCAGGTGGAGCCGAGCCCTGCAACCGGCGCGTATCCTGACCTTGACTCGCAGGAATACGTATGCATAATACGTATGTGCCCAACAAGACCATCAGCGTTCCCGACGACGTGATCCCGGTGATCGAGAGCCTCGAGGTGCCGTTCTCTCGATGGGTGACCGAGCAACTACGCCAGCACGCAGCCCGCACCTCGATGAGCTTCGAGGAGCAGTTGCTGGCTGACGCCGCCTTGGCGTCCACCGAGCCGCCGCCAGACCGGACGGCGGTAGGTGAGCGGATGGAACGGTCAGCGCCGTGGTGACCCGAGGGTCGGTCCACTGGATTGAACTCGACAAGCGTCGACCGTGTCTGGTGGTGTCGTCGCCTGCTGTTCTGGCCGTCGACGTGTGGCAGACCCACGTGGTACCGCTCACCTCGAATCTGAACCGAGCCGGGCTGGCCGGCAACGTCCTGCTCGAGCACGACGTGTCTGGTCTTCCGAAGGACTCGGTCGCCGTGCCGCTCGGACTCGAACTCATCGATCGCTCGTGGCTGGGCGAACGGGCAGGTCAGATTCCGTCACCACTCCTGGCTGCTGTCGACGAAGGCCTGCGCCGGACGCTCGGACTTTGACCCTTCCTCACGAGAACCATGGGGTCGACCGAGGCCTCATGCCTTCGACAGGAGGACGGCGTTGATGCCGCCGGCTGCGGTGTCGTCGTTGTAGGTGCCGATTACCTCGAACCGGACCTTCAGCAGTCGGCCATTGCTTCGAGTGCATCACAAATCAACGAATCAGCACCTGGACCAAGCCGCCCGAGGCGACGAAGAAGCATCGCTTTCGGGATGACGTCGAGATTGTCGAACGATGCCACGCAGTCTCGGCTCAGTCCCTGTTCAGCACCGAGCGGAATGCAGGTTGGGAGCTGTCGAATCGTCGTTGTCACCGGGGCCACCGTGATGGCATCGAGGACGGCGATGGAGCGGTCGCGTGTGACGATCAGCGCCGGTCGCGCCCTGCCCGAGCGGGTGTCGCTCAAGAGCCACAGGTCACCCTGGCGCATCAGCTGCCTCCGGAAACGCAGCGTTGGGTCCGGTCTGCCAGGGTCACTCCGGCGTCGATTCGTACTCGGCCCACGACTCTGCATCCTCACACAACCCGCTGTCTTTACAGATGGGCGTCCTCCTCGCCGTCATCAGCACCATGGCAGCACGAGGCTGAGCGAACGGCTGCACGACTGTCGCGACGCTCGTGTCCTGAGCAGCAACTCGAGCGCCGAGGCGATCGATGATGCGGCACACGCTTGGCTTCGGGCCGCCGTAGCTACTCATCGGCCGAGGGGCCGTCGCCGCCCTTGTGCGCTCTTTGGAGCATCGCTCGCTTTCGAGTGTCGCGAATGGCTTGCTTCCGCTCTTGCTCGGCTGCCTTCTCGGGGTACGCAGCTGCAAACCGTTCGCTGAAACCTCCATCACCTTCGCGGCGGGACCAGGCCTCATATCGCTGGATCGAAGCCTCGATGTCCTCAACAGACGGACCGGTCGGGGTGGCGAGTTGCTCAGGTGTCAAGGCGTCGAAGAGCATCGACGTACGCACGGTCGAATCGAATCTGGACTCGGCGATTTCGGCGTCGACGCTTGTGCGGCGTTTCTCCTCGAACTTGGCTCGCACTCTGGCGATGCTGTCCTCCTGCGCGATGTTGAACGCTTTCTCGACCATCCGAATGCTCCTTTGTCTCGAATCACGAAGGTTGGAGACTAGTCCACATTCAACTACGTTCGACAACTGTTATTTACGTTCTTAGCATTCGATCTGGCCCGAAGCCGCCCAAAGCGTCGAGGATCTCAGCACTGCGACCCAGCGCCTCTTCGATTCAAGAATAACTTGCACAACATATGTACTGAAAGCTATATTCTCATGCCTGAGATCAGAATCGAGTTTCATCCCGCCTTTGCTCAGCAATACGAATCTCTTGCCGAGCTCGCCGCCACGTCGGACCAGGCGCTGGAGTGGTTCAGCGATGTTCAATCGTTGCTCAACGCTCTCGAGACTCACGGACATGGAGTCGAAAGTGAGAACCACGTCAGATCGGCTATCAGCCACCCCATCGTCACCTCGAGGTACCAGACCTTTGCACTACGAAGGACTCCGCCGACAGCAGCGACACCGACATCAATCGGCCCACCGATTCTGCGAGTCCCCTACGTCTGGTTCAACGACGAGACGTTGCGCCAACCGCTCGCTGTCGTCATGTTGATCGGCGACAAGAGCAAGCTTGGCAACGACTGGTACCCCCAGATCGTCCAGCGGATCGACAACTCGATGATTCCCGACTGGGAACGGACCCATCCCACTCACCACGTGAGGCCACGAAGATGACCACACCAAACGACAGCCCGTTCAGTGATCTCCCCGATCCCTCTGCGTTCTCTGACGAAGACTTCGCCACATCGACCGCACGTGTTGAGGCAGCTCGCAACCGGGCGCTCGCCAACCCGCGAGTTGCAGACCTGGTCGAGCGGAAATCGCAGCAGGCCAACATGCGAGTCGAGACTCTCGCTTCACTCCGCAAGGCGAGGGGGCTCACCCAAGCACAGCTGACCGACGTGCTGGGCATGACCCAGGGCGAGGTCTCGAGGCTGGAACGCCGGGACAACGTCCATCTCGCCACGCTTGCGAAGTTCATCGAAGCCACCGGAGGCTCTCTGCGGATTACTGCGGTGTACGGCGACGACGAGGTCGAGGTTTCGATCGGTGCGCTCACATCAGGTGAGGGCTGACGACCGCACGTCCCGAGTAGCAGCTCAGGCGCCGAGGCGATCGACGCACACTCTTGTTCGGTTGCTACCTCAAGGCCCATTTGCCGTCGGGTCGGCGGTGTCGATGTGGTTGCGGCGAGCGGCCGTCAGCAGTTGCTGATCTGCGCTGGCCACAACATCGACACCTACGGCGACTGCGGCGGCCAAGTGCACTGCATCGTAACCACGGAGCCCTTCTTGCTCGGCGAGCTCACCGGCCCGGGCCACAAGCGAAGAGCTGACCGGCACGACGTCGAGTTGCTGCCAAAGCTCGGCGAGCTCCCGCTTTGCTGCGGTGTGTGCCCGGGCGCTGAACCGCTTCGCTCGCGCAGCAGATGCGAGGGCGGCTCGAGCCTCGACCCAGCCGATCTCGGCACACACCACGTGATCGGAGGCCATCCACACTCGTTGGGCCATGTCGGCACCGACCTCGTCTGACACCAGCAGCTTCACCAGCACCGAAGTGTCGACGTAGGTGATCAACGCCGTTGCTGGTCGATCAACTCCGCGAGCGACGGCCCGGGAGTCAGTGCCACCTGTTTGTCGGGAAGCCTTCGTGGGCGCTTGGCCGGGACGATCACGCCAGCGTCGATGAGCTCCTGCCGTCGATCGGTCTCTGGAGCAACTGGGCAGAGCCGAGCGATCGGCTTGCCGTGTTACGTCACGGTGACCTCGCCGCCGCTTTTCACCTGATCGAGATAGCGAGACAACTGATTCTTGAGCTCTCGAACCCCGACCTCATTTGTAGCTGCATCCATCGCATGATTGTAGCTACAGGAATCTGAGCTGATGACAGCATCCGCCACACGCACCAGGTCTCCCGACGGGACCGTCGGCGATCGACCAACACGCCATTGGGTGTCATTCCAAGACGGGTCATTCGGCCGAGCGCTGCGGTAGTGGTTGGCCCGCTTGAGAACCGAGTCGTGGCTAACTGCCCGCCGAGCAAGGCGACCGGCTCCGGGGTCCTTGAACAGCTGAACCTCACCGACATCGCACAGTGCATGAAACACGGCGTAGTAGGCGGCGTGGCACGTCGCTCGCCAGAGACCTTCGGTGTTCGCAACCGACGTGTACGTCGCTGCTTCAACGAGCCGATCAGCAAGCAACGCCGACCTCGACCGGCGTCCAGAGGTCGGCTTCAGCCTCGGCTCGGGTCTGATGCTCTACCGACGTGCGATAAAGGAAACCCAGGGAGTGGTTGGTTCCTCGAGCGGCGTCGGCCAGCTTCTCAGAGGCGACGACGCAAAGCTGAACTGCCTCGTCATCCCATTCCTCTTTGTGGACAACGAGCATGAGGTCAACGATGTGCTCGCCTTCATCGGTCGTGAGCACTCGGAAGGCACACGCAACCACGTCAGGCCCGAGATCGGATCGATGAACGATTCCTTGGACGTCCTCGGTCAGTGTTGCCATGTGCGGATGATACGACAGTCCGCTGTGTCCAGGCTGCGACTTCATCGTGGCGATCTCCCTCGCCTGATCAAAGGATTCGGTGCGGAGAGCGACTGCGTCGGGCTCGGGCTTCGTTGATCGCTTCTTCTTGCCTGGCCCGCTCGGCTTCCTCGGGGTAGGCCTCAAGGAACTGCTGATGCATGCGTAGACGACCATCAGAATCGAGCCCCTCGTACCGCGATGCCGCCTGCTGAACGTCGACTTCGGCCAGCCCTACCGCTTTCGCAAGGAGGGACAGCGGCACGCTGTCGATTTCGAGCGCCTCGAACGCAACACCGTCGCGGTAGGCCCGGACGTAGGCAGCGTCGACCTCGTATTGCTTCACACGTTGCTGAGCTTCCTTCAGTCTTTCGAGACTGTCTTGCTGGGCTGCGTCGAGTTTCACCTGATTCATGTGACTTCCTCCCGTGAACGTCTTGGCTTGGGCCAGCATCATGGTCCAACCAATAGCGTTCAACAACGTCTAATTACTTTTGTTTACGTATTCGGTTATCAAACTGGAGGGAGCGACTGGCCTGACGCTGCGGGCGCCGCTGTCACAGCGCCTGCCCACTGAGTTCCTTGCCGCAGCTCGGTCGGGCGATCCGAGCTGCGGACTCCACTCAAACGCAAAGGCGGATCTCATGACTGACAGCACCCCGGCGGGTTGGTACCCGGCACCCAATGAACCTGGCAACGAGCGCTTCTTCGACGGCGCCCAATGGACCGAAGAGCGGCGCCCCGCTGCTCAGCCCGCCCCTCCCGCACCAACGGGCAAGCAGAAGAAACCGCTGTGGAAGCGCAAGTGGGTGTGGGCTCTCGGCGCCATCATTGCAATCGTGGCGATTGCATCCGCAAGCGGCACGCCAGATGACGAGGCCGACCCGGTGGCCGCCACCGCCGACGATGCGGTTCCAGGCGAGGACGCGACGACCGAGCAAAACAACAGCGAGGAAGACAGCGACGACGAGCAGGCCGACGCTCCCGCCACGGGCACGCTCCAGATCCGCGACATCGGCGACATGGGCAACGACCACGTTGGTCGAGTGAACGCCATCACCGCTGACGTGTCGGCGCTGAACGAGTTCGTCACCGTGCCTGCTGGCATGACGATCACCCGGGCCGATATCGAGGTGTGCGCTGGCTCTCGGGAGCTCAACGTGAACCCGCTGTACTGGAATGCCCAGGACACCGAGAACCGTTCGCTCGATGTGTTGCTCGGCGGCCAGCAGTGGCCGACGATCACGCTCGCGGCCGGTGGTTGCGTGAGCGGCACGATCGACTTCCAGGTGCCAGAGGGAGCAAGCGTTGGTTCGGTGTTCATCACCGGCGCTGCGTTCCAGGAGCAGGCCCGCTGGCAGAACGAGGGCGAGAACCTCACCGACGTCGAGCCGTTGGTGCCGTTCGCTCCCCCGGCTGCGGTTGCCGCTGGCACCACCGTCGACCTCACCGCCGGTGCCACCGCAACGCTGTACTCAGTCGAGACCGACACCGCACCAGCCAGCGATTTCGTCACGATCGCCCCGGGCGCCACCGTGATGCGTATCGACGTCGAGGTCTGCGCCGGCGATAGCTCGCTCAACGTCAACCCGCTGTACTGGGTCGGCGTTGGCGACCGTCACGCCACGGCCGATGCCCTGCTCGGAGCGCAGCAGTATGACACGCTCGAACTCGCCGCTGGCCAGTGCCAACGAGGCACGATCGACTTCGAGATTCCCGCTGGCGAAGCCCCGGCCTACGCCCTCCTCACCAACACTGGGTTCGACGAAGTCGCCCGCTGGTCAGCCAAATGACTGCCGTCGAGCTCGAGGCCGATAACACGAAGCTTCGCCAGGCCGTTGCCAAGGTCGGGTGCCGGCCGCTGGTGTTGATCGACATCGAGAACTTGGTATCGGGTGCGCAACACCGCACGGCACTGGAGGCTCGCATCAGCGAGTTGGCAGCTGTGCTGCCTGCTGGCGCAATGGTGCGCGTTGCCGCCTACCCCACGATCGCCCCGGCGGTGTGGTTCGCCCCCGGCAGCGAGAGCTGGCGGAAGCTCGCACCTCGACGTGGCCCCGATGCGTCTGACCTCACGTTGCTCGAGACGCTCAACGAGCCGACACCAGCTGGCTGCGACAGCTTGGTGATCGGCTCGGGCGACGGCATCTTCGTGCAGGCCATTCGCAAGCTCGCTCTGCCGACGTTGGTCGTCAGCTTGCCGACAAGCCTCTCGACAAAGCTCCAGGCAGCGGCCGACAACGTCGCCTTCATCAGCCCGGTGACGCCGGTACACCGACGCCAACGGGCTCGCCGCTGCAAGCCCGGCAGGCCAGATGTGCTCAACCTTCGCGACCACCCAGCGCCCTATCGTCAGGCCGACCAACAAGTGAGCGTGAGCGCATGAACGAACAACTACAAGACAAGGCCCCTGGCGCAATCCGCATCGTGACGTGGAACCTCGCCGCTGGCGCCCACAAGAAGGTCCACCGAGTGCAGGACGAACTCGAGGCCGACATTGCCGTGCTGTGCGAAGTCAGCACCGAAGGCAAGCTCCGCAAGGAAGGCGTTGACGACTTCCGGACCATGGACTGGGTCGGCCGTGTTCAGAGCAGGGGTCTCGCCGTCATGGGCTTCGGCTCTTGGAAGACGAAGATGTACGACGCCAAATGGGATCAACGCATCGAGTGGACGTTGCCGGCAGAGGCCACGGGGCCGAACAAGCAGAGCTTCAACATCGTCGGCTGTTGGGCGTTCAACAAGCGAGCCCACTTCGACCCCACCGACTTCCAGAAGAGCCAGGGCGAGCAGATCCCTGACGCCTATCCAGAGCTGTTCGAGCAACCGACCGTTGTGGCCGGCGACTTCAACAACAGCGTCGTCTGGGACAAGCCGGGCAAGCCAAGAAGCTGGGCGACCATGGTCGAGACTATGGACGACCACGGACTCAAGAGTGCCTACCACTCGTTCTTCGACGAGGAACAGGGCAAAGAGAGGCGACCGACCCACTGGTGGAAGCGTTCCACCGACTCGACGTTCCACATCGACCACTGCTTTGTCCCAACAGAATGGGACATCACGCAGGTCTGGGTCGGCGGCCCGGAAGGTTGGCTCCGCAAGGGCGACGGCAGCGACCACGCCCCACTCGTCGTCGACGTGGTGCCGAAGTGAGCCGCAAAGGCGAGCCGAGCTACAGCCTCGAACATGTACAGGCCACAGTTGCTGGCGACCCAAAGCACCTCGAGGTTTGGATTGAGTGGCTGCGGAACAACGGGCTCAGACCTGACGGCTCGATCACAGAAAGCCAAGCAGTGGCAATTGCCGCTGGCGCTCGCTTCACCGAGGCCAACGTCTCCAAGGTGAAGATCACCAAGCTTGTTCGCAAGCTGGTCAGAACTCCTCCCGAGGCTGGTTCTGACTGGGTCGCTGTCGAGCGGCCGAGGGTCAAAGACATCGAAATCGAGCCAGGCCCTTTCGAGGGCGGAATGGTCAAGCCAAACCAGCGCCTCCCGATTGTGTTCGATCCGTACACAGTTCTGGAACGGCTTCGGGCGAAGTAGCCACCCAATCCGCTCCACAGTGTCAACACATGCAGTTGGCTTCGAGACGCTCGCATGAGCCGCAGAACCGGCGCCGGGCCAGTTCTGGAACCGCTCCACTGCGGGTCCGGACACTATCTGGAAAGCTCGTATTGACAGTCAAACGTGCGATAGTCCCAAAGATCACCCAACACTTGGCCAGGAGATGAAGTGACCAGTTCGCCGAACACGGCACGATGGATTCCGTTCTTCGAAGCGGCTCGCAGCTTCCTCGATTTCCCTGCCTTCGAAGACCACGAGCGTGGGTACAAGCTCATCGTGGCTGGCGCCGTCGCCGAGCTCGCAAGTGTCGTCAGGAGCGATGGAGACGTCACGGTCGCTCTCTCTGCCGCCTTAGGCCACAAGCACAACAATCTTCTCTCCTGGCAACTCATCGACAACTACAAGAAGTGGCAGGTTGCCGAACCAGCTTCAGCTCTAGCTGGCCTGCGCAGCGTCTTCGACGCTTCCCTTGACACTGCCGAAGCCCTCGGCGCCTTCCTGGAAACCCTGCCAAACGACGTCATCTCCGGACGAGGCACACGCCTCTCACTCGGGTCATTCTTTCTGATGGGCCGCTCCGACCCGGAAGCGACCCCCATCTACCGAACTCGCGTCGTAAAGGACATCAAGGCTCTTGCGTCATGGGAGTCGGAACCGAACTCCGACGTCGAGGAGTACCTCGATGCGCTCTCTCTGTTCGAGGAGTTCCGACAGGCCGCCAACGAGGCTGGGGTTCCGGTCGAAAGCGCATTGCACGCCCAAGGTCTTCTCTACGCAATCGCAAAGTGGAAGCCCAGCGAAGACTGGCCGATCGAGCTCACGAACGCTGTCACCAACTTTCGAAGGACCATGGGAATGTCGACGTCGAACGACCTCGCTACAGCAGTAGCTGAATACGACCGCGAGGGCGCCGCCGAGCGTTTGGCGCAGGCAGCGGCACAACGTGCCGACTTCGTCGAGCGTTTTCCACCGACAGCTTGGGAGACGCTGACGCTTGAGCAATATGCGCTAGGTATCCCCGATTCAATCCCGGGTTTGAGCCATGCGCTCGAGTTCGGATCGAAGCAATGCGGGTCGATCAGCGGCGGCTCCGCAAACAAGCACATGATCTACTTCAGCTCTGCAAGAGACGCCTACAAGTTCGAGACGAAGTACGACCGTGCCGACGAGGCGTGGGCGGCAATCCGCAGCGGCGCCGCCGAGCTCATCGAACGAGCTTCTGAAGATGACTTCGCTGCCATCGACGAGATCGATGCACTGTGGGCTGCTCCCTCAGTCCGCACGAAGCTCGCATGGATGTACTTCCCGGATCGTCTGCTTCCGATCTACGCCGAGAGTCATCTCGACTTTTGGCTAAGCATCTTTGATGTCAAACCAGGCAAGCGTCAACGCGTTGGGAAGAACCGCCTCCTCTTCGACACGCTGACAGCGCTGCCGGAGTTTGAGGGCTGGCAGACGCTCGAGATCATGCACTTCCTCTACTCGTGGGCGAATCCGAACCCTGGGCATGCGATTGTGAAGGTTGCTCCCGGCGACAACGCTCGGCTCTGGGACGACTGCCTTCAGAGCGGGCGAATCCGCTTGGGATGGGATGAGATCGACGACCTGTCGCAGTTCGAAACTGACGATGAGCTGCGAGCTCAGTTCGAGCGAGTACGACCGGAGGACAACAAGTCGACCACCACGCGGACCGTCCGTGCGCTTCGAACCTTCCGCGATCTCGAAGACGGCGACATCGTCCTCGCAAACCGGGGCACGAAGCAAGTAGTGGGTATAGGCCGAGTAACCGGAGGCTACCGATACGACGCAGACCTGCCCGAGTACCGGCACACCGTGGAAGTTGATTGGTTTGACACAACCGAAAGGACAGTCGATTTCGGCGCACCGTGGATGTTCACGCTCGTATCGGTGACCCCCGACGATTATCACCGGATCCTGCGTTCGGACGCAGGTGGCACACCGGAAGACGTGCCACTTCCGTCAGTACCCGCACTACACAAGGAGGCCGAGCGTCTTCTCGAGCGAAGCGGGCAAATCATCTTCTATGGGCCGCCAGGAACAGGCAAGACTTACGCTGCGCGACGGCACGCCGCTTGGCTTTTGGGTGGCGGGTCGTCAGTGGCGGCGGCGGCGACGGCCTTTGGCGAACCCAATGCGCTCACCCACATCGAATCGGAGTTGCTGGAAGTTCAGGAGAGTGATCAACGCCCGTCTTGGCTCGTTGTAGCGAACCCAAGCCGCTGGAGCTTCGACCGGCTCTTCGAGACTGGGAGGGAGCCCTATGACTACGGAAGTCTCAGCCGCAACTACGACGTTGTTCAGCCCGGGGACGAGGTGTTCGGCTACGAAGCCACTCCTGTGAAGCAGATCGTTGCGAAGGCGCGCATTTCTCGATCTCTCTACGTCGGCGATGACGACAAACAGCGAATCGAGATTGAGCCCGTTGAGCGGCCTAGCGAAGCCGTTGCTTGGGAGACGCTGAGGTCAGATCCGGTGCTTGCTTCGTCAGAACCGGTGACCAACCGCATGCAAGGCACGCTCTTCCGTCTCGAACCTCACGAGGCCGCACGACTCCGTTCCCTTTTGGGAATGACCGAGGAAACGCAGGCCGTCGGGGCAGGCGCTGCGCAGCTCACCAGAGTGACGTTCCATCCCACCTACGCCTACGAGGACTTCATCGAGGGCTACAAGCCAACGGAGTCAGGGTCCGGAGGGCTCGAACTCACGATGCGCGACGGCGTGTTCAAGAGAGTTTGCCGAGCAGCAGCCGCTGATTCAGACCGCAGCTACGTGGTCATGATCGATGAGATCAACCGTGGCAACGTGCCCAAGATCTTCGGCGAGCTCATCACACTCATCGAGAAGGACAAGCGCGGCATGCCCTTGACCCTCCCGCAGTCGGGCCACCCGTTCCACGTGCCACCGAACGTCCACATCATCGCGACCATGAACACAGCCGACAGAAGCGTGCACGTGCTCGACTCGGCGCTGCGCAGACGATTCGCCTTCGTTGAACTGATGCCGGAACCAGCCCTTCTGACGACAAGCATTGGGAGGCTGGCGCTCGAGGACTTCTTATCTGAGCTGAACTCCCGAGTCCGGGAACTGATTGGGCGAGAGAAACAGATCGGGCATGCAATCCTGATGAAGAGTGGCGCTCCCATTGCTACCGCCGCCGAGTTTGCGCTCTCGTTCAAGTACGAGCTCCTTCCGCTGCTGCAGGAGTACGCCTACGGGAACTACAACGACCTGGCGGAGCTACTGGGCCCAGAGGTCATCGACGAGGACCAGCAACGCCCCAACCTTGCCACAATCGACGAACCGGAGCGTCTCATCGACGCCCTGGCAAAGCACCTTGGGCTTGGGTGACGTGCAGCTCGAACTCTCCGAGTATCAAAACGGCACTTTTGACGTCGGCCCTCCCACGGCAGACGACCTTCGACTGACCGATGAACTCAACGCAGATTTCGAGCGCAAGCTCGAGCTTCGCTGGCTGCACAACGGCAAGCTCGAGGTGCGCTCACAAAGCTGGGTCGGACTCGTTCAACTTCGGAACGCAACCATTCATATTCGCCCCAAGCTCGCTGGTCACGAGCTCAACCTCGTTCGGATGATCGAGTATTCAGCTGGACTCAACCGGCTGAAAACCTCGCGAATCTCACGCACCCTGGAGACCTCGAGCGAAGGTCTTCTGGATCTGTTCTGCCAGTTGTTGGCAGACGAGGGCGAACGGCTCGTTGCCGATGGTCTGATGCATGACTACACGACCGAAGAAGACTCGCTTCCAGCACTGAGGGGTTCTCTTCGTTTCCGAGAGCAGGCGACGCGACGATTCGGAATGCTCGATGTTTTGGAGTGCCGCTTCGATGAGTTCCATGCCGATGTGTTCGACAATCAGTTCCTGGCGGCTGGCATTGCTGCCGGGGCCCGTCTTTGTCAGAACCTGGCGATTCGGAAGCGATTGAGACGACTCGAACAAGAGATCGAAGGTGTGACATCCAGAGGTCCACACGATTCCGGCTTCTACATCGAGCGACGCACCTACACGCGGAGAAACGAGCGATATCGCTCCGCTCACGAGCTGTGCCTCATCCTGATCGACCGATCCGGAGCCGACGACATCTACCGGACCGGCGCTGCCCGCTCGTTCTCATTCCTGCTGAACATGAATGACATCTTCGAAGACTTCGTTGCCGCAATGGTCGAGGAGGCCTACCGCCCAACTGACTGGCGAGTCACAGCGAGCCGATCCCATCGTTCCGTCATTCGGCGAGTGGGCGATCGCAAGACCTACTCATCGATCATTCCCGACATCGTTCTTAGCGACGGCAACGAGCTCGTTCCCTTTGATTGCAAGTACAAGCTCTACGAGAACAAGAAGCTCTCGACCGCCGATGTCTACCAAGCATTCCTGTACGCCTACGCGCTTGGCGACACTGCAAGACCTCGAGCGGGAATCATCTATCCCGCGTCTCGCGACTTTGAGGGCCCCCGACTTGGAGTCGCAAGAGCTGATGGTCCGACGGAAGCAGAAATTTCCGGCATCGCCATCGATCTTCCAAGAATCCTCGAAAGCCGATCCGGCAAGGCTCAATGGGAGGACTCACTCGACCGACTTCGTACTGCAGTGAGCTCCGTTGCCGAGCCTCAACAAGACAGAAGGGTTGCCCACTGATGGCACAGATGTACCCACCCCGCATCGCTCAAGGAACACCGAGGTCGGAGCGAGACGTATTCGAACGGCTCGCTCAGTTGGATGATGATTACCTGGTCTTCCATTCGGTGCCTTGGCAAGGCAAGCGCCACGGGAAACAGGGTGACGGTGAGGCGGACTTTGTCATAGCGCACCCCAACCGAGGTGTCCTTGTGCTCGAAGTGAAGGGCGGGACAATTCACGTTGAAAACGGGGGCTGGATCTCCGAGAGCCGAAACGGCGATCGCCACAAGATCAGGAACCCGTTCGAGCAAGCGTCGGACAGCAAGTTCCGTCTTCGCGACTACCTCGGCGAGCACATTCCAAGGCTTGGCGGCCCGCTTCGAATCGGACACGGCGTGGTTTTCCCGGCTGTTGAGGTTGAGCAAGACCTCTCTCCGGACGCTCCCAAAGAGATCATCATCGATCGCTACGACCTCAAGTCGATGGAAGCCTCGATTGAACGCCTCATGCGCCACTGGGAGAAACCGACCCGGCTTGATGATCAACAGTTCTCGGCCCTTAGGAAAGCGCTCGCTCCAACCCACAAGATTCGGATCACACAAAAGCACCGCATCGAGGAGACGGTCGAGCAGTTAATCGAGTTGACCGACCAACAGGTCGGTGTGCTCAGACTGCTGAAAAGACAGCGTCGAGCACTCATTACCGGCGGAGCTGGAACCGGCAAGACCGTGCTGGCTGTCGAGAAGGCAAAGCAACTCGCTACCGAGGGGTTCTCCGTCCTACTTCTCTGCTTCAACGCTCCGTTGGGTGAGCAGCTAGCAGAGCAGCTCGGCGGCGTCGAGGTTGTCACAGCCGGTCACTTCCACAAATTCGCGAAAAACCTCGTCGACCGGGCAGAACTCGGCCCGTCCACATGGCCTGATGACTATTGGGATGCTGTTCTGCCCGAACTCATGCCGGCCGCAGCCGAAAACCTGGGGGTCTCGTTCGACGCGATCATCGTCGACGAAGGTCAGGACTTCCACGCAAACTGGTGGACCTCACTCGAACTGCTTCTCAATGACTCAGATGACGGGGTTCTGTACGTCTTTGCCGACGATCATCAGGATCTCTACCGAACCGGATGGGAACCGCCGTTCGAGTCAGAGTCGTTCGCACTCGAAATCAACTGCAGGAACACGGTCGAGATCGCCGAACGGGTCAACGCGATGTTTGACCGCGACGAGGCTTCCCTTGGCGTCAATGGCCAGCTGCCGGGCTTCCTGCCGGGCCAAGGCAAGCAGGCAGTCAAGGCGCTGGCCAACTTCATCGGCATGCTCCTTCGCGAAGGCACAGCTCCATCTTCGATCGCCATCCTCACGCAGAAGAAGCGGATGGCCGAAGCACTGAGAGGTCAAGAAGTCGAGGGGGTGAAGCTCGTGGCACCGGGAAAGACCGGAGTTGTCGTGGAGACGATCCACCGTTTCAAGGGCCTCGAAGCCGACGCGGTCGGCGTGTGGCTGGAAGATCTCGACGACCACGAAGACAGAGTCCTGGCCTACGTCGGAATGAGCCGAGCCCGTGCGCTCCTGCTCGTGGTCGCACCCGAAGAAGTCAAGGCGCAACTCGACTGGCCGAGTTAGTCCGAGGGGAAGAACGGAGTGGCGTCCGCCAGCGTCTGCACTAGCACCGCGCGGTCCAAGTAGCGGTTGCCCTTCTCACACGAGGTCTCGCTCGCGAAGAGGCAAGCGTGACAGGCGGCGCCGTGAAGGTGTTCATCTCTCAGCTCCCCAGCCAAGTGCTCTGCGCACGTCGGGTCTGAGGTGCAGATGCCCGCCGAACGGAGTGCGTTTTCAAGCAATGGCCCGAGCCGCTCCGGTTTGCCGAGGCTCACGAGGCCACCGAGCGTTCCTTCACTATCTGATGCTGCGGTGTAGAGCAGGAGTCCGGCCATCGGCGATGTCGTGGAACTCGAGTAGATCCGCTCGCGAATGCTGGATGCCGCGTACCCGCAGTCCAATGCGAATTCTCGAATCAGGGCGTGGCTGAGGGTATGGAGGAGCACGAAACGGCTCCCAGGCCACCCGGGCAGTGGGTCCATACCTCGGTTGCGTCGCCAGTTCTGATGCGACGTAAAGAGGCGCTCGTAGCTCTCGGTCTTTTCGTACTTCTTCGTCCAAGCCTCAACAGCTTCTTCGTTGAGCTTGATGAAGATCCCCTCGCCACGCACCTCGACAGCAGGCACCCATTCGGGTGGCCGCTTGGAGAGCGGCACAAGGTTGTCGCCGTTCTCATCCGGAGCAGTCAGCCGAGTGAAACCGATGCTTGCGACGACCTCCCGAAGCCTCTCGGCAAGCACGACCGAATCGATCAGCTCGACGAACTTGTCGGGTACGTCAACCCTCCTCAACTCGAAGTCGGGCGAGACCGGAGCGTCATCGGGGTGGGTGAACTGGTGCCACTCAGGCCCGAGCACGTCGCCACTTGTGGCCTTGTCATCTGTCTCCTTCGTGCCGTCCTCGCCTTTCCGCTTTCCTTCCATGGCGGCCCAGACTTCATCGTCGGGGAAGCTGGTGAGGCGGCCGAGCCGAGGGTCGCGACGGATCAGCGCGTCGAAGACGATCCGCTCAGTGATTTCTTCAAGCGCTGGCCAGAGTTCTTCAACCAGCTCGGGGAGCGGATCGGATCCCGCTGGAACGGAGAGCACAGAGTGCTGCGCAGGGAACCAGGCGTTCGATGCTCCGAGCAGCAGCGTGCGGGGGCGAGCCTGGCAACCAGATTCGAACGTACCCAGGTGAGGGTGACGGCCTCGGCACTTCGGCAGCACGCCGTGTGATGCCTCGCCAAAAGCTTCTCGCATCGTGCGAAGAGCTCCACAGCTGCGACACTTCACGAACACATCCGCGGGGCCCGATGACTGCCCTCGCTCTGAGGTCTCGAGCAGCGGGCTCGAGCAAGGCTGGCGTCGATGCACGTAGTCGATCCACGGGAACTCATCGAGGTGGCCGTCATCGCATGCAAGGAGGAAACGAACAGGCAGACCAGTTGCTCCCTTTCCGGACTTCCGGCAGTTCTTGTGCAGGTAAGCAGCCTGGTCGGGCCGGAAGTCGTTCGTTTTCTTGTCCCATTGGCCGTCGTCGATCGCTCCGAGGTACTGGCAATTTCCCCACGGGCATCGCAGCCACTGAGGGAACGGTGAGACCGGCACTCCGACACGAGCCCATTGATCAAAGACGTTCTGTGTTTCGACCATCCACGGAGCGGTGCGGAGCGAGCGAACGCCTCGCATCCCCTTCTGCATCCGCACGAGTTTGAGGAGGCGATCCTCACGGATCTCGGTGGTGTACCTCTCCTGCCAGTCGTGCAATCCGTTCACGATGATGGAGAGATGCGGAAGATCCACAAGCGCACCGACGCCGAACGAATGCACCAGCTGACTCGGTCGGAGCTGCCCAACTCGGACGGGGCCGTCGTATTTCTTGCTCATTCCGCTTCGTCTCCAGCTGCATCCGTGTCGGAGGCGTAGGTCCAGCCGGGTTCGAGCGCGTAGTCAGTGTCGTCAAACATCAGGTTGATCCCGGGCTCGACTTCACGAAGGGAGTTTGGGCAGGTCCAGAGATCCCAAACTTCTGCATTGGCCTGCATGAGGATGCCGGTTGTCTGGCCGTCGTTGCGTTCCCTGTAACCGAGCACGCCGGTCTGTTGGCGAGCTTGCCGGGCGGAAAGGGCACGAAGACGTGTAGCGAGTTCGTTCCGGACCATCTCTGCCGCTGCTCGCTGCCCGGTCACACGCCGAGCCCGATCAGCGATCAGGTCAACCACTGCGGCTACCTCGGGCGAATCAACATCGATGGCGCCCGCCATCTCGTTCCCGTTGAGTTCCGGCACTCGGTGTCGAAGAACCGAGGTGAAGACCCCTGTCAGGCCGCGGTCGATCGCCCGCGGGGCGAACGGCGTAAGCGTGGTGGCCTCAACATGTCGGTAGAAGGTCGCGTGATAGTGCTCGAAGCGTTCGTAGTGCGAAAGGTCTCGGGGGCGAGCCCAATTGCAGATGGCGAAGACGAGTCCTGGGCCTTCCTTGGAACGGCCGACGCGAGAGGTTGCTTGGATGTACTCGGCAGTCGCCTTGGGTTGCCCTCCCACGACCATGAGGCCGAGGCGTGGCACGTCGACACCCACCGAGATCATGTTGGTGGCGAGCAGAACGTCGATCGGGAACGGTCCGTCCTTCCCTCGGTTCGGATCGAACTTCACTCCAAGACGATCAAGCGTCTTCGGGATCTCGCTCGAGTCCATTCGTGACGTCAGCTCGCCAACATCGTTGAGGTACCGGCGACCGAGACCCCGTTCCTGGATACGGGCGAGACGCGACTTGACGTCATCATCGACAAGGCGCCGCATGCCGCCGAGGTCACGGAGCGAAGAGAAGTAGCCGACGAGAGTCATCCAAGGATCTGCAGCGATGCCGTGGACGTCGAACACCTTCTGGGCCGAAGCCATGAGTGCGACGTAGATGCGAATCTCAACTGCCTTGAGGCGGCGGCCGTGAGCGCAGATGCCGATGTAGCGACGTCCGGGTGAGCCTTCTGCCACCGGCACCTGACGAGCAAAGAAAGAGTCGGTAACGTCGAGGCCGTGAGGAGGGAAAACCTCGAGCTCGCGATCGAACAAGGCACGAGCCTGCTCGGTCGCCCGACGCACCGTTGCCGTCGAAGCCACGACCTTCGGCCGAATCCGCTTGCCGTTGAGCGTCCAGCTACACAGCTCATCAACAGCGGTCTCGTAGAGCCCAGCGAGCGTGCCAAGCGGGCCTGTCATCAGGTGCAGCTCGTCTTGGATGATTAAGTCCGGCGGCCGTAGTGGGCGATTGGCCACCGTCTTCGCTGCCGGCAGCGGGGAACGAGCTCGGTGTGAGTCCTTCTCCTCGATCTGGGCGTCGAGATCTGGTGAGCGGTAGCCATGGCGTTCACAGCGCTGGGTCACTCGGCCGAACAACGCAGTGAGCTGGCCTTGCCAGGGAAGCTGCGCAAACTTGTCCGCAGTGGCGATGACGAGGCCCGGGAGTAGTCGGTAGATCTCGTCATCAACCGTGACGACAGGCAGACCCTCTTCAGCGCTGTGCTTCTGTCCGAACTCGCAGCGCCCGTACTTGTCGCTGCAGAACACGAGCGTGCGCAGTCGACCGGAGTCGTACTTTGCGTTGCGAGCAGCAGTGATCTCGTTGCCACACCACGGACACATCGCGAGCTGCACAGGGTTCGACCCACGTGACGAGCTCCCCCGATCGCGCGACTGGTCAATTGCTCGCTCAGCCCCCGACCCTCGATTGGGGGTGACGTTGGACCCAACCCAAAGGCCAATGCGGAACGGAACACGTCCCCAAGAGTGGTCACCAGCCGCAGCTGCCTCACGACGGATGACCTCGCACGCACAGATCAGGGCGGCCGCGCGCTGGAACTGCTGGGCGGTCAACAGGCGGAGGGTGTAGCGCATCACGATGGCCACGCCATCGCTGCCGTCGAACCCACCAACGTCGCCTTGGATTCGACGGATGGCGAGCGTGTAGGCACAAAGGCCGAGGTAAGCCTCGGTCTTGCCGCCACCAGTCGGGAACCACAGGAGATCGACCAATCCCGGATCAGACCGCTCGTCGTTCTCGGGGTCTGTCAGCGACTCAAGGTTCAACAGCACAAACGCAAGCTGGAATGGGCGCCAGCTTCGATTCTTCGGCTCATCAACCTCAGCGATGACATCGGCAAGCTTCCGATCGGAAGCGTTGCGCCGAATCTCAGCAGCAATGGTGTGAAGCCGCTGCAGGGCCATGGCCCGATTGGCGAACTTGAAGGCCTTCGCAGCATCAGGCTCCGAATCCAGCAAGTCGATACCGGCTTGAATCCGATCTGCCGCCTCGCCGCATGTCCGAAGCGCCTGCGCCGAGGCCGTCGAATGGTCCGCTAGCCCGCTTTCGCCCGCGTCGATCTCCTTCTGCCTGTCACCAATCCAAAATCGGTAAGCCTCGACAAGCGGTTGGAGATCCCGTTTCAGATCATCCGATTCAGCAAGCGCAGACATGTCGAACGAGGCATCGCCCAACGCCGGAACATCAGCCTGGCTCGGCGCCTGCGTCTGGGGGATCTCGTACGAAGGCGTGGAAACAGTTGAGACTCGACGCGCCCGTGTGGGCTCGTCTTCATCGACCAAGACATGTACGGCTGTGCCGTGGCCTGCAGCGAACTCGACCTCGTTGCGGTACAGCATGTCTAGCGACGCTGCCTCGGCATCCCGGGCACCAATCGATGCGGAGTTCGATCGGATGAATACCGGTGGCTCACCGTCAACGGCGACCGACAGGTCCACCTGAAAGAGCCACTGCTCATCACGCAGCCTGGCCTGCTCCTCTTGCTCGTTCACGAGGAACAAGGTGACCACTGTCGAGTCCTCATGCGAACGCACAATGCCCGACACGACCACACCGCCGAATTCACGATCCGGAGGTTTGGCTTCGATCCGTCCGTCAGCGAGCGGAACCCGAATCGTGCCGCCCCGAGACTCGCGCCGCCACACCGTCCGAGGCTTGCCCTCTTCGTCCTCGATCTCTGACGAACCACGCGAGTAGCGCCCCCAGCGTGCCGTGACGTTGATCGACTCAACACCCGCCTCGACAGCGAAGGTCATCCCCATACTCGAGGGGAACAAGGACGGACCCGAACTTGGTTCGTCGTCTTCGCCCTCTTCGAGATCAACCGTGCCCGAGTCGCTCTGCTCCTTCGGAGCAATCGCTCCCTGCGGAGCAAGCATTCCGAGGAGGTAGTAGTCACGAACTTGCGACTGTCCAGGCAGCTCTTCGTGTTCCCCACCTTCTGGACCAAGCAAGTGATCGAGCGTGAGGTGCTCGATCTCGGCTCGCACCTCCGCCGGAGGAGGCGGGGGGAGCAGCGGAAGGGGCTCGGTCGTCGCCACTAGAAGAGAGTGCCTGGCCCGGCACCCGCTGACGACTTCGCCACAGACTTCTTGCCCTTGTGTAGTCCGGCAGCGGCTTCTTCCTCGTAGCGAGTGCGGTTGAGCTCGAGAAGCCGGTAGAGCACTTCAACTGCTGCGTCCGGGCTGATGGTGAAGCGAATGCCCTGGCCTCGCACCGGGTGAAACCCGTGCTCGAGCTTCAGGTCCGACCAGCCGTACGCATCAGCCATAGCCAGGTCGAGCTCGATCTGTAGCTCGCGAAGGCGGACAATCTCAGGCGTCCGATCGCTCGACTCGTGCACTTGGTTGTAAGTAGCCGTGAGTCCTCGATCAGCGTTGATCATCCAGTCTGAACGGTGCGAGTCAAGCGCAGCTCCAGCAGCCTCGACCATTGACGAGAATCCCGGTTGGGGGAAGGTCTCAAAGACATCAGACGGCGTGTAACGAAGATCGTTTCGCATCGAGGATGCGTACCGGCAAGCCCAGCGGTAGTGGAAACCGCTCGACAACACTCCGAAGTGAAAGTCATCGTCGTACGGGAAAACTCCGCAGGCGTGCGAAAATACGTGATTGGCTGGGACAAAGGTGACTGCGACGCTCTTGCTCACCAAACAAATCGCCATCACTCGCTCAGGCTTGCTGATCGACTCATAGAGGCGCACCGAGGTCTCTGCGAAACGCCACCACCTCTCGCGTCTTGCCTTCCGCTTGTTTGCCGCTCGTTCAGGCTTCACAAGGCGCTCGACAATTTCAAAGCAGTCCGGGTATTCCCTTGCCTTGTCCTCGGACCAGTCAAAGAAGTTAATTACCCAGCGAGGTGCGGTCAACGTTGGGGACTGATTGAGGTCCTCGCCACCAAGGTACGGAAAGAGCACATCGGCGTTTCGCGAGTCCCTTTCGATGAGAACCTTTGCCTCGTCCGATGTCATCGTGAAGCCCATTCCGAGCAGGTACGACCCGATAAAGGACTGCCCGGCGTTTGCCGCGATCCTCTGCTTCCTCCAACCCGATGGGGAGCGCCGGTAGAGCATCTCATCGATGGCCTCGACAGGAAGTCCGTCCAACTCGACCGACGTTATCCAAGCCGAAGTGGTCAGCCATACAAGTGCGACCTCCACCGACGCGTCGCCGGGCCAAGGTGTCGATGACTCGGCGCGGTAAATCTCTGATCCGCTATCGATCATCTGCTGAAGACCGACCTCGCTGGTATCTCCCTGAGCGATCGTGTTCGTCGCGACGAATCCCGTGTTAACGGCGACTTGTGCAGCACGAAGAAAGAAGAAGGCAACAAGATCGGCGCTGCCCTTCGCTCGACGACCGATCTGTTGGACCACTAGTTCGCGGAATCCGATTCCAAATGCGCCGGTTAGTTTCTGACCACCGAGGAACGGTGGGTTCGAAACTGCAGCATCGAAACGCCCCCGTCCTCCGATGAACACCTCCGGAAAGGCGATAGGCCAATGAAGCGGTACACGAGCCGGCGCCATCGTCGGCCGTCCAGTGTCGAGCCAGTAGACCGCACGCTGGGCCAAGTCCCGCACAGCCGATTCGCTTGCCGAGCCATCTCCGTCAAACACGGGACCAAGTTGGTCGGCCAAGCCCGACAGGCGAGAGTTTCGATCGCTTGCCTTACCCTCGGCGGTTGACAGTAGAGCTCCAACGAACGCGTCTGCGACGGCCCTGACAGCCTCAATATCATTGCCCGCTTCTGTCAGGAGGCGACTCTTCTCCTCGAGATCGTGCGCATCAACCGTCGGCATGGCAAGCAGGTCGAGGCGCTTGTCTTTGGCCTGCTCGACAAAGCCACGAAGACCCTGGAGAAGCGCGCTCTCCATTCCGGTCGTGCTCTTGCCGATCTGATTCAGCTCGTTCAGGTCGGTGATGCCAAGTAGAGAGTCGCCGTGTCGGATGGAGTGGTCGAGGAACGAGAACGGCTTGCCCTTGGCCAACGTGGCCAGCCAGAGCGAGAGTTTGCACATCTCGACGGCCATGTCGTTGATGTCAACGCCGTAGAGACAGCGGCCAGCTACAAGCCGCATCGCTTCGACTGTCCACTCATCTGGCTCAGTCGAGAGAACGAGTGGTGCGCCTTCAGCTCCCGGAAGCGGAAGCGGCACACCGCCGGCAACCTCTTCGGCCTTCCAGGCCTCAACCAACCGGTCGGCGAGGTAGCGGCAAGCCGACACCAGCATCGCACCAGAGCCGCACGCAGGATCAACGATCTTGAGGTCGACAATCTCCGACCACGGTCGCAGCTTCCACTTCTCAGTGTCTTCTTCGTTGTGTGGTCCCGGCTCGTAGACAAGCGGGTCGAGCGCATGTTTGACGATCCGCTCGGCGATCGACCGGGGGGTGTAGTGCGCTCCGGTATCGCTGCGTTCCGAGCTCGAGACAACGACGTAGCTGTCCTTGAGGAAAACCTCTGGCAGGCTGCGCAGGTCGGTACGGAGGATGCCAAAGAACGGCTTGACCCGCTCCAAGAGCTCCTCGTCGTTGCCGCACGCCGACCGGAGACGGGTGAGTTCGACGCCTTCTGGTTCTATCGAGAGCTTCTTGAGTTCGGTGGCGGAGAACTTTTGCTCGTCCTTCAGCCACTTCTCGAACCCCTCAGCTCCTTCGGCCTGCTTCTCTTCCAGCAAGAACAGCGGGATCTCCGGCTCGATGTTGCCCTTTGTGGACTTCTTGGCGAGGAGGCCGAGTGTTGTGTCGGAAACCAACGCACAGCTGTGGTCGAGCAGACCTTCGTAGACAGTGCCGATCTGTTCAACGTCGAGATGACGGAAGCTCAGACGGCGAGTCTCGCCCTTGAGTTCAACCCACTGAAGCGAGCGGAGCACGGCCATCATCACCCGGTTGTTGATGGCATTGAGCAGGCGGTCATCAACGTTTGTTCCGTCGAACGCCTCACCTGCTACCCGGCCCTCGAGGAACGGATATCGGTCCGGGTCGAAGAGGCGACCGCCGTAGGCGGGAAGGCTGAGCCGATCGTCGTGTCGCACGCCCCCATGGATCAGCCGGAATGTGGCGAGGAGCCGAGGCCAGGCGTCGTAGCGGTTGAACAGCACGTCAGGGTCAGGTTCGGCCGCGAGCTGATCGAGCAAGGTCGACACTGCGTAGTGAGCGTCGTACGTCTCATCGCCGAGAAGAAGCAGTTCGCGCTCTTCCGCAGTGAGGAGGAAGACCAGGCGCATCATCACGGTCACTGCGCCGCGATAGATCTCCTCTGGCGTAGAAGCGCCAAGAAGCTCACCGTGTCGCTCCCGATTGGCCTCGCTAAGGGCGCTCACGAGAAGCTCGACGGAGCGCCGAACCTGACGACCCAATGTGGTGGTGACCTCATCGCCGCTCTTGGCACTCTCAGCCAACAGAGACTCAAGCGTCTGTGACTCGTCGACACCGAAGAAGCGCTGTGCCCCGAGCACCGTCACGAACAGATCGAGCGTCTCGCGCTCGTCCAGCCACAGTTCGGCGTCCCACGTGGTGGTGGAGACCGCATCCTCCAGTGGCGCGTGAACGAGCGTCCACGAGCGACCGTTGGTCACCAAGCCGAGTGGGGCCTTCATCGCCCGACAGAGCTCGACCATTCGAGCAACCGGCGAGGCATTCCAGCGGTCGGTGCCGGCTTTGCGGTCGAGGGCTTGTTCAGACGGCCATTCCGTGATCAGCATGCGGGGCTTCAACCCGTCGACGTCGGGATCATCCAGAACGAAGTCGGGTCGGAGGGTGACTGCGTGCTGACCGACGAGGTGGTTGAGGTGGGCGACGGCAGGACCTTGCTTGAGCACCTCGTCGTCGTAGTCGAGCACTCTGTCGAAGACCCAGCGGATCCACTGCTTGGCAAGGGCCGCGTCGACTGCCCGCTCGGCATTTGCCACTCGCATCTCGTCGACAATTGGCTGCTCGGCCTTCGGGAGGATCTTCCCGAACGACTTCTTCGCCACGGCAGCCGTCAGGAATGGGCCGTCTACCTCGAGGAGTTGGTTGAAGAGGGTGCTGTAGTTGGTGTCTCGACTCATGCGTTTGCCAGTCGTTCCGGGACGATAAGGGTGAGGGCCGCGGGGAACATGCGAGGCATGGGGTCGGCGTAGCGGGCACGCACGGATCTCTGCTCCTGCTCGATCTCTGTTGGTATTTCGGTGAGGCGGCGCTTCAGCGATTCTTCGTCAAATCGCAGCTGCGCTCGCTCGCTCTCTTTCCCACCCGAGGTGAGGTCGAGGCGGAGCTGCTCGAAGTCCGGCGAAACCAAGAGTGCTTCGATACTTGCCTTCAGCTCGTTCAGAATTCGTTCGACAGCCTCGGCGTCGTCGTTGGCTCGGGCCTCGAATGTTCGATTGAGACCATTGAAGACGTCGCCACGTCGCCGCCGAAGTGCGCTCAGCACGTTGTCCTGTAGATCCCCCCAGTGGTCGGTCATCGGGCGAACGGAGTCCGGCGGGACCGCTGTCGGTACAGCAGCGTTGATCAGTTCATTCACTTCATCGACGAGCAGAGCATTCCAGTTGCCGTTGCGGACATGACCGCCAGCAGTGATGACCGCCTCGTGAAGGCGGCTACCGGTTGCCCCCGTAATCACCAGCCGACCGTGGGCCACGATCGCACCATCCTCGGTTGGCAGCAGCTCATTGGGCACGACTGCCGTGCTGACTCGGCTGAGCCGTGGGTTCGAGTCGTCCCAGATCTCAGCGCGAAGCGTGGCAAGCGCCTTCTGCACGAGCGGGTGACCCAAATGTGCCAACGCCACGTCGTCGTGACCTGCGGCGACTTCGTGGTCGAACGTGATTGGCCGCTCTTCAAGCGTGACCGGATGACGGAGCCCTTGTTCTTTCGTTCTCGCCCACCCCAGATCCAGCGGAGGAACGGTGAGAACTCGGTGTTGCTGTTCGCCTCGCGCAAGGGTTGCGACCTGAAGTTGGGGTTGATTGTCGAGCTCGAGAGCTTTGTTGACCGCTCGCTCCAATCGATCAGGCGAAAGACCAAGAGCGTCACGGCTCTCGGTTGCTGCGGCGGCAAGCTCGGTGATCTTCTCGCGGAGGTTCCGCTCCTTCTGCGTGAGCTTTGCTCGAGCGGCGACCGTCTCGTCGACCTTCCTCTCGTCAAACGTGGATCGGCCTCCAAGCATGGCCTCCTGAACCTGATCAGCAATCACTGGGCCGGCCGACCCGATGTCGTTGCGGATCCGGTCGATCTTTGCTGCTGCGCGAGCCAGGAACTCGAGGTCAGCCTCGATACTTCCGGGCTCAGCTACCTCGTAACCAGCGCCAACGAAATGGAAGATGTCGGCTGTGGGGTTGCGTTGACCGTGGCGGTCGATTCGGCCGTTGCGTTGTTCGAGGCGGTTGGGGTTCCAGGGAATCTCGACATGCACGAGCCGGTGACACTGGCGCTGAAGGTCGATGCCTTCCGAAGCAGTGTCGGTGGCGAGGAGAATTCGCACAGGGTCGAGATCGGGGTTGGCCTGAAAAGCGGCCTTGATTGACTCTCGCTCGTCCTCGTCCTGGCCGCCGAAGAGCGTCTTCAGTCGATCGCCTTTGGCAAGCCCGGCGGCGGTGAACTGGTCAACGAGGTACTTCTGAGTGTCCCGGTACTCGGTGAAGATGATGACTCGCTCGTCGGACCACTTGCCTTTCGGGCGAACGATGCTCTCCACCCACTCGATCAGCTTGTCGGTCTTGGCATCAGGCTTGTCAGCTGCCACTTCGGCCCAGGCAAGGAGCCGGTCCATCACCTGACGCTGTTCCGGGGTGAACTCCGGGGTGGAACGACTCGCTGCGGCGAGCGCATCGTTCTCCGCCTGTTCGAGCTCGTGATCCGAGCCGAAGTCATCCTCGGCCTTCGTCAACACTGCTTGTAGCGCTCGATCACTCGGCTGCTGGCCAGCTGACCGTCCACGCAGAACGGTTTCGCGATGTGTGCGCAGGGTCCCGTGGAAGGCACGAGGAGAGGAGAACATGCGCTTCTTCAACAGCTTGTAGACGAAGTCGCCGGCATTGCGAGAGGCGCCGGACTCGGTCTGACGAAGACGAGCGTATTCCTGCAGATCGGCATGAGCCTGGCGTTCCGCCACCGGGTACTCAACCTCAATCGGCGAGATGACGCGTCGAGGGAACCGTGCCGTTTCGCCTTCGGGCACGTCCTCAATGAACTGCGACTTGAGCCTTCGGATAACGACCTGATCTCTCACTGCGTCGTCGGGCTTCACACCGCGAGCGAACCGCTGGGGGTCAAGCAGTTCGAGCAGGGCCGTCCAGGACTCCTCGTAACCGTTGTGTGGTGTCGCAGAGAGGAACAGGCGGTGCTCGAAGTGCGGTGCGATATCTCGAATCGCCTGGGTCCGCAGCGAGTCGGTGGCGTACTTGCCCGTGGCCGACGGCGCCACGTTGTGCACCTCATCGATGACGAGCATGTCAAAGGCTCGTGGGTAAGAGACCTCTGTCGGGAGTGCTTCCCGCAGCATCCGAAGTGGGCGTTCCTGCTTGACCCAATCGAGTGACGTGATCATCCGGGGGTAGCTCGTCCAGGGGTTCGCTCGGATACCGCGGCTGCGACGGAGCTCTTTCACGTACTCGGTATTGATGATCTCGAACTTCAGGCCGAACTTGTCCCACATCTCGTCCTTCCACTTCTGCTGAAGCGGAGCCGGACAGATGACGAGCGCAGTGCGAGCACGGTGACGCAGGATCATCTCCTGGATGACCAAGCCTGCCTCGATGGTCTTACCCAAGCCGACGTCGTCGGCGATCAGGAGGTTGGCTCTCGGCATTCGTAATGCTCGAACGAGCGGCTCGAGTTGGTAGTCCTCGATCGTGATGCCGCTGCGGAACGGAGCCTGGAGGGCCTCCTTGTCGGCATTGGTGACAGCGGCCCATCGGACGGCGTCGAGAAAGGCTTCGAGGGTTTCGGGATCGTCGAGATTGTCCGGATCGGGAGTCGGCAGGTTCGCGCGCTCGTGAATACGGCGGGCGGGCTCCAGCTCCCAGATGACCTCGATCTCGTGCTCCCAGCGATCGTCGTCGAGTGAGACCAGGGTGACGAGATGGCTGGGGTCGTAGTCATCGACTCGCGTGGTGGGCGGCCCGAGCGTCGACCGCTCGATTCCCTTCACCACCCAGGGATGGCCGCGGACGGTGACTTGCTGGCCTGGTTCGGGTACTCGACTCATTGGTTAAACCTTCGGGCCTTGCGCGACCGCTGCTGGTCGCCTCTCACATCTGAGACTTCGAGACTTGTCGCCGCTGCCATCGCTGTTGTTTGTAGCCCAGCCATACCCCTATGTGTACTGATGCTGTGACAACAGAACCGGGGAGCCGTTCTCGCATTGTCGGTTTGGGTGACGCGTCCTATTCTCAACAACGTGCAGCAGGGCGACGGCAAGGATCAACAGAATCTCGCGGATCGCGCCGAGCGACTCTTTCGCTTCCTGACCGAGACGCAGCGGCTCAACGCTGCACAAGTGCTCAACGTCGACAGCTACAAGCGCGCCGATGGTCTGGTTCTGCCCCTGGCGACAACGCATGCGGTCAACCTCACATTCAACAAGGGCGCCACGCTGGGCTCACCTGTCCTCACCATCGATCGCGTTCCAAGAGTCGAACACCCTGAGTTACCGAGCGAACTCCTCGGGCACATCGAAGGCGACCTGGCCGACTGTCACGCAGATGTTCAACCCAAGCGTCAGGAAGAAGAAGACGAGGAGCCCGCACAAGAAGTCGTCCGATACCTGGAGCTGTGGTCGCAATGGGCAGAGTCGGAGCGCTCGGCTCAGATTGGCCGAGAGGCCTACCACGATCTCTTTACCGCGTATACCAATGCTCGTGACCGTTCCGAAGATCTCGAGCTCGTCATCGGCGCTGGCCGTCTCGACTGGAAGCACGACAAGGGAGTGATACGGCGCCACCTTCTCGCACGAGCTGCCGTCGCCACGTTTGACTCCTCAACGGGACGCGTATCGATCTCACTCGACTCCGACGCGTCCACGGACCTCGAGATCGCTGATGTGCTCTCCCCCGCTGAGGTTCTCGACAACGAATCGATCAACAAGGTTCGTAGCGAACTGGCAGACGACGACGTCAACCTCGTCGACCCGTCGGCGTGCGATCCGATTCTCCGTCGCCTGGTCAATGGCATTCACTCCGAAGCACAACTCATCGAAGCTGCGATTGGTCCGACTGAGACGCCGGCAGTCAGCTGGGAACCGACGCTCATCCTGCGGAAGAAGTCCAACCGGTCTTGGATCACGATGTTCGAGCGAATCGTCGAACAGATCGACGAAACCGGGTTCGTTCCAGCGGGTGTCCAGCCACTCATTGATCCCGCCTTCCAACCGCCTCGAGATCTCGATTGGACCGGTGAAGCGGGCGCCACAGTCACCCAAGACGAAGATGTCTTCCTGCCCCTCCCGGTCAACGACGCTCAGCTCCGTGTCATCCAGGAGGTCTCACGATCTCCACAAGTGCTGGTTCAAGGCCCACCGGGTACCGGAAAGACCCACACCGCAGCAGCCCTTCTCTCAGACCTGCTGGCGAAGGGCAAACGAGTCCTCATCACAGCGCAGACTGAACGAGCACTCCTCGAGATTCGAGAGAAGCTGCCCGAAGAGATTCGGAACCTGTCGGTTGCTGTCATTGGAAACCGCCAGGAAGACAAGGCCGACCTTCGGGCGATCGTTTCAAATCTCGCTGACCGTGCGACCGAACACGAAGCAACCGACTACCCGGGGCAGATCGCAAAGTCTCAGAAGCGCATCGACGAACTGCTCGCCAAACGCTCTCAGATCCGGAACAGCATCGCAGCCGTTCGCGAACACGAGATCCGCTCTGAAACTGTTGGCAGCTACCAAGGCACCAGAGCACAGCTGGCGCTCCAAGCCAGCGCAGATCGCGTCAACTTCGAGTGGATCGAACAGCTGCCAGCGGGGGCCGACCCTGGAATCACTGGCGTCGAGGCTCTCTCGATCATCGACGGCTATCTGTCTCCCGAGGTCGGCGAGCTGGGTGAGGCAGCACTTGATGTCGCGGACGAGAGCCCGCTCTCTCCTCCCGCAGAGGTCGGCGATTGGCTGACCAAGCTCAACACCCTCGAACGGATCACCGGTGGAATTCGGGTTCAGGACACCCGCTCCAAACCCGAGTACTCGTCACTCTCGGGACTCGACAGCTCTGTGCTCTCAGAGATCGAGCGTCTGCTCACCGAGCTGTCCGAGATCTCTGGCGGCGAGACCAGGGTTCAAGACTGGGAAACAAGAGCCAGCGAAGAAATCGCAGCCGGTGCCACCAAGGAGTGGTCAGACCGTCTCAGCGTTCTGGAATCACGGCTCGACCAGGTCGACTCGCTACAGCAACGAATGGGCAAGGACCTCTCTGTATCGACTGCCCTTCCCTTTGAAGCATGCGTTACCCCGGCCGAGAGCCTTCTCACCTACCTCAACGGCGGGGGCAAGGTCCCGACGAAGGCCGACGGAGCCGTCAAGGTCGGGTTCACGACCAACAGCACGATCAAGCAACTCGCCGACTTCATCGACGGGACGAGAGTCGACGGCCGAGTTCTCGACCAGCCCGAGCGGGTGCAGCAGTTCCTGTCCTATTGCGAAGCTTGGAAGCTGCTTGACCTCTGCGATCGAGACTGGCCTGCCTGGGTCGAGGTCAGTGAGGAAGACACGGTCTCCGAGCGCTCCAGCTGGCACCGGTCTCAGCTCGCTCGACTCGAGCTAGCCCTGTCACACGGATCAAGTGTGAGTGACCTCTCGCAAGAACTCAGCGCTTTGGCCGGGATGGAGGCGGACTGGTCCGATGCAACCATTCGTTCGGCCGTCGCGAACGCTGCTCGTCTCCGACTCGACGAGTTCGCCGTCGATGAGGCCAACGAGCCGATTGAGCAACTCCGCTTTGCAGCGACAAGCGCGAACGAAACCGGTGCCTACTCAGGGGCGCTCGCAGCTCTCGAGGCTCGGGATCTCGATCGCTACACAGCCGAATGGGAGCGTGACAACAAGCTTCGCAGCGTCAAGGTCGGCATCGACCAAGTCAAAGCGCTCTTGGGCCGAGCCGACCCAGCGCTTGCCGATCTCATCCTGGACCACGCAACTGACCCGGCCTGGCGCGAGCGATTTGCGCAACTCGAAGATGCAATCGCGTGGCGAGAGCTCACATCATGGATTCGGGCTCAAGAGTCAATCGATCTGAACACGCTCGAAGAGGAACTCGACGAAGTCGAAGATGCTCTCCGACACCAGTGCGAAGTCATCTCTTCCGCCAGAGCGTGGTCGGCCGCTGCAGGTCCATCCCGCATTGGCCCCGGCGAACGGGCGGTCCTTACCCAATATGTGAAGCTCGTCGCCAAGCTCGGCAAGGGAACCGGCAAGTACGCCAACCAACGTCGCGCCGACATTCGAGACACCCTCGACCGCTGCCGCTCATCCGTGCCGGTCTGGATCATGCCGATCAACCGAGTTGTCGAGCAGCTTCGCATCGAACCCAACATGTTCGATGTCGTGATCATCGACGAGGCGTCGCAAGCCGACATGAGCGCCTGCTTCCTTCAATACCTGGCGCCCAAGATGGTTGTGATCGGCGACGACCAGCAGGTCTCACCCATGGCGGTTGGCATCAACCAGCAGGACTACGCAGCGCTCGCCAACGAGTACCTGCACGACGACCCCTTCATCGCTTCGTGGAAGGACCCGACGACGAGTCTCTTCGACGAGGCAAGGGTTCGCTTTGGCACTCCGATCACGCTGACCGAACATCGACGCTGCCGACCAGAGATCATCGGCTTCTCGAACCTCATCGCCTACGAGCCAATCAACCAGAAGCTGATGCCGGTGAGGCCATCAGTGTCCGGCGGACTCGAACCAATCGTCCCAGTGCTCGTCGAGGACGCCTATCGAAAGGGCAAGGACAGCTTCTGGAATCCGGTCGAGGCAGAGCGAATCGTTGAGCAGATCCAGAACTGCAACGACGACCCTCGATACGACGGCATGACCTTCGGCATCATCTCACTTCAAGGCGAGCTGCAACAGAAGAAGCTCAACGACATGCTTCTGGATCAGGTCGCACCCGAAGTGTGGGAAAAGCGGGACCTTAGGGTCGGGAAATCAACCGACTTCCAGGGCTCCGAGCGAGACGTCATTTTCATTTCGATGGTGGCGGTCGCAGACGGTGAGAAGAGACTCGCAGCGCAGACTCGCAGTTCGGCGGTTCAGCGATACAACGTTGCAGCCTCGCGAGCCAAGGAACAGATGTGGGTCTTCCACTCAGTCGAGTTGGAAGACCTGACCAATCAAGAAGATCTTCGCTGGCGTCTCCTTCGGTATTGCTACGACGTTGCCCGCCGTTCGAACGAGACCGTTGCAGGCGCTGTCACCGAACGAGTGGCCGAGGACAGCCCTGTGGAACCATTCGGTTCGCTGTTCGAGCAACGGGTCTTCAATCGATTGGTTGACGCCGGCTACACGGTCGTCCCGCAGTACCCAGCCATGGGTTACCGAATCGATCTGGTGGTTGTCGACGGTGACAATCGCCTCGCCATCGAATGCGACGGCGACTTCTGGCACGACGCCTCGAGGTTCGAGGCAGACCTCGCTCGCCAGCGAAACCTCCAACGGTGCGGGTGGAAGTTTCACCGTGTCCGCGACTCGGACTTCTACTCGGACCCGGCGGAGTCGATGCGACAAACGTATGAAGCTCTGGCTCAGCACGGGATCACTTCTGCGGCTCTTCCGACGAGCTGATTCAGCAAGGTTCCAGCTGAAGTCGAATGAGCTCACTCCTCCGAAGACGTGTCCTGCAAACGGAGGGCTTCGGGCAGCTCGAGGAAGAAGCGGTTGGCGTGGCGGCCGACCCCTCTCGTCATCCAGTAGTTGGAACCACCGCCGATTGCGGCGCCGATGCCGAACGGCAGGGCTCGACCGAGTGCGATCGCTCCCCGCTTCGTTCCGTACTTGGTCACGATCGTTCGCCCGAGCGCACGATTGATCGACCGGAGCGCCTCGGTGCTGATGCCAGCAGTCGCCTTCTTGCCGAGTCCCTTGCCGAGCTCCGAAGCGAGCTTGGTGAATCCCTGAGATGCGGCTTCTTGGTAAGCGAGGATCGCTAGGACCCAAGCGCGGCGATCTTCGACTGACGCCTGCGTCAGGCCGTGGGCTGCGCCAATGCTCAGAATGAGGTCGGTCGTTCTCGTGACACTGATGGCAACGTCAGCTCCGGAAAGTGCAACGGCGGCTGCTGTGCCGGCGCCTGGGACTGCGGCCACTCCCCCGCTGACCGCACCAACGGTCGCCAGCTCACGAGCGAACGCCTTGTTGATCCGACGTACTTGCTCGTCCAGGGGCAGGCCGGAGAGACCGGTGGTGCGGTCGAGGGCGGCAGGCCACCTGGACACCACGGCCTTGTCGACTGCGGAGAGGATCGCTTCACTCGGGTCCGGCAACTTGTCGGTGAGTTGATTCAGCATTCGCCCGTTCCTGTCAGCCCATCATCGGCAAGCGTGCCGACGAGCTGCCAAGGCTAGGTGATCGTGCTGGGACCAATTGTCCGAACGGGGCTGGCTCGGCAGGTTTGTCAGGCAGCTGGTCGCAAAGCTTGCGCGAGGTGGTCGGCGATGGCATCGACCCGACCGTTAAAGCGGCCGGGCACGGACACGTGTTCCGGCAGCGCCTTCGGCCAGAGCACGGTGACGCCGTCGATGCGCTTCTTGCGCATGCGCCAACCCCACTCACACCCGACGAAACACAACACACCGTGCACCTCGACGTCGGCAAAGTCATCACCGAGCGCTGTACGCACAACGTCGACCTGCCACTTCATGCTGTCCACCAGCTTGGACCGGTCACGATTCTTGACGTACAAGCGGTGGTCGGTTCGAAGCAGGCCACCAACGTCTCGCACTTCGACCTGCCCGGTGTACTTCTTCGCGTCAACCACGAACACGCCAGCTGGTCCGATGGCGAGATGGTCGATGTTCGCTCGACTTCCGGGGACAAGCCGATCGTGCAGCAGCTGCACTCCTGCGGCCTCCGACAGCACTTCGGCGACCCGGCGCTCGCCCTCTGCGCCGACCTTCCACGCCTTCGTCGACTGTGACTCCGGGGTGATCTGTGGCTTCGGAGTCAGGGCAGTCACCAGACGGCCCACGACCGGTCGGTTCTGCTTCATCTCTGCTCGCCACGCGGCGTCGTCCGCGATTCGACGTTCCTTCTTCGCCATCTCACGCGCTGACCGCTTGTCGTACTCACGCTGTGCCGAAGCGCCAGCGGCATCAGCCATCACGCTCGCAGGGGCGGTGGCACTCACCAACTCGGTGTCTCGAGCCTCACCGCTTTGGGCGGCACCTGAATCGCAGCATGTGATGCAACGAACCACCCGTTCGTCAGCGAACCAGTAGGCCTTCGTTCCCGCCGCCACCGCAGCATGACAATCAGCGCACTCGCCGTTGCGACGGAGGTTCATGAACTTGGCCATCGATGAGTGCTCCCGTGCAGGGATCGAGCGATCAGGTCACTCTCTGGGTCGACCATCTGCCGAAGGAGCTTGAGGAGCTCTTGGTCGAATCGCCTCTACGCCACCCCCGGCCGCTTGATGGATGCGGCCAGATGGCGACCATCGGTGCGCTCGGCACCTGAGTCACCTCATCAGTAGCTGAGTGATGTGACGATCGTGCCGTTGGCGTCGAGCACGAAGGCGGTGTCGCCGCCGTTGTTCCAGATCGCCGAACCGGTCGTGCACCAGAAGAGTTCGGTTGCAGTGTCGGTACCGCACCCAGAGAACACCTGCACCGAACCATTGGGCTCGAGCTCGAATCCGTCCGGGAACGAGAAGCGGTGACTGGCCGACTCGTCTCGCAACACCCAGCCGCTCATGTCGACGGCTCCTTCGCTTGCGTTGCGGAGCACCAGCCACTCGCCGTTGAGGTTCTGCCCATCATCGCCTGGCGCATCGAACTCGATCTCGGTGATCACAATGTCCAAACCCTCCACCGACTCGCCACACGCATCAGCCGCCCACAACCCAGCGGCGTCCGACTGAGCTCGCTCCTGCGCAGCCTCGAGCAACTCCGCCATCGCCGTATCCGGCTCGTACCGGCGAGCAATCGCAAACCCGCCGGCCACCAGGCTCTCGTTCACGAACACATCGTCGACATAGACGTAGCGCAAGAGCCGGCCGAACTGATCCCGGTCCGTCACATCCGATTCGAGGCGAACAGTCTCGCCGTCGATGGCAGCCCGTAGCGCCTCGGTCGCCTCTGCTTCGAAGCACTCGTCACGCTCCGGCGAGTTGATCCCGATCAACCGCACTCGCTCGACCACACCGTCGACCCGCACATCGATCGTGTCACCGTCGACCACCTCGACGACATTGCTGTCGTCGGCAGTCCTCTCATCGGCGTTGCGCTCGACCGCGCTTTCGGCGTCGGCCTGGGACGTCGTGGGCGTCTCGGTCGTGACGGCGCTGTCGGGTTCCGACGCGGCGGGCTCCTCGTCGCGTGTCGTGCACGAAACGAGGAGCCCGCCTGCCGCCGCTACACAGAGCAACCACACCCACGTGGGCCTTGCTAGAGGACGGTTCCGTCGGTGACTTCGCACGTCACTGATTCTGTTCCGTCTGCGAGGTCGAACGACGTTGCCTCACCAATCGCTTTCTGACCGGGGCTCAGGTTCTCGAACACCACCGTGCCCGAACCGACAACGGCGCCGTCCGCGTTCATGAAGCTCACCTCGATCGAGATGTAGCCCTTCTCCTCGTCGAGCGGGTTCTCGAACTCGACGGTCGCCTCAGCAGTGCCGAACTCGCCCAGCCCGCAGCTGGTGATCACCGCCGTGTCTTCGACCAGTGCCTCGTCAGCACTTCGCTCGTCCTCGGCCTCCTCGATCGCCGTCGACAGCTCGTTGGCCGTGCCGCCGATGAGGGCGATGCAACCGCCGGCGAGCAACACCAGCATCAAGAACATGCCGAGGAGGATCTTCCACCACGTGCCGCCCTTCTTCTGCTGCACCACGATGGTCTGTGGCGCCGGGGCCTGAGGCGCTGGCGCTGCCGGGGTCGGACCGAGCGGACGGGTCTGGTCGGTCCACGCCGTTCCGTCCCAGTAGCGCTCGGTGCCTGAGCTCTGCGGATCTGCAAACCACCCTGCGGGTGATGATGGGGTCTCTGTCATGACTGGCTCCTGCCGTTGTTGGTTTGTTCTTGGTCGTCGAAGACGGAGCGGTTGCGTTCTGCACGCTCGCTCCGGCTCCGGCTGCGTTGGGCCGACACGGCATCACCCGTCATCGCCAATGCGTGCTTGATGCCGGCGTCGTCGGCCTGGAAGTCGCGGACGTTGCCAGCGCTGAGGTTCAGCTCTTGGCCCGTGGCGAAACTGTCCTGGTTCGCACCGAGGAACAGAATCGTCCAGCCCTCGGCCTGCTTGGCTTCGACGAGCTCCGCGATCTGGGCGTTGGTGAAGTCGGTGTTGGCGTTCTCTGCACCGTCGGTGATCACCACGACCATCTGGTCTTCGGTCGGATCAGCCTCCACCCGGGCCGTGCAGCGTTCGATGCCCAGACCGATCGCGTCGAGTAGCGGGGTGCCGCCGCGGGGATCGAAGTCGGCCGGGGTCAGGTCCATCATCTCGGCGATCGGGATCGCGTCGGTCACGACCCGGAACGGTTCCTGGCTGTCGAAGTCGACCAAGCTGATCCGCAGCTGCCCTGGCTGCTTGCGCTGCTTGGCCAAGAAGCCGTTGATCGCGTCGACGGTCGCCAGAGCGATCGGTTGCATGCTCCCGGAACGATCCAAGATCACTTGCACGTGGATGGTCGAGGCCTCGGCCGCCGGGCCGGTAGGGGTGGTGGTCATTGCTGTAGCTCCCGCCTTCAGGAGAACCGTTCTCCTTCACCACCGTCGTGCGGGGGCGCTGTGACAAGGCGGGCCCCATGGCATCAAGACGGACCCGGATCGGTCCGAGTCTGAAGGGGTGACGATCGAGATGACAAAGAGCCAGAGCGAGACCGATTCGACAGATGAGCCGGGGCTGATCCTTCGAGCCATCGACGAGGCGATCGAAGAACGTTGGCCTGAAGCCAAGGACCGGGCGAGGGCCATCGACCCCGGCGCCCTTGACCGGCAAGCCACCCAGCTGTCGAAGGCATTCGCTCGGGAACTCGGTGCCCTCGGCGCAGCAGTCGGCGGAGCGGCAGCCGTTCCCGGCGTCGGGACGGCGTCGGTCATCGCTGCGAGTGCTGGCGAACTCGCCATCAACATCACCAGAACCACCGACCTCATCCTCTCCATGGGGGCGCTGCACGGGCACGACCAGGCATCGGTCGAGGAGCGACGAGCTTGGGTGATGTCGGTCCTCGCGTTCGGCAGTGGCGCTTCGGTTGGCTTCACCAAGATCGCTGGTGAGGTCGGTATCGGCCTCGGCAAGAAGGCCACCGCTGCGATCCCGATGACGGTACTCAGGAGGATCAATCGATTGCTTGGCCGAAGGGCGGAATCAGCCCGGCTTCGTCGTCCAAGGCGGGCTACAAAGACATCGAGAAACTGCTGGTGGACCCCGGCGATGGCGCCTGGTTCTCTGTCTCGTTGTAGGTGATTCGTTCGAGATCAGGATTCGAGTCGCATGCCGTGCCAAGACGAAGCGATGTGTCAGCTTGCTGGATTCAAGGTTGGTCGATGTTCACGGTGTCGAGTGCGGCTGCTAACTGGGGGATGTTCTTTTCGAGCGCGTCCCACACGACACCGAGGTCGACCTTCCAATACTGGTGGGCGGTGTTGTTCCGCATCCCTTTGATGGCCCGCCACGGAACATCAAGGCCGTCCAGCGGGGCCGGCATGTCGTTGCCTTCCATGCCATACGCGTTCTGGATCGACGCGATGGCCTCTCCGACGTTCTCGACCAGCTTGGTACCGGCGTAGCCGAGGACGAAGTCGGCATCGAACGCTTCACGGCCACGAGCGACGATGTCGACGGCCTGGTCGACCTCGAGGCGGATGTGAGCAATCCGCCGGACCATGACCTCATGGGCGTCGCGACGATTCAACTCGGCACCGGCACTTGAACGCTGGGCCGGAAGTCGTCACTGAGCGCTCCGGAGGTGACCAGGTCAACAGATGTGCCGAGGAGCTCCTCAGCTGCTTGGCGGAACCCTTCGACCTCGAACAACCCGGTGCCTGGTGTGGCATCAGCGAGCAGGTCGTAGTCCGACATGTGGTTGGCAGTGCCTTCAGCGACCGATCCGAACACTCGGAGGTTTTCCAATCCGAACGTTGCAGCCAGTCTGTTCAGCTCAGCGCCGTGCTGACGAAGAGCGTCCATGCTGGGCGTTCGTTTGCGTTCGGGGACTTTCACCGACAGTTCAGCGTCAGCAGCGTCGAGGATCTTGGAGAACATGCCCACGGTGGGGTCCAGGTGGCCGTTCTCGATGCGGGACTGAGTCGACGGTGAAATCCCGACGAGATCAGCGAACGCTCGAACGGTCAACCCGGTCGAGTCTCTCGCTTTCCGCACGATCACTGAAGCATCCATGGCTGTTAGCCTATCCGCAACACTCTGAAGATGTCCAGGACCCTCGATCAGCCCCACGGGCGCCGAGCAGTGAGCTACAACACCGCCGACAGCTCGAGCGCATCGGTGGCCTGACCGAAGGCGTCGAGACCACTCATCGCTGCACCCTCGGCCTCGGCTTGGTCGAACGCTGCCGATCCAAGGGTTTCCCTGGCCGAAGCCTTCATCGCTTCGGAAAGCTCTCGGTCGATCCCGAACAACATCTGACCGGTCTCGGCCAACACTCGTTCTGCTGCGGCGTGCAGCCGAACCGCTACCGCAGGGTGGCCGGCGTCTGCGGTCAGTCTCGCTACCCCCACGATGGCGAAGCCGGCCTGAGCTCGCAAACCCGCCTCTTGCGCCACGGCCAATGCACGACCGGTCAGCGCCCGGGCCTCGGCCATGTCGCCGAGTCGATGCTTGACCTCGGCCAGCGATCCGGTGGCAACCGCTTCGACGTCGAGGGCGCCGAGGTCAGCGCCGATTCGTCGCACTTCATCGAACGACGCCCCTGCCGCCTCGAGGTCGCCGAGCTCGGATTGGATGGCGCCCAGAATCTGCAGGAGTGGCAACCGCTCGATCTCATCGGCGTCCGGCAGGGCGCCGGCAGCGATGGCGCGTCCTGCCTCGAAATCGCCCCGGAAGACTTCGAGCAACGTCGCCGAGTTGGCCAGCGAGCCGATCCCGATCGTTGCCGCTGGCATTGACGTTCGCAGCTGGTTGGCAACGCCCAACATCTCCTCGGCTCGGTCGAGCTGCCCGAGCTTGGCCGCGGCGTTGGCAGCGATGGCGAGGAACCCGAGCACCGCCTCGCCCTCCACCGACAACAGCTCGATCAACGGCGCAAGCTCGGCGTGGGCCCGCCCCAGATCTCGCAGGTTGTAGAAGGCGCCGAGCGACCAGCCAAGCCATTGGGCCAGGCCGGCGTCGACCGTTGCCAGCTCGAGGGTGAGCACACGCAACGTCTCGATCTCGTCGCTCAAGCGGCTGACTGCCTCTCGAGTCAAGGGGATTCGAGGGTCGAAGATGGAGCGATACCACTGGCCGAGTTGTTGTTGTACGTCGTCGAGCTCGCCGGCCGATGCCATTGCATCCCGTGCGAACGCCCGCACCGTCACGAGCAATCGGTATCTCGTGGTGCCGTCGCCGACCACCGGCAACACCAGCGACTTCTCGGTGAGCGACCACAAGATGTCGATGACATCGAACTCGTCGAGCCCGAGATCGCTGCAGATGGCGACCATGCTCTCGGGGTCGAGGCTTCCGGAGAACGCCCCGAGCCGACGAAGCACCACCTGCTCGTCGTCGTCGAGCAGCCGATAGCTCCAGTCGATCAGGCCCGACATCGTGCGTTGCCGCTCGTCGAAGTCACGGCGACGGCTCCGAAGGAGGCGAAGCTGGTCGTCGAGCGACTCGATGATCTCGGGCACCGACATCGCCGATGTACGAGCAGCAGCCAGCTCGATCGCAAGCGGCAGACCGTCGAGGCGGCGGCACAGCTCGGCGACATCGGAACGACGGGGCTCGAAGGTGCGGTCATGAGCAGCGGCCGCAGCTCGCTCGATGAACAGATCGACGGCGGTGTCGTCATCGACCAGGCCGAGCCGCCACACCCGCTCACTGGCGATCGCCAACGGTTCGCGACTGGTGACCAAGATCGACACGTCAGGCGCCGTGGTCACGAGCTCGACAACCAAGCTGGCGACGGCGGCCGCCGCTTGCTCGGCGTTGTCGAGGACGAGGAGCATCGTGCTGGACGCAAGATGACCGTCGAGGTCCGACACGTTGACCGACAGCGGATCAGCGATCGCTCCCCGCAGTGTGGAGGCGTCGGTGTGGGATGTGAGGTCGACGAACCATGCCCCGTCAGCGAAGCTCGGAGCGAGATCTCGGGCCAGCGTCGAGGCCAGCAGTGTCTTGCCGACACCGCCAGGGCCGACCACCGACACCACCCGGCTCTGATTCAGTTGCTCCCTGATGCCAGCAACGTCGTCGGCCCGACCCCGCAGAGCCGGAAGCGGCGCCCCGAGGTTGTGGCGGGCATCGCTCTCAGTGCGCAACGCGGGAAAGGCCGACGGGGTCGCGGCGCGCTCGGCCTGGAAGAGATGGATCGGCTCGTCGAAATCGCGAACGCGGAACGGCCCGAGGTCATGGAGCTCGATGTCGCCGAGATCAGACGCCAGCGCCATCGTCTCGGGTGACACGACGACCTGACCACCGTGGCCGACACCACCGACGCGGGCTGCTTGGTGGACGGGGTAGGCGATGTAGTCGCCGCCCCGGGCGTAGCCGACGCCGGTGTGCATACCCATTCGACTGCGCAGCACGGCGTGGGCCGGCCAGAGGTGCGCAGCGAGGGCTTCGGTTCCCTGCACGGCGGCACGGATGGCGTCGGAGGCATCGGTGAAAGCGACGAAGAACGAATCACCCTCGGTCCGGACCTTCACGCCACCGTTCTCGATCCAGACCTGGTTCAGGATCTCGTTGTGTGCGATCAGCAGCGGCGGGAACTCATCGCCGAGATCACGGAAGAGCTTGGTCGAATCCACGACGTCGGTGAACAGGAACGTGACGATGCCGCCCGGGAGTCTCTCGTCGTGTGTTCGATCTGTCATTCCTGCCCTGCGGTGTCCCGCCGCCGAGCTGGGTCCCTCCCGGCGCCGCCACCGTAGCTCGTCGCCTCGAACGGGCTGCAGTGTCACACCAATGAGGGGACCGCCTCGATCTGCGACAAGAATTCGAGCGACTCGTCAACCAAGCGCATCGCGGCAGGCCAGGATTGCCAGTTGGCACTCGCCAGCGTCAGTTCGTGAAGGGGTCGCCTACCGCGGTCAAGATGGCGGCATCGAGGGTGTCGACCACGTCGGCGTATCCGAAGCCGGGATGCTCGGGATCTCGGCGCTGGTTGAACAGCACCACGTAGTCCACCCGTCCGAAGTTGCGAGCCACGGCATAGTTGCCCGACAGCGAGCCATCGTGCCACGCATTGCACCCACCCAGATTCGCGACCCCGTCGACACAACGCCGAATCAAGAACGCCAGCACTTCTGAGACCGGGGCCACCAAGCGCCCGTGGGCCGTCATCGCCTCGAGATGGAAGCCACCATCAGCCCAACACACCTCCGGCCCCTCGACATCGAACACGTCGACCGTCAGTCCTTCGTCGCACGCGTACTCGACTTCGTCGGCCGCTCGGTCGGCGGGAAGCGAGGCACCGAGCACAAGCGCGTCGCTGGCGTCGACGTGGGTTCGCAACAGATCGAGATAGCCCGAGCCCGTTGCTTCTTCCATCGCCAACCCAGCGAGGAGATAGCCAACATTGGAGTAGGCGTAAACCTCGCCCGGTGTGTGCACCAGGGGTTCGCCCAACATCCAGGTCGCGACGTCACGCTCGACGGGCAGGCCCTCGATACCGAGATCGAATTGGATGAGGAGCGGTGCGAACATCGGGTCGAGCGTGGCCGAGCTGTCGAAGCCCGCCGTGTGATCAATGAGGTGACGCACCGTGATGTCAGCCATCTCGTCGAGGACCGGGCGACCGACCTCGGCCGCCTCGGCAACGAGGTCGAGCAGACAGTCCCCCGATCGACCCGGGGTGCAGAAAACTTGGCGATCGAGATCGATGAGCCCCTGCGCCTCGAGTTCGAGAGCCAGAGCCCGGGTGTATGGCTTGGTGACACTGGCCAGCCGGTAGCGGGCATCGATCGAGAGCGGCTCGGTTCGGTCGAGATCCGACCACCCCAACGCCACGAGGGCCGTCGGTTGGCCCTCGACGGCTACCGCCAGCGTCGCCGCTCCGATGTCTCGTTGCGCAGCAAAATCCTCAAACGCTTCGACCACCGGCACCCACGAAGCATCCGCCACGGCCCCCTCGACCGGGCGATCGGTGTCGAGCGCAGTGACGAGATCGACGCGTTCCACCGCAGTGGTGCTGGAGGTCCCGGCTTCGGTGGTCGTGACTGCGATGGTCGTTGTCGGTTCCGCCTCAACAAACGATGACGAGACGACGACCTCGGTGCCTTCTTCGGTTGTGCATGCCGCCACTGCTCCCAGCAGCGCAAGCACGCCGCCCACGCGCCAGATCATCGATTCCCTCATGGCGATCAAATCTACCAGTCCCGATATGGGCGAGAGCCAGAGTCCGAGCTCTGCTACCGACGCAGGTCGGCCCACCGGCTGCGGGAGTCTTGAGTCTGCTTCATCATGAATGAGATGGAAGCCATGCCACCCATCGACTACTCCCAACTCGCCACGAAACGAGACCTCGGCGCCGTAGGGGCGGAGCTTCGTGGCGAGATGGCCGAGCTCCGAGGCGACATGCACCAACTCAACGCCACCACGGTCCGAACCATGGTCGCCGGCAACCTCGTCACCATCGGCGTCCTGGGCGCCTGGATCACCGCCGTCACCTGATCGGTGTCACGTGCTCGATACGTCGGGCGCAGCTTCAGCGCCGCCCGTCAAACGGACTGGATCCAAGAGAACATCTGGTAGCCCAGCCAGTTGCCGATCACGAAGAAGCTCACGGCGAAGGCGAACGACGCGCTGACGGTGTGCTGCGCTGTCTTGCTCGTGATGGCGACACCGATCAGACCGACGACCACCATGAAACCAATGGCGAGCCCCCAGGCCACCCTTTCGCCGGTGCCCTGGCGGTCGATCGACCAAGTCTCACCAGTCACTTGCGCAGCCTTCCCGGTCCAGTCGGCAATCCCGACCGTCACTCGCTGCGGATAGCCCTCGCCCTCGACAATGCTGTACGCCTCTTCGTTGGCGATCCGCCACGCAACGCCGGAATCGGTGGTGCCGCTCAAGTAGTAGGTCCGGCGGTCTGTGGGACTTGCGTTGCTGGAGACCGAGATGTCGATCTCGAGACGGTCGAGCGTCCCGGCTTCCACGGTCAGCGGGCTCAGGGATCCCAGAGCATTGAGTAGCGCTCCGCCGAGCATGATGCCGATAAACGCACCGATGAACGCAATGCTGAGCAGCTCTCCAAACAACGAAGGCTCCTTCTTGCTGGGCTCTTCCTGAGATGCCGGCTGATGCGAGGCCGGCACCGCAGCCACCGGCCGGGTGTGCTCGGTCCAGGCAGTGCCGTCGAAATACCGAATCATGGCCGGATCGACTGGATCGGGATACCAATTGGCGTCAGGCACAGACCCTCCTCGGTGCATCAGCTCTGCATTGGACACGAACCTTCCCAATGCGATCGCCATGTGTACCAGATGTCTGGTCAAGCCTCCGCAGCGACGGCATTAATGATCGGCTGAATCAGCGCCTCGACCTGAGCTGGCCTCGTCGGAACTGGTGCCGAGCGGAACCCCGCCTACTTGCTGGCGTTGTTGTAATACTCGACGGATGCTGCGAGGTTCGCGGCCAACTGCAGGTCATCGCCGCTCTTGATCAGAACGCTGGACCAGAACTCTGCACCACCGGCATCGACGCTCCGCCCAAGCAAGTCCTGGTAGAGACGCTGCACTCTCGAACTTGCGATGCAACCCGTTCGCACCGGGGACTTGCCGCCTCAGACAATCAGCCCGCAAGCCCGTCGCAAGACCAACCGGAAGCACCCATCACGACCAGCACAGAAAGGGATCGCCTCGACCTTCGCAACGAACTCGAACGCATCTTCAACAATCCACCCATCGCCGACCGTCACGTTCAATGAAGGCCATGGAAGCCATGCCACCCATCGACTACGCACAACTCGCCACCAAGTTGCAATCGAACGTATGTTCGCTATACTTACTCTATGGAGGACCTGTTCGACTCAGAAGCTGCTGTTATGAGCCATGACGAGCTCGACGAGGCTCTCCGCGCCACTGAGCTCCAGATGCGAGCCCTGCACGCCAGAAGGGCCCGAATCCTCGCTGCCACCAAGGCCACCGGATCGCACCAGGTGGCGGGTCACCGCACGATCCCGGCCTACATCCGGGCCACCTGCAACTCCGGCACCGCGACCGCCCGCCGAGATCACACGCTGGCCAAACTCGTTGGCGATCACCCGACGGTCGCCGACGCACTCGAGGCCGGGCACATCTCGGTGGACCATGCTCACGAGATCGCCCGCGTTCATACGAACCCCCGGATCAACGAGATCCTCGATGCCATCCTCGACTCGCTCCTGTCGATGGCCGAGCACCTCTCGCTCGGCGAGTTCCGCATCCAAGTTGGCACCATCATCGGCCTTGCCGACCAAGACGGCGCCTTCCAAGAAGAACAACGCAACGTGGCAAACCGTCGGGCGTGGGTCGACGACATGGCCGGCAGCCTCCATCTCACCGCCTCGGGCGGCGACCCACTCACCGCAGCCCAACTCGTCGCGGTGTTCGAGTCATTTGCTGAAGGCGAACTGCAGGCCGACCTCGAAGCTCGCCGTGCTGAACACGGCGATGAAGCCGACGCACATCCGCTGCCCCGCACCCAGAGCCAGCGCAACTTCGACGCCCTCGTGGCCATCTTCACCGCCGCCACTGCCTTCCACGCCTCCGGCTCGAGCGAGACGCCGAAGCTTCCCGAGCCAACCGTCAACGTCATCATCGACGACGCCACGCTCCACGACGCCTTCACCCACGCCGGACTCACCTTGCCATCGGGTGACCAAGTCGCCATCGACGAGTACGGCCAGGTCAGCAACGACAAAGCACTACTCGCCGACCTCACCGCTCAGCTCACCAACGATCCCGAGGCGCTGACCAAGCGCATGTGCAACCTCGCCACCGGCGCCCCGATCCATCCAAGTGTTGTCTTGCGAGCGTTAGTCACCGGTCACATTCGCCGGGTCGTGGTCGACAGCCGCAACACCGTCACCGAACTCGGCACCAGAAGCCGTGTCTTCACCGGCGCCGCACGCGAAGCCGCTCTGCTCCTTGCAAACTTCTGCACCCACAACGGCTCACGGTTCGAGCCCGACACTCCCAAGTCGACCACATGATCGAGTGGGCCGAGGGCGGCACCACCAGCCAACACAATGCGCAAGCCAGATGCGGCCCCCACAACCGGTTCAAACATCGAGAAAAGTGGCAAACCCGTCGTGACGAACGCGGTCGCGCCTACGACATCAAACCAGACAACATCATCGTGCTACCGGTCGGCGAACGCCCACCAGACTTGACCGCCGACCAAATGGCCGACGTCGCTCGAGCGAGACTTCGCGCCGCCTGCGCCACCTGACCTGATCAGCAGCCCGACCTGTCGCACCTCTCAGCTCGCCCTCGGGCGATACGACAGCGGGGTCAGCTCCGTTCGCAGCGCAGTCCTACGATGTTGCGGTGACAAGGACGAGAGCAGATGCAATGGTCGAACGAGCCAAGCGAGCCAGCCCAGTCAGTGCCGACCTCTTCGCCTTCGACCTCTGCGTCCTCGCTTACCAGCTTTACAACCAGGCACTGATCTGGCCGCTCGATCCGTTCTACGAAGAGTGGGCCCGCCCCGGGTCGAGCCGCCGAGACAACGTGATGGCCGGCGTCCACCGCCACTGCGCGTCGCCGATGAAGAACATCGCCGGGCCTGGGTCGCTGCGGGGCTGGCCCTCGAACAACCAGCTCGATCCGATCCTGACCGACGCATCCCGGATCGATCCCCGTCGCGGCGTCGTCACCAACGACGGCATCCAGCACCGCTACCTCCGCACCCACGACAGCATCACCTCCTCGATCGCCACTACCACCGTCTGCCGCTACCGCAACCACCGAGAGGGCCGCCCGATCGACCCGGCCTTCACCACTCGGCAAACCCACGGCCCCGGCACCGATCACGTCTATGCCTTCGAAGGCGGCACCGGCTCCTTCGATGGCCAGCCCCACGCCTGGGGCCCGCTCGGACTCGTCCTCGACCGAGCCACACGGCCAGACGAAACGAACCCCGACGAGGTGAACTCCGGCTACGACATCCACATCGCGTTCCGGGGCAGCCAGAGCGGCGACGCCTACCGCGCTGCGTTCCAGGGCTTCGTGACCGAGCTCGGCAACCCCGACTGGGTGACCGACATGGAGTTCCTCCAGACCGTCAGCGACCGTCGCATCGCCACCGAGGGCCGCGTCACCCTCGGGCTGCGGGACTCCATCCTGTCGTGCTTCGGGTCCTTGGTTGCCTGCCTGGCCGACATCCACCAGCGTCGCGGGGCAGCACCGTCCGCCGTGCACATCACCGGCCACAGCTTGGGCGGGGCGCTGGCCGTGCAACTGGCCTCGGCGCTGAGCATCGGCGAACTGCGAGCCACCCTGCCCGTCGAGCTGCGCACCTGGCCGCTCGACACCATTCGGCTCACCACCTTCGGAGCCCAGAAGTCGGGCGACACCACGTTTGCTCGATCGCTCGAACCCCGCGTCGACGCCCGACGCATCTGGCTCCACGGCGACCCCATCCCCGAGTTCCCGGCCAACGAACACGTCGGCACACCGGTCCGCCTCGACAACGGGCGGACGGGCCCGATCAACCACGAGCCTGCGGTGACCCGGCGGGCCCTGGTCGACGAGCTCCGATGGCAAGGCCAACCACTGGACGACGAGGTCGCCGCACACGAACCGTTCCTGCAGGTCGACGACCTCGGCTCGGCGCTCCACGCGGCGGCAGAGCACGGCGACGACCTCGCCACCCTGTTCCCTCACGACCCGGCCCACGACGACACGCTCGTCGCCATCTGCGCCGATGCGATCGGCCAGGCCAGCTCGTACCGAGTGCCGTGGACCAAGCCGCGACCCGAACGGCAACGGCGACAACGGCGTCTGCGGTCGCTGTTCGCCCGACAGGCACGAACTCTCGATGAGCTGGCCGATCAGCTGGCCGACATCAAGGCCGTGCAGCCGGGATCGGCCGAGCAGTATCTGGCTCGGTGGTATGTGGTGCGCGAAGCGAGGCGGAACGGTTGGAGCATCGCGGCGCTACTGGACGACGAGCGGATCGCTGCGGCGCTCGGCACCCATCGTCGCCCAGCGCACACCGATCATCTCGTCGCTGTCGCGGCCGCCGTCGGCCCGCAGCCACAATCGCGAGACATCAATCGGGTCAACGCCATCATCTCGATGCGCCGAGTCCACCGCCGCACGGTCGTCGACGGCGACGAGTCCGGCTACCGACGCCGGGTGCCGCCCATCAGCGGCATGCCCAAACTGGTTCGGGCGTGCAGCCACTACGCCGGGCTCGAATGGCTCCCCAAGGAACTGATGGTGCCAGAGCAGATCCCGACCGAGGGCCAGCTCCCACTCCGCTACAAGGCCGCGTACTACGGCCTGGGCAAGCTCGGCTTCACGGCCTACTCGATGTCGCCGATCGCCAAGAACGTGCCGTGGCGACCCAACTACCCATGGAACACAGCCTTCCCACCACCCGAAGACGGGTGGGCCGAACCCACCAGCGACGAGACCTTCGTCCGACTGCGTCTGCAGGGGCCCAACCCGTTCGACCTGCGGCGAGACGGCGACGGGTTCGTCCTCGACCTCAGCCACATCCTCGATGGCGTGCTGCCGCCGATCGTCGCCCGCTTCGACTGTGTGGACGGGCGCCTCACACCCCGCGACATCACAATCGGTCGCCATCTCCACCAACCCGGCGACCCCACCTGGGATCGAGCGAAGCGAGTGGTGAACGCAGCCGACATCCGCATCGTCACCTTCCTCCGCCACCTGCTCGACGTGCACTTCATCGTCGGGTCGGCCTTCGCCCTCGGGGCCTACAACCTGCCGACCTGGCACCCGCTGCGGCCGTTCATGCACTTCTTCAGCTACGGCACCCTGCAGGTCAACGACTTCGCCTACCGGGCGTTCTTCGTGCCCAGCAGCTACTTCGTGGCCTCCGGCTTCATCAACGGCGACGCCGCCGCGTCACTGTTCGAGAACCGGATCGCCGAGTTCGACCTCGACATGTGGAACCCGGCCAAGGACATCGCCAACCGCGGGCTGGCCGACATCGACGGCCATGCCTACGCCGAGGACGCACAGCTGGCCTGGCCAGCACTCGTGCAGTGGATCGAGCGATATCTCGATGCGCTCGGCCTCGACGACGCGGCCATCCGGGCCGACGACCACCTCGACATCTGGTACCGAACGATCGGCACCATCATCCCCAACCTCGACGCCCGCTCCGAACCACTGGGTCGCGCCACGCTGGTCGAGCTGCTGGCCGTGTTCCTCTACAACAACGTGATCCACGAGGTCTGCGGCGACCTCTCCCCCATCCTTCGATCCGACGACCCCGACGACAAGGCCATCATCAACCTCGAGGCCCTGATCACCGCCGTCGGCGACGGACGACTCGACCAGCCCATCCCCGCACCATCGATGAACGACGTGTTCTTGATGGACCAGGCCAGCGACGCCAGCCGCTTCAACGTGGGCGGCAACAACCTGCTGACGCTCACACCGGAGCGATGGGTCGACGAACCGAAACTGGCCGACGCCATCCGCGATCTGCAACAGACCCTGACCCAGCTCGACACCGAGCTCGCCAACGGGAACGACGCTCGGCCCGTTCGCTTCGGCCGGATGCAGCCCCGACACTGGGAAGCATCGATCAGTTTCTGACCGGCCGTAACCAGCGCTGGCCGGTGCGCCACTTCTTGTGGTCGGCCGGATCGTGGACGTGCCGGAAGAACAAGCGGTCCCCGCCGTCGCTGGACACGAACGCCGTCCGCAGCTTCAAGACGCCGACGGGCACCGTCTCACCATCGACCACGCCGTCGATGTGGAACACCACGGTCTCCGGTTCGAGCTCACCCAGCACGAGCCGGAAGTCGACGCCGGCCCGATCCCGGAACACGTTCTTCGCCGCGTCGGTGGCGTGGAACACCAGACGCTCTGGCCCCCGAGGCCGCTCCACCGCCGACCCGTCGGCACGGCGAGCGACCAGATGATCGCTGACCATGCGACGGGGCTGATGAGAGATGCGGGCGAAGAGCACCGACATCAACCGCTGGGCCGGGCGGAGCTCGCCGTGCGTGTCGGAGAGATCGTTGGTCATCGAGTTGGCGAAGGGGTTGAAGTCTCGCCCCTGGCCCACGGTGTGGTTCATGGCCAAGACGTCGGCCGACGGCTCACCGTCGACCAGCAACTTGAGCGCGATGGCGGGGGTGTAGGCAGCGTCACCGAAGACCCGAGCAACGAGCGAGACCCGCAGCAGCCCGTGCGCTCCCCCGGCGTCGCCCGGCCCCGAGCCAGCAGCCAACAGACCAGTGAAGGGCGAGTCGGCGTGCGGCACGAGTTCGACGCGGGCCACGGCGCCGCGAGCGTGGATCAGCTTCGGCCGACCGGGCTCCATCAGGTCGGAGGTCCGGGTCAACGCCTTCTCGAGCTCGCCCCGCCGGAGCACGATGCCGGCCTCGGTCAACGGCGCCGTGCGGAAGGGAAGGGCGAGCGGTGGCAGCGCGGTTCGCTCATGAGCGGTGGCCAGGATCAGCCGAGACCACAACCACTCGCCCTTGGCCTTGGCCGACCAACCGACGTAGCCGTCGGGTTCGCGCCGCTCGATCGCTGATGAGCCCACGACTAGCCCCTACTCGGCGACGGGGGTTGGCTGGCCAGTGTCGAACTGGCCGAGCACCGGGTCGTCGCCGAGCCGTTCGATCGCGCTGGAGAGCGCATCGAGCGCAACGCGGGCAGCCTGGGTGGTCGTCAACATCGTGCCCTGGAGCTTGTAGCGCTCGGCCCGCTCACCGAGCGCCTCGACCAGCGCCTGGCGGGCATTGGCCCGAGGGAAGTGGCCGTTTGCTTCCATCGCACCGACCAGCTTGGCACCCGTCTTGGGCTCGCCACCCCGGCACAGCGCGATCGCGGTCACCCCGAACAGGTGGCTGGCCCCGGCGTAGTAATGGCTGTCGACAGCGCTGCGCAACGCACTGTGGCAATTCCGCAACGCTTCGACGATTCCGTGATGCTCGACGGTGAAGTGCAGCACGAGGCCGACGAGCAGGTGATCGAGCAGATGGTCGTCTGGCATCGATCGCGGCCCCTCGCGAGCGTCGTTCCACACCGAGATCGCCCCTTCGAGATTGCCGAACGACATGACCATGCCGTGGGCCCACCCCGCCAACGCCTGGGCCGACACACTGCCGGTCTCCCTGGCGATGCGCAGCACCTCATCGGCGTGAGGCTTCGCTGCGACCGGATCGAACTCGTGAGAACACAGATGGAAGGCACGCACGGCGTTGGCCCACAACCGAGCACCCACCGTCGTCGGTCCGGACTCGAGCCAGGACCGAGTCATCTCGTCGGAACGCTCGGGCGAAAGGGTGTTGTTCAGAGAAACGGCGGCGAGCGCCACTCGGCACCAACCTTGCGGGTCGGGAGGATCGGCGGCAAGGCCCTCGGCCGCAAGCGCATCGGTCTTCCCACTCACGGTGAAGTACGCGCCGAGGGCAGCAGCCCCGCAGAGGTCGCCGTAGCTGACGCGCTCCGCCGCGCCGGGCATGGTCCGCAACTCGTCGGCCCACGAGAACAGCTCCAGCCGCATGGCGAACGTGGCGTGGTAGACGAGGCTCGACACCAACGACGCCGCTCGGTCGATCTCGCCGGTTCTGCGCAACGTGTCGAACGCGACTCGCAGGTTGTCCCACTCGGCATCCACTGACTGCCAGGCCTCACGTTCGGCGTCGGAGAACAGGCGGTCGTTCTCGGTGGCGGCGAGATCGAGGTAGTACTGGGCATGCCGAGCCTGGACATCGCTCAACACACCGGCGTCGCGCAAGCGACGTTCGCCGAACTGCCGCATGGTCTCGAGCGTGCGGAAGCGGCGCCGACCCCGGTCGGTCCATCCGATCACCATCGATTGATCGACCAGACCCAACACCGCAGCGTCGACCGCAGCCGGCTCGACGAGATCCCCGTCGGCACACACGGTGCGAATGGCATCCATGGTGGCGCCGCCGGCGAACACCGACATGCGCTCGAACACCGCCGCCTCGACGGGATCGAGCAACTGATGCGACCAGGCGACCGTGCTGCGAAGTGTGGTGCGCTTCGACGGGTCCTCGTCTGCCCCGAGTACATCGAGCGACCGGGCCAGCTCGGCGGACAGCTCCTTCGGCGACAGCACGCGCACTCGAGCCGCTGCCAGCTCGATCGCCAGTGGCAGACCTTCGAGCCGCGTCACCACGTCGCTGATGTGGGTGTCGTCGCCCGGGCCCAACTCGAAGGTCGAGTCATACCGCTGCGCCCGATCCACGAACAGCTCGACCGCGTGGTTCGCGAGATCGAGCGGTTCGACCCGAACGAGCCGCTCCCCGTCGACGTCGAGCGCTGCTCGACTGGTGGCAACGATCGTCACACCGGGGACGTCGATCAGCCGTCTCACCACAGACCGAGCGGCATCGAGCAGATGCTCGCAGTTGTCGACGATGAGCAGCAGAGTCCGATCGAGCACGAAGTCGACGATCGACTCGAGCAGATCCATCCCCGGCTGCTGGCGGGCGCCGAGCACGTCGGCAATGGCGGCCAAGACGTCGCTCCCGTCGCGCACCGAAGCCAGACCGGCGAACACGGCCGGCGAGCTGGTGACACTCGACCAGCGTTCGCCCAACTCGATCGCCAGCCTCGTCTTGCCGACACCGCCAGGCCCGGCGAGCGTCACCAGCGACTGGCCGGCGTCGAGCCAGCCCATCACCCGCTCGACGTCATGTTCACGGCCGATCAGCGACGAGTGAACAGCCGGCAGGTTCGGTTTGAGCACGGGTCGACGCAACGGCCGGGGGTCGGTGACCACATCATCGTGGGTGAGCAGATAGATCTCGTCGACCCCGATGTTGCGCAGCTCGTGGAGCCCCTCGCTGCGGAGTTCGACGTCGGCCAGCAGAGCGGCGGTGGCGGCCGAGCAGACGATCTGATCTCCGTTCGCCAGGTCGGCGACACGAGCCACCCGGTTCGCGGTACTTCCGTAGTACCGCATGCCTGCCGGCGACGCGTTTCCGGTGTGCATGCCCACCCGGATCTTCAAGCGACGGCGGATCTCATCTGGTTGCGATTGGATCTCACGCTGGATCGCCACTGCGGCAGCGGCAGCGCGAGGCGCCGAGGTGAAGACTCCCCAGTAGCCGTCGCCGGAGTGCTGCACGACCAAGCCGTCGTGGGCAACGATGGTGTCGCCCACGATGCGATCGTGCGCCTCCAGCGCCTCACGCATCTCGGCCGGGGCGTCCTCCCAATGACCGGTGCTGTTCTCGATGTCGGTGACCAGGAGCGTGACCGTCCCCGATGGCAATTCGGTCATAGGCCCGGCATTGTCGCACGACCGACTCACCATCACCCGATTGCGGTTCCGTCGACCTCCACGCACCCTGACAGCTCCATCGGCCCGGCCGCCAATGAAGCGATCTCAGTGAGTCCAGTAGCCGGGCTCGTTCGTGCGGTAGCCGAGGGAGGTGTAGGCGGCATCGACCACGGCCTGGCCTCGGGGGTTGAGCAGCAGACCCTGACCCATCTGGTTCATCGTGTAGCCAAACGCAAGGCGACAGTCGGGGTCGGCGAAGGCCAGGTGGCCGCCGGCGCCGACGTGACCGAACGCGGCGTCGCCCATCACCACTGAGTCGGCATCGCCGTGCGCCCGACCTCGGTTGTCCATCGTCTTCATGAAGCCGTACGCGAAGCGGGACGGGATGAGCAGCGTGGCGTCGCGCTGGGTGGCAACCGCGGTGCGCGACATCCGCCGGATCGAGTCGGGCGAGAAGAAGTCGCCGCCACCATTCGCCAGCGGCGTGAACAGCTTCACCAGGCTGCGAGCATTGGAGATCCCACCACCGCCACCGAGCTCGGCGGCGTGGGCGGCACGCGAATCGGGCGAGGTGAGCGCGTGGTCACCGAGGTTCGTCAGCGAAAGCGCCGAGATCGACTCTGGCTCGTTCAACAGCGCATTCGTGAACTCGGTCATCACGAAGTCCGGCCCCGGCACATACCGCCGCATGTGCGACACCCGTGGCTCGATCTCCTCGGGCAAGCCGATCCAGAAGTCGAGGCCGAGGGGCTCGGCGAACTCGTCACGGAAGAACGCACCGAGCGACTTGCCCGACACACGTCGCACGAGCTCGCCGACGGTCCAGCCGAAGCTGAGCATGTGGTAGCCGTTGCGGGTGCCCGGCTCCCAGAACGGCTCCTGGCGGGCCAACAGATCACAGACGTAGTCCCAGTCGTAGATCCCGGCACCCTCCACGGTCTCTTTGAAGGCGGGCAGGCCAACCGAGTGGGTCAGCATCATCGCCACCGTGGCGCTCTCCTTGCCGGCTTGGCCGAACTCGGGCCAATAGTCAGTCACCAGCCCGTGGAGATCGAGTTCGCCCCGCTCGATCAGCAGGTGCGCACACAGCGCCGTGGCCGCCTTGGTGATGGAATACACGAGCGACACGGTGTCCTCGGTCCAAGGCTGCGAGCCCTCGAGATCCATCTGTCCGCCCCACAGATCGACCACGGTCTCGCCCTCGACCGACAACGACACTGACGCGCCCACCTCGCCCCGCTCGGCGAAGTTCGCAACGAAGGCGTCCCGGACCCCCTCGAACGCATCGTCGACTCGGCCCTCCACCTTGCCCTTCGGTGTCTCGATGCTGACGTCGTTCATGGTGTTTCCCCCTGAGCTGCGAATGATCGGTGTGAAACGATGGGCTATCTCCGCGCACGCTAGTGCGAGCTCAGAGCACTCGTTCGTTCGAAGCCGAGCCGACCACTACGGTTTGCTCATGCTCTTTTCTGCCTGGCCCGCTCCGTTCCGCCCCGTCGACGAGATCCTCGACCTCGCCCGCTTCGCCGACGGCTTGGGCTGGCACTGCTTCTGGTTCGCCGACCACTACATGAACAACTCGGGCAGCACCGAACTGGTCCCCGGCGACACCCACGAGGCGTGGGCGATACTGCCCGCCGTTGCTGCGGTCACGGAGAACATCCGCATCGGGCCCCTCGTCTCCCCGACATCGGTCCACCACCCTGCGCTGCTCGCAAACCGGGCCGCCTCGCTCGATCACGTCTCGAACGGCCGCTTCACCCTCGGCCTCGGCGCTGGCTGGCAGATCAATGAACACCACGCCTACGGCATCGAACTCGAAGCCCCCGGCGCTCGCGTCAGCCGCTTCGAAGAGTCGATCCAGATCGTGCGCTCGCTCCTGGACAACGCCCACACCGACTTCGACGGCGACTTCTACACCTTCACCAACGCACCGTGTGACCCCAAGCCCGTCCAGGACAAGCTACCGATTCTGGTCGGCACCGGCGGTGCTCGTATGTGCCGCATCACGGCCCGGCACGCCCAGGAGTGGAACACCTGGGGCGCCCCCGAGATGGCGGCCGGCGCACGCGAGACCTTCACCACGGCATGCGAAAAGGTCGGTGTCGACCCCGCCTCGCTTCACACCTCGGTGCAGGCCCTGTTCTTCGTGACCGAAGACGCCGACACGATTGCCAAGATCAAGGGCGGCGACATGGGCCCACGCTCCATCGCTGGCTCGGTCGAACACATCATCGATCAGATCGGCCAATACGCAGAGCTGGGCTTCGACGAGGTGATCATCCCCGACTTCACCCTCGGCGGCACGCCCGAAGAACGGACGGCCGCCTACGAGATGTTCGACACCGAGATCGTCCCCCAGCTCAGCTGAACTGACGAGCCGGACGACTGTCACACGGCTTGGCGTAAGGTCATCACGACTCGGAGCAGGTGCTCCCTCTTGCCACAACAACCGGAAGCACCCATCATGAGCATCAACGAAAAAGATCGCCTCGACCTTCGTCAGGAGTTCGAGCGCCTGTTCAACAACAAGCGAATCGCCGAGATTGCCATGCAAGCCATGCCACCCATCGACTACAGCCAGCTGGCCACGAAGGAAGACCTTGCTGCGCTCGACGCCCGGCTCACCGGTGACATGAGCCAGCTCCGTGGTGAGTTCGCACAGCTCCGTGGCGAGTTCGCACAGCTCCGCGGCGAGATGCATGGCGAGTTCGGCAAGATCAGATCTGAAGCGGCGACCAACCTCCGCCTCACGATCGGCAGCCAATTCGCCACCGCTGCCCTGATCATCGGCTGGGTCTCCGCAACGGCATAGGCAATCGTGGCGGCCAGCCATCATCGATGGTGGCTGGCCGAAAACCTACGAGCGTGCCCCACGCGTTCGTGCTTGGATAGCGAAGTGCTTCTCACGCGCCAAGCGTTCGCCGGACTTCCGAGCAGGCTCGCCCTCATGTTCTGGATCTCCCACCGGCTTTGACGTGAAGCGCCAAACGGCGCTTCTAGCGTTGTCCCGGTGATCGCTCCCCTCGCCCGCCGAGCTCTTCTTGGCACGCTGCTTGCGTTCGCACTCCTCACGCCACTCGCCTCACCAGCAGCTGCCGACCGTTCCGGCTCGACCACCAACGACCGCATCGCCCGTCTCTACCTCGGTGTGTTCGGCCGAGCCCCCGAACTCGGAGGCGAGGCGTACTGGAACCATCGGGCCAACGATGACCTCAGCCTCGATCGCATCGCCGACTTCTTCGTCGACTCGCCCGAGTTCACGGAACGATTCGGCGCCGGCGACGAGGCAATCCTCACCGCGCTCTACCGCAACGTCCTCGGTCGTGACCCCGACCCAGCCGGCTTTGCCTGGTGGCAACAACAGATTGCCGACGGTCGCCCGATCAGCAACGTGGTGTTCAACTTCACCGACTCGCCCGAGAACCTCACCATCGCCGCCAACACCCCCAGCCGCTATGACGCTGCTGCCCTCGAAGAGTGCAACACCCCGCTCGACGCCTACCTCGCCGAATACGTCAGCCGTATGGAGCAGAACGTCACGATCGCGGTGACCGATCTCGGCGACGACTGCACCTACGGCATCGACGAGACCGAGCTCATGACCACGGCCTCCACCTTCAAGCTCGCCGTGATGGGTTCGATGCTGCTGCGAGCCCAAGACACCGGTCGTTCACTGACAGCGACCGAGCTCGAGCAGCTCGACGGCATGATCCGCTTCTCCGACGACGCCAACGTGGGGCCGATCCTCGCTGGGATGGGTGGGAGCAGCGGCCTGCTGAACAGCTACGGCCCACGGCTCGGCATCGAGAATTGGGAGCTCAGCGCCAATCCCCGCAGCTGGGGGTGCACCGCTTGGAGCGCGGCAACAGCCGGTGCGCTCATCGAGCACCTGACAGTCGCAGGCGTCGGCGAGCTGTCCCCCGAGAGCCAGGCGATTGCAACCGAGCTGCTCACCAACGTCACGCCGTCGCAGCGGTGGGGTGTTGGCGACGGCACCACCGGTGCCGTCGCCGCAACCGTTGCCCAGAAGAACGGCTTCGCTCCGTCGTGCTCGACGGGCTCACGCATCAACTCGGTTGGGCTGGTGTTCGACGCTGATGATGAGCCCGCCTACTCAGTGGCGATCTACTCCGTGGGTTGGGTCAACGACAGCCTCGCATCGAGGCAGAACGATCAGCCCGCGTACGTCGTCGAGGCCCGAGATCACATGGACCACATCGCCGAACACATCGCTCGCATGATGCTCCGCTGACCGAGCGAACCGCAGGCGGGGTCAGCGACCAGCCCAGCCGGCTCGGGTCGGGGGCGTCGCTGTCGGCGACTGGGCAACCGACCAACTGAAGTCACCGGTGGCGCTGAAGCGGAGTCCGGTGATGGTGTTGCCAGCAAGCGACCAGCCGAAGGCATACATGACACCTTCCGGTTGCAGCGTCGACTCTTGGACGACTGTCCACGTGCCGCTCTGGAGCACTTCGTATTTGATCGTGATCGGCTCATCACGGAAGTTGGCCAGGACCACGTCCAGGTAGGGCAGCCCTCCCTTCACCAGGTACTCAGCGTCGTTGAACCCGCACGTGAACTGCGTTCCGGCCGGATACCAGTTGAAATGACCGGCCGGCGACGGCGCCGTGGCGCTCTGTTCGATGTACTCGGGGCTCTCGCTGAAGTTCAGCATGACCGTGCCGCGATTCATGCCTTCGTTCAGCATTCGACCCAGCCAGTAGTCACGACCCTCCGCATCAGCTGCCCGGCCGAAGATGTTCTGGTAGATCAAATCAATGAATTCGGCGTCGGACAGCGAGCCGTAGAGCGCGATGAACTCGTCCGACTGCGAGAAGAACGTCGACATCTTCGGCAGGCTCCATTCACCCGACTCGAGCCGGGTCTGCCAGAAGTCGAAGCCGGTTTCATCCGGGGCTCGCAAGAAGTAGGCGGAATAGAGCCGCACGATCGAGTCGGTGAACTGCAGGCACGGCACCAGCGTGAATTCCTCCCGCACGATGTTCGAGGCCTCGGTCACCCGAACCACCGGCGCGCGAATGGGTCAATGAATCTTTCATGGTTCCCTCCATGTCACGGAGCTTGGCAGAAGACTCATGCGGCATGCACGCGAAACAAACGATGACCGCTGAGTCAGCGCCGACTCAGCGCTGACTCAGCGAACAGATCCACGCACTCAGCGAATCCCAAGCGACGTGATCGATGGTGATTCCACGAGGATCCAAACCGAATGGATCCCGGATGGAGGAATCGTCATGGCCACCGCACTGCAGCCCACTCTCAACACCACTGCTCACGCCGGCACTGCGCTCACCGCGCCAAACCCTCGTCGGCTCGTGATCGCGATGGCCATCATCGCCACGCTCGCCGCCCTCGCCGTGGCGGTCCTCCCCCGAAGCGGTGACAGCGCCATCAGTCTCGAAGCAGCGAGCGCTGCCGGTGCGGTCCAAACCGTCGCCGGGCCCAATGCCGACCTCGCCGCCGCTTGGGTCCGTGCCGCTGCCACGGCAGCAGGTCCGAACGCCGGCCTCGCCGTTGTCTGGGCAGCAAACGCCAGCCCCGCCCCGGTTGCCGGACCCAACGCCGATCTCGCCCCAACGGCCGCCACCAGCTGAAGAGTCCCGCCGAGGTCGTGCGGGCCAGGAAGTCACTGTTGACCGGAGCCGCCTCGTGCCATCGTGTCGACATGGAAACTCCCGGCGCAGCTGCTCAACCGTCGAACACCGCCTCTGACGCTCCCATCCTGTTCGTGCTTGTTGGCTTGCCTGGTTCCGGGAAGACCACACGCGCCAGGCAACTCGAGGAGGCACATCGCGCCATTCGGCTCACGCCCGACGAGTGGATGATCCCGCTCTTCGGCGAATCCGAAGCCGACGGGAAACGCGACATCCTCGAAGGCCGGCTCGTGGCGCTCGCTCGCCAGTCGCTACGGGCAGGGGCCACCACCGTTCTCGACTTCGGCGTCTGGAGCAAAGAAGAACGATCGGCGCTCCGAGCAATCGCTGCCGCAGCGGGTGCCGAGTGCCGGCTCGTTTACCTCCCCATCGACCGCGCCGAACAACGCCGTCGACTGGACAAGCGAGCAATCACCGAGCCCAACACCACCTTCGCGATCTCCGACGAAGAACTCGACAGCTTCGACGGCTACTTCGTCGAACCTCAATCCGATGAGCTCAACGGGACCATCATCGACCCGCCACCAGCTGGTTTTACAACGTGGGAAGCCTGGACCGCTGACCGGTGGACGACCTCGATGATGTAGCCAAGTCCAACAAAGGTCTGCGGCGCCAGGCCTCGGCCGCAGGCCGCCGCAACGGAGCAGACCTCGACGTCTCATCACTACTGTTCGGTCCATGACTCGACTGACCTCGCTGACACCCGACCAACTCGACGAGAAGGGCGCAGCGCTGCGAGAAGCCATCATCGGGCCTCGAGGCGACAGCCTGATCAATGACGAAGGCGGCCTGCACGGCCCGTTCAATGCGTGGCTGCATGCGCCGGCGATCGGCAAGAACCTGTCCCGCCTCGGCTCTGCGCTCCGGTTCGAGATGAGCCTCGACCGCCGCCTGATCGAGCTCGCCATCATCACCGTGGGTGCCCGATGGACCTCTGAGTTCGAGTGGTACGCCCACTCGACGATGGCCGCCGACGCTGGCGTGGGCCAGGCCACGATCGATGCCATCGGCAACGGCGAGGCTCCGACCTTCGACCTCGACGATGAGCGGGTCGTCTACGACGTCGCTCACCAACTGGTGCGAGAGGGTCGCCTCGATCCGGTCACCTACGGTGCCGCAAGCGAACTGCTCGGCGAGACGCAGATGGTCGAGCTCATCTCGCTGTGCGGCTACTACACGCTGATCTCTTTCACCCTGAACGCCTTCGACGTGCCGCTACCCGCAGGGGCAGAGGAGAAGTGGCCAGCGCAAGCGTGAGCGTCAGTGATCTGGTGGCGGCCGCACTCAGCGTTGACGTGATCGCCAGCCGCTCGGTCGGGGGCGGCGACTTCGCCTCGTCTCACCGCCTCGAATTGGCGGACGGTCGCACCGTCTTCGCCAAGACACACACCGACCCACCACCCAACTTCTTCTCGACCGAAGCGGCCGGGCTCGAATGGCTTCGCCGAGCAGGCTCGGCCGCGGTTCCCGATGTGCTGCACGCCAGCGACGCTCCGCCATTGCTGGTGTTGGCGTGGATCGATGAAGGCGGCGTGCCAGATGAGGTTGCCTTTGGCCGCTCGCTCGCTGCGTTGCACGCTGCCGGCTTTGCGACGTTCGGCCGTCCCGACGGCCGCACCACCGGCAGTTTGGCCCTGCCGAATGACCCGTCTCGGTCCTGGGCAGAGTTCTTGGCTGATCGCCGGTTGCTGCCGCTGGCCAAGCTGGCGGCCGACCGCGCAAGCCTCGCGCCAGCCACGATCGGTCGCATCGAGACGCTGGCGGCAACCGTGGACCGCTTCGTTCCACCGAGCGAGCCACCGGCGCTGCTGCATGGCGATCTCTGGGCCGGCAATCGCATCGTCGACACCGGTGGCACGAGCTGGCTGATCGACCCGGCGTGCTTCGGCGGCCATCGAGAGTTCGATCTCGCCATGATGCGCTTGTTCGGCGGCTACACCGAGGCCGCGTTTGCGGCCTATGACGAAGCGTTCCCTTTGGCCGACGACTGGAACGAGCGGATCGCTCTGCATCAACTGCCGCCGTTGATCGTGCACGCCATCAAATTCGGCGGTGGCTACCGCTCAGCGGTCGAGCGAGCCCTCGATCACTACTGAAACCGGGGACTGACCAAAACGGATCAGCCGTTGGTACGCGATTGGTACGCCCGTCCGGCGTAGTGAGGGGGTCCCTCACCTCTCAGGAGCCCCGCCATGAAGAAGTTTGCAGCCATCTCGACCACCGCCATCTCCGTCGCCCTCACCGTCGCCGCCCTCACCATGTCCGGTGCGGTCGAGTTGGCCAACGGATACCCCACGATCTAACACAAGCGATCTCGACGGCTTCGGCCGATCCAGTTCAGTCAGAGCCGGCGATCTCCTTCGGGGTCGCCGGCTTCTGCGTTGTCATCTGCGGCGATGCGGCGCCGAGTGTCGGCCAGCCAGATCGGGTTCGGCTCGTGGTCCTGCACGTAGCGGAGTAAGCGTCTCGCTTCGCCGGTGACCGCGGTGCGGGTGTTGTTGATCTGATCGTTGAACCGGTCGTCAGGAAGCACCGGCCCGGCGAACAAATCGAGGGCGGCGATCGCTGCCGACTTCGCCCTGGCTAGATCGTGAGCTCGGTTGGCATCCGAGGCTCGAGAAGCAGCGAGGAAGTCGTCGAGGTCTGTAGTGATCTCGTCGCTCAGCACGATTCGGTCGCCGACTCGTTCCACCGCATGAGCACCCAGTGCTTCCCTGGTGCGCCGCAACACGTTGCGAAGCCGACGATTTCCCGTGTCGGTACTGGCATCGGGCCAGAGGAAATCGGTGATGGTCTCGGTGGCGGCCGAGCCAGATGAAACGACGAGCAACTTGATAAGCGAAGCGACCTTGGTGCCCTTGAGCGGAATCGAGACCGAGCCCTCCGTGATGGCAAAACCACCGAGCACCTCCACTCGAATCGAGCCACCCAAGGGTTCAGCCGTCCTCGCAAACAGCTTCGGGCACAGCGCACGGGGCAAGCCGGAAAGGCCGAGCCGTTCGACTTCGAGCCGCACCGTGCGCAACACCCGTGGCGACGGCGACGGCGAGCTGTTCTCGATCTCGAGCAACAGCCGCCAGCGACGATCGTTCGGCACCAAGCCGGTGCGATCAACGACATCCCAAAGCCGCTGGGCTTCGACCGAGTCGCCCGAGCGGGCAGCCACGATGATCTCGGCAATGCTGAACTCGACGGCGTTGAGCGCTGATCGATCTCGCACCTCGTCGAGAGCCCGGCGAGCGCCGTCGACGTCGTCAGCCACGGCGAGCAGCACCGCCATGTCGCAGTGCAGCATCACCCCACTGTCAGCCTCGTAAGCCGGGCCGAGCAGATGCTTGGCTGCTCGGAAGCGCCGATCGATCTCGATGGCATCGCCATCCCACGACGCATCGATCGCAGCCGAGATGTGGAGCAGTGCGTTGAGCCAACCGATGCCGGTCGGCTCGATCACTGCCCAGGCCTGGTGGTGTGATTCGCGGAATGCATCGCGATCCCCACTCAACGCATCGTGGCGTGACTTGATCACCAAGCTGACCCCGAAATCCAGCGACTCGTCGTTGGCCAAGCGGGCGGCCTCCGCCATCAGCTCCTGGCCGGTGCGGTAGTGGCCGAGATGTTGCAGCGGCCCCGACGCCGCGAACCTCATCGTTCGAGCCGCCCGCAAGTCGTCACCCTGGAGCTTCCATTCAGCAGCCACCTCGACCATCAGATCCACGCCCTGCTGCACGGTCCGAGGCTGCGGGGACTGACCCAGAATGTTGGCCTCGACTTCGCGCAGCCGGGTAGCCGCTCGGGCCGAGTCGGGCAGCGCAGCAACGTTGTCGCGCAGCAGTGCCAACTGGTCCTCGGCCTCGTCGATGTCGATCGTGCGGTGTTGATGCCACAGCAACTCGGCCGCAGCCTCGAGCCACGTCGGCGAGTCCTCGGGCGCCAGCTTGAGCACCGTTTCACACTCTCGAATCGACTCACGTGTTTCTTGCAGGTTGCCGTGAGCCCGGGCCAGCTTGAGGCCCAGGCTGTAACGCTGGGGTGCCTTGCCTCGCACCAAGCGCAGCACACCCAACAGCTCGCGCTGGTTGCAGCGATCCAGCAGAGCACCCGAGAGGCTGTCGAGCAGCTTGGCCGCCCGATCAGCGAGGCCGGCCTTGATCAACGCATCGACGGCTGCGATCAGTTCGCCATCGCCAGCCAGCACGGGCGCGATGATCTCGGCTGAGGTTGGGTCGAGCTCGGCGGTTTCGGTCAGGTGGCGTCGGACAGGGTCGACGAAACGCCATAGACCGGTGCGGGTCTGCATCAGACCTGGCGCGTTCGGCAACACGGTCTCAGCGAAATCGAGCCCGCCGAGCGCCGTGGCGACGTCAGAACTGAACGTTCCGAAGTGAGCGAGTTGCGCCAACGTGGTGACGTCATGCCGGGAGAACTCCGACAGATACAGGCCAACGACCTGGCGACGGAACCGCGGCGAGGCAACCGTGGCCACTGCGGCATCACCAACCGAGTCCCCGAGGAGATCGATGCATGCATCGACCCACGCTGGCCACCCATCACCGATCGACGTGATCACTTCGGCCACCCCGAGCACGGCATCGTCAGGCGGCACGGCCCCGTCGGCGGACAAGCGCTCCACCACATCGGCCGAGCTCATCACCAACGACCCGGCGCTGACCAACATCGCAGGCACCGCCTCACGCAACAACGCCGCACCCGAAACCCCAGCCGGCAACACCACCAGCGTCGGGCGTTGCAATCGATGTCGGGCGGCGACGGTGTCACGCCAGCCCCGCAGCCCAGACACCAGCGGCGCTCGGATCACGGCGACGTCGGGGATCGCGTTGGCCTCGACCTCGTCGGGATCGGCCAGTTCCGCGGCGTCGGCGTTGGGCCCAACGGTCAGGAGCGCAGCGGTCAGCTCGGCAATGAGTTCGTCAACGAATCGTTCGCCTCGGAACCCCCCGCCTGTCTCGACCGCGACGAACCCATGATGCGCCGCAGCAACAGCAAGGGTTTGAGCTCGTCCCACCGGTCTTGGTATCTCCTTGGTACGGGCCTCCCGCACGCTCGGACACCGCACCTCCGAGCAAGGACCCACTTACATGATCCGAGCAACCTACCAGAAGCGTCTCGCAGCTCTGATCCTTGGTTTGCGCCCCAACGCAGCCCATATCTACGGCGTCGATCGACGCATCAGCGTCGACAATCTGACCGCCAACGGTCTCGAGGCGTGGTCCACTGGCCTGCGAATGATTGCCGAAGATCTCGCCGACCCCTCCGTGCAACTCACCCCGACCGAGACCTGGATCGCCGATTGGGTCGATCTCGAGATCCAGCGCGATGCCCAACGCTGGGCCGACGGCTCGACCGTGCTCGAACTCCTGGCACTGTCGCTGGGACCGACCTCGCTCGATCCCTCGCACTTGCGCCCGGAGAGGTTCTGGTCGGCCTGGACACAGAATCTGCACGAGCACCGCACGCGCCTCGACACCGGCCGAACCACCGTCGCAGGCGACAGTGCCGACCTCGCCCGCCATTGCCGAGAGCTCGCCATCAGCCACGAAGCACCAGAGGGAATGGTCGAGCTGCTCAACAACGTTGCCACCGCAACGCGGACGGTTCGGCACCAACCGGAAGTGTTCCGACCCCTCACCACACCGGGTGAACGACTCCAGCTCTCGGCCATGCTCGCTTCGGCCTACAGCATCGGCGCACGCGGCTGCGCGGCGGCCGAGGCTCGGTTGCTCGAGCAGCGACCGCCACTACTCGACCACTGCTCGCGAGCCTGACCAACGGGTCTAAAGAACGCGAGCACTTCTTCCGATCTGAATGGGCATGTTTGGAAAGAGGAAACAGGCGGTCCTGGAAGAGCTGGCCAACCGGCCGCTCATGTCCCCCAACGTCACGCAGTTCATGGAGAAGCTCGGCCTCAGCGACGAAGACATCGCCGACATGGCCAACACCTCGAGCACCGTCGACCCCGTGCAAGCGACGCTCGACCACGGCGGAGCCGCACTCAACACCTTCGTCAACTCGACCAATACGACCTGGTCGCAATCGATGGGCGCCCGCATCGATCTCCAGCCCTACCAGATGCTTCCCGCCGTGTGTTGGGAGTTCGACGACAAGCACGACCACACGTTGCTGGTCGACGTGATGGGCCTTCTCCCCACCAACCCCTGGAACATCGTCTTGCTCGCCATGAACGACGACACCGCCACGTTGACCGGGGCAGGTCGCTTTCCCATGACCATCACCGAAGAAGCCGTGACCGCCACCAGCCTGGCCAAGATCTCGATCGTCGAAGAGCTCGAGACGGTCAAGCAACACGCCCAAGCGCCCGATTTCGTCGCCGTCCGCGATGGCGCGATCGCTCGCATCATCGCCATGGCCCGCCCGGTCGGGTCGGCCCTGCTCGGGCACGACGTGGTTGATCACTCTCGACGCACCTTCTTCGGCGACTGACCGTTCGACCACGCCCCGACCGCGTCCTAGGGTCCGGGCATGAGCAGCACCGGCACCACCGACCACAGCCTGACCGAGCCGAGCAAGAAGAAGAGCGGCGGCATCTTGTCTGGCGAACTCGCCGGGCAAGAACTGGCCGAAGGCATCTACGTGCTCCCCGGGCAGGGCAACAGTCTCGCCATCGAAACCGACGCTGGCATCGTCTTGATCGACGCCAGCAGTTCCATCCACACCGACCCGATGATCGCTGCCCTTCGAGAGCGCACCGACTCCGCCGTACACGCCATCGTGTACAGCCATGGTCACCACGGCTACAACGCCGCCGTGGATGCGTGGCAACAGCACAACGCTGACCGAGGTGAGCCGCCGGCGCGGCTGATCGGCCACGAGCTCGTGGTGAAACGCATGGCCCGCTACCGAGAAACCGCCGAGCTCCAGACTCGAATGCTGGCCATTCAGTTCAACTCTCGCCGCGACGTTCCGCTCGACACCCTGGCCAAGGGCCTCACCATGCACGACCTCACCGAAACGTTCAGTGACACGATGACCGTCGTCGATGGTTCCCGCCGGGTCGAGCTGATCTGGGCGCCGTCAGAGGTCGATGACGCCCTGGTCGTCTGGCTGCCCGACGATCGCTTGCTCTTCGGTGGCGCGGCCACGCCAGGGTTCACCATTCCCAACATCGGCACACCGCTACGCACACAGCGCTTCACGATCCGTTGGGCCGACACCCTCGACCGCCTCGCAGCGCTGGATGCCACCAAACTCGTCACTGAATTCGGGCCAATGATCGAGGGCGACGATGTGCGGCATCAGCTGGAGGCAACGTCACGGGCCCTTCGATGGCTTCGAGACGAAGTGGTGCAGCGGATGAACGCCGGCATGAGCGAGCACGAGATCCTCGCCGACATGACCTACCCGGACGAGCTGTTCGATCAGCCGTGGATGCGTCCCACGTACGGTGATCCCGACTACATCGTGCGGGATCTCTACCGTGAGGAAAACGGCTGGTGGGATCGCAACCCGACCAGCTTGCACCCTGCTCCGCCAGCCGATGCAGCCGCCGCCGTGCTGTCCGCCATCGACCCCGCCGTCGTCGTGGCCAGAGCTCGCCAGTTGGCGGACGCTGGCGACACACAACTGGCGCTCCACGTGATCGACCTCGTGGCACTCAGCACGAGTGACGAACCGGCCGTCGTCGAGGCCAAAGCCCTCAAAGCCGAGCTGTGCAACACCAGGGCCACCCAGGTGCAGCCCTATGTCTCGCGCTCGTGCTACCGCAGCTCGGCCCGGCTGCTCGACAAAGGCCACACCAGCTGGACCGGGCTCAGTTGAGCGCGTCGACCGCAGCCTGGTAGACGGTGAGCAGCCGCTCGATCTCGACATCACGGTTGGTTTCGATCGTCTTGATCTGCGCTTCGAGCACGGCGATCGCAGGGTTGGCGGCCGCTGCGGCAGCGTCACGATCAATGATCCACTGATCCCAGATCGCACCGAGCTCGGCCTCAATCTCGGTCTTACGAGCGGGATCCTCGGTGGTCTCGAGCTCGGCGTAGAGCGGCGCCTTGGCATCGTTGCGGGCCTGCTCGAGCGGCGCCAGAACAACGTTGAGCGCCTCGACCAGCAGCTTCTTCTCGGCTGCGATCGGAGCAATCAGATCGGCAGCCAATACGTAGTTCGCCTCTTTGTCGATCGTCAGCTGGGCCTGCAGTGCGGCGATTGCCTCGTCATTGGTCGGCTCTTCCTTGTTCTCTGCCGGCTTCTCTTCTTCTTCAACCGGCTTCGGCTCCTCGACCGGCTTCTCCTCAGCCTTTTCTTCGGCTGGCTTTGGCGCTTCGACCGGCTTCTCCTCGACGGGCTTCTCCTCTTCCGCCTCGGGGACCTCTTCGACCACGGCCGGCTTCTCGGCCTCGGGGATCTTCACCTCGGGCACCTCGTCGACCGGAGCCTCGAGCGGCAACTCGGCCGGGGCTTCATCCGCCGTGACCGCATCAGTGGTCACGACCGTGGTGGGCTCGTCAGTGAGCAGCGGTAGGTCGACGAGACCCGTGGCTTGGGCGCCGGTGACCGAGGCGGCAGCCAACGATCCGCCGATCAACAGCTTTCCGCCCACGGTTCCAGCAAATGTCATGACTTCTGCGATCACTGATCTTCTCCTCGGTTGGGTCGTCGGAACAGCCGGCGACTCGTTTGTGCCGAGACCCACGAACTCGGCCAGCGCACCCCGCACCTCGGGGGTTGGTGTCGACGACACCGTCTGGCGAACCTCACCGACCATCGCGGCCAGCTCAGCGAACTCGGGCGAGAGAATCTCGCCGTCGAGCAACTGATCAGCCGTTTCCGGGGTGAGTGAGTTTCCGTGCATCTCGTGAGGGGAATCGTCGAAGTGGCTCATTGGGATACGGCCTCCGGAGACATTTCTTTTCGCATGCTGGCCAGCGCTCGATGTTGCATCGCTTTCACTGCACCGACCGAGCGCCCGGTCACCTCGGCCACAGCCTCCAACGACATGTCAGCTACCAGCCGAAGGAAGATGATTTCGCGTTGCTCGGGAGTGAGGCGGCGCAGCGCATCGGCGGTTTCGGGCGTCAGCACGGCCAACGCATCGGTCTCGGCGCTGGCGACGAGCGGGGCGGTGTTGCGATCGAGGGCGCCCCGGTCCAACACAGCGGTCACGACCCGACGACGGCGCTTGCGATGCTCATCAGCGATCTTGTTGCGAGCGATCGAGAACACGAAGTTCACGAACGCCGACGAGTCTCCGGAAAACGCAGCGATCCGCCCGAATGCGGCTGCGAACGTGTCGTTGGCGATGCCTTCGGGGTCCTCGCTGCCCTGGAAACGGGCAAAGGCCGTGACCTGACGAGAGAACCGATGCCAGAGCCACTCGAAGCCAGAGCCCCGACCAGAACGAGCTTCCTCGAGGGCGCGAGCGAACGCAGCGTCGTCAACTGGGCCCCTCGGTGTCGTTGGCATCGACCAAAGACATCGGCTGCTTTGCCCCAGTCCTTGACGAGCTCTCCGAATCCAGCCGGCGATCAAGAGGCCGCAACCACGGATCGAGCAACATGCCCAGCGCGACAGCGACCACCATCATCCCGGCCACGATCATCGCCAGGGCCAGACCACGGCCTTCCCCAACGCCGATGATCGGTCCGACGACATCGGCAGCCCATCCGCCGGGTTGCATGGCCGGCTCGACCACCTGCTCGACCAGCGGTGTCACGATGATCACGGCGGGCAGGGTCAGCGACTCGCTGATCACACGACGAAACGCCGTGAGCCGACCCTGAAGCTCAAGCGCGACTTCGGTCTGGTTGATCGTTCCGGAGGCAGCGCCCGCGACTGGCAAGGCGGCCAAGACAACGACCACACCCAAGACGACCACCGGCAAATCGGGACGCAGAGCGATCAGCACCAAGCCGACTCCGATCACGGCAACTCCAGCGATGAGCGAACGCATGAGCCGTTCAGGCAAGCCCAATGCAGAGACTGCGGCGCTCGACGCAAGCATTGCCAGACCGCCAAACGCAAGGACAAAGCCAGCGTTCTGCTCTGATGTCAACGTCAAGAGCAGCGCAGGCAGCAACAGATTGACCGATGTGGCGGCGAAGTTGACCATCGCCATCCAGATCACGAGTCGACGAACACCTCGTCGCCGACCGACCAAGTGGTGCCACATCATCTTCAGACTTCCGGAGACATCGTCACGCTCGCCCGATGCGTCTGGGTCGTGATCGACTGACCGGGCGGGGAACTCGACCGACGTGGTCGCCACCATCGCGGCGACGAACGTCACCAGGTCAAAGACGAGAATGCCTCCAATACCGGCCGAGGCGACCAAAACACCGGCCAAAGCTGGGCCTGCCAGCATCCCGGCCGCAGGCGCCGCTTGAAGCAGCCCATGAGCCCTCGGCAGCAACGCCGGATCGACGAGGCGAGGGACCGAAGCTTGGTAGGCCGGAAGCTGGTAGGCGTTGGCCACCGACCCCACCACCGCCAGCACGAGCAGGTGCCAGAGCTGCAGAGCCCCGGCCAAATGAAGAGCCAAGACCGTCATCGACGCAACCCCGGCGACCAGGTCCGCCACGAGCAACACGGACTTGGCTGAGGTTCGGTCGACGAGTTCGCCGGCATGGGAGGAAGCGAGCAACGCCGGGACGCGACCGGCGACGAACAGCGCAGCGAGCCACGTCAGCGAACCCGTTTCGAGAAAGGCCACGAAGGCAATGCCGAGGCCGGCAACGTCAGTGCCAACCAGCGAGAGCGTCTGGCCTCCCCACAGCGTGAGGAAACGTCGCGGCAGCTTGGGAGTGGCGGGTGAGGTATCGGTGGGGGTCATGTTCAAAGGCCTTTGATGTTCAATTTGACTTGAACATACTCTGACACGCGCTCCTCTCATGTTCAAGTAGTTTCGAACATGTGATTGAGCAGAACGCCATCGACGACCAGCTGACCAGCGATGGGTGGACGGTCGATTACGAAGCGTTGGCGGCACTCGAAGGCGATCTCCGCGTCGACGACCCAAAGGCTCTCGATGCGCTGATGAACCCGTTTCGCATCAGGCTGCTGACCTCGCTCTCGCGAGACCCCGCCTCGGTCAAAGAACTGTCGGCTCGCTTCGAAGTACCTGCCACGCGCCTCTACCACCACCTCGGTCTACTCGAGGAGTACGGGGCTCTTCGCGTGGTCGGCACCCGCCGCTCGGGTGCCCGGACCGAGCGTTGCTACGGAGCCATGCGGGGCGGCATCACCCCGACCCCAGAACTGCTCGAGCGTCACTCCGATGTGATGGCCGACTCGGTGGTGAAGATGGCAACACTCGCCGGCGAGGGATTTGCCGCTGCACTGCGAGCGGGGCGAATCACACTCGAGGATGAGGAAGCCAAAGAGGGGTTCTTCACCTGGTCGGCTCATCGGCTCTCTGCCGAACAACGAGCCGACATCGCCGCCGAACTCACCGCCATCACCAAGAAGGTCAGCGAACTCTCCGAGCGCAACGCTCGTGATGACGTTCCCGATTGTGAGCCGACGATGCTGTTCATGCTGTCGACCCCGGATGTGACCGTGCCGGGTTGATCAGTCGAACGTGGCGGGGTCTGGCAGTGTCAGCCCGCCGGTTTCGGCGGCGCTCGCCGGCTGGAGCAGTCGTTCGATGGCCAGCATGGTTTCGGTGATCGTCATCTCGTCTTTGCCGAGCGTGTCCCCGGCCCAGACCGCCCACGCGGTGACGACGGGACGAATCGCATCGATCTCGTCGGGGAACGCATAGTCGGCGAACTGTTTGAACAGCTCGGCGGTGATCGTGCTCCACCACATCGGCCGGCCAGACACGCCCCGGCCGAAATCGACGATGCGATCGATGTGGATCTCCATACCCGCCTGGGTCTCGGCATCAAGTTCGGCAACCGCTGGCGATGCCCGGAAGTCGACGATCATCTGGGCGATCTCGTCCTCGGTCGGCAGCTTCGCTCGGTCGGGCAACGAGCCATCGTCGGGACACTGGGCGAACACGTGACGCACGATCGTGAGGACCTCTTCAGAAGCGAGGTCATCGTCGTCTTCCGGATTGATCTGGAACTGCTCGTCTCGCATCACCAGTGCGTGCTCGACCCAGGCTCGGGCATCGGCCGGCGTCAGTTCGTCAGCAATCAGCGACGGTTCTTCCTCGATAGCGGCGAACACCATGTCGGCATCCACATCGTGGGCGAATTCGACAGCGGCACCGCGAAGCGATGTCTCGATCGTGACCTGCACGGCGACGCGGCTCGCATCCGGACGCTCGGACTCGAGGAGGATCAGATGCCCGTTGTGATGGGGCTCGGTCAGCGCCAAGGCCCGCACGGGAGTGGCCGTTCCGACAGCGAGCAAGCGCTCGGCATCATCGCCAGCGGCCTCGGTCAGTTGCTCGACAACGGCCGCCGCCTTGCCCCGCAGCGCTGGCGGCCCGAAACGCTGGATGGCACTGGCCACGAAGAAGCCATTCACGTCGTTGGCCCGTTCACATGCCTGCAGAATCGACCCGCCAGGCACGATCTCTTCGCCGGCATACGGCGCGCCCGTGAGGGCAGCCACCAACGACACATACGCCTCGAGGTTGACGTGCGAATCGCTCTCGATCGACAAGCGAGCATCGTTCACCAGCAGGTCGGGCAACTCGGTATCAGTTGGAGCTGCGGTCTGCGGCGGGGTCGTGACCCGTCCACTGGTCTTCTTGGGGCGAGCCATCGGCTGAGCCTATTGTCGCTCCATGACTCTTCGCTTCGGACTTGCCTTCGCCAGCAGCATCGGAACCGACCCGGCCTCGGCTCTCGAAGTGGCGAAGGTGGCAGAGGAAGTGGGGTTCGACTCGGTCTGGGGAGGCGAGCACGTCATCTTCCCATCGTCGATCGAATCGTCCTATCCATACACACCCGACGGCAAGATCCCAGCCACGCCCGAGACTCCGATTCCCGATCCACTCATCTGGCTCGCGTATGTGGCCGCCGCTGCCCCCACCCTGCGCCTCGGCACCTGCATCCTGATCCTGCCGCAGCGCAACCCGCTGGTGTTGGCCAAAGAGTTGGCGACGCTCGATCACCTCACCGGTGGGCGGGTCGAGCTGGGCATCGGCGTCGGCTGGATGCGAGAAGAGTTCGACGCGCTCGGCATTCCGTGGGAACGACGGGGCGCTCGCACCGACGAGTACGTGGCCGCACTGCGCACCATCTGGTCGGGCTCACACGTCGAGTTCCACGGTGAGTTCGTCGACTTCGAACCTCTCACGTGCACCCCGCGTCCGGCTCAAGGCGCCGACATCCCGATCCTGGTCGGCGGCGACACGCCCGCCGCCATTCGCCGCGCTGCTCGTTTGGCCGACGGCTACTTCCCTGGCGAAGCCGACCCGACCAAGTTGGCCGAGCTCATCGCTGCGTTACGCACCGAGTGCCAAGCCCAGGAGCGAAACCCGGATGAGGTCGAGATCAACGCCATGTTCGGTGTCCAGATGAAGGACCCGGTCGCCGGTGCCGCCCAGATGGAAGAAGCGGGCGTGGGGCGGGCCATGGTGCCAGCGTTCTTCTTCGGCGGCGACGGCGGGCTGGACCGACTGCGCGAGTTCGGTGAGTCCGTGGTGTCACCCCACCGCGACTGACCCGTTCGGGGTCAGCTTTCCGGGGGAAGCAGGCGTAGATCGTCGGTGGTGATCAGACTGGTGGCCAGGCAGTAATCGACGAGCAGTCGCCGGCGCTCCGTCGCGAGACGCCTGGCTGACCCTCGCAAGCCAGGCACACCGAGCTTGTCGAACTTGATGCAAAGATGATCGAGCTTGCGGTTGAGCTTGGTGATCCGCCAACCCAAACGCTGAGCAAGGTCGGCGTTGCTCGGTAGATCATGCGGGTCGACGCCGCGCAGCGAACCTTCGGCCAGCGCGGTCAACAACTGCCGCTGCTCGAGGTTCAGCGATGGCGTACCTGGTGACCTGACGCCGGCTGCCTGAGGTTCGTCGCTCTCGGCACAGGACAGGGTCAGTTCATAGGTCAATGGGCCGACCACCACCCGAACCAGTGAGCGCTTGTAAGCGATCGGGGCCGTCGAACCAGCGGCAATCAGGAGCGCAGAGCGGGTGTTGGCGTCGAAGAGGTGGAGGTCGATGGCCGTGGTCCGGTTGCGAAGCCACCAGATGCCGTTGTCGTAGGCGAACACACCGATGATGCTCGGCAGATCCTCGCTGGTGTCCAGCGGCAGATCGCCATTGCGGCCGAACGTGAACAGCCGCGTGGGGGCGACCTCGTGATTGTCCCCCACGAACTCGATCGTCAGCGCTCCGCTCCGCCTCATGGTCTTCGCCCTTTCCGTGGTCCCCTCCGGACCGGGGACGAGTGTGGCGAAGCATGTGCAACCAATTCGCAACCGGTGCTTTACTCCGGTGTCATGAACTCTGGGAACGCACCCATCCGAATTGCTCAATTGTCCGACACGCACTTCCTGGAACCCGGCGAGGAGCCAGAAGGTGGGTTCGGCTACGACATCGACGCGGCGTTCGATGCGGTGCTGACAGACATCACTCGTCTGAGCGACCGGGCGTCACTGGATCTCATCGTGGTGACTGGCGACGTCGCCGACCACGGGCGGCCCGGCCAATATCAGGTGGCGGCCGAGGCGTTCCGGCGCCTCCCGACACCCGTCGTCATCACCCCTGGCAACCACGATCAGGATGCGCACTACACCAATGGCCTGCCAGCAGATGGCACACCTCGCATCGTCGACATCGAGAACTGGTGCTTTTTGATGGTCGACTCGAATGCGGGGATCATGCTCGATGATCCGAACAGCCCCGACGGCCACAGGATCGACCCCGACTATCACGACCGCTTGTGGGGCAACGGCCTGCTCGGCGCAGCCGAAGCCGACTGGGTGCGTGAGGCCTGCGCCGAGACCGAAGCCGAACACGTCTTCATCTGGCAGCATCATCCTGTCGGCACCGGCAATGGCGCGGTCGGCCCCACCCCCGCCTTCGAGGCCGAGTGGCGTGCCCTCCTCGACTCGACCCAGAAGATCCGAGGCATCGGGGCCGGCCACACCCACATGCCAAATGTCGTGGACTTCCACGGCTGCCCGGTGCACGTGTGCCCCTCGCTCAAGGCGAACTTCGATGCCGAGGTCACGATGATGCTGCCACCTGGATGGCTGACCTACGAGTTCGCGACCGATGGCACCTTCACCAGTGAAGTCCACCTGGTCGATGGGGACGCCTGGCCTCGCCGCAGCCTGCCCCGCTCGGTTGCGGCGTTGCTCCGAGGCGAGATCAGCCACGACGAGTTCGACGCCATCGTGGCCCGCAAGAACGCCCAGGCCTGATACCGAATCCTGATCAGCTACTGCTGCTGACCCCGCTCCTGGATTGCTCGGCGCCGAGCCTCGACCTTCTCTGGTGAGAACTGCGCCTTTCGCCAGGCCTTGCCATCACGGGCTTCGGTGGCCCACTGATCAGGCTCGGTGGCGATTGCGTCGTAGGTGGCGCGAATCTGGCGCACGCCATCTTGTTCATTGCCGCAGATGTCTCGGGCCAACTGGCGGGTGAAGGGCATCAGTTCGTCGTGAGCGACCACGTGGTTGACCAAGCCGAACGCCAAGGCTTTGTCAGCCAACATGAAGTTGCCAGTGAAGCTCATCTCACGGGCGCGACGAACACCGATGGCCTGAGGAAGCAACACCGTCAGGCCCCAGCCAGGCATGACACCCACCCGGCTGTGGGTGTCGCCAAACTTCGCGTGCTCGCTTGCAATCAAGAAGTCACAGTTCAGCGCCAACTCGAAGCCACCGGTGATCGCCACGCCGTTGATGGCGCCGATCAACGGCTTGGTCAGCGGAGGGAACGGACCGCGGGCCGATGCCTCGTCAGCGTTGCTCGAGCCACCGAGGTTGCCGCCGCTGGACCCGAGCTCCTTGAGGTCGAGGCCGGCGCAAAAGGCAGGATCGGCACCGGTCAAGATGATGACATCGACGTTGTCGTCGGCTTCGGCCGCTCGCAGCTGTTCGGGGAGCAACCTCAGGACATTGCTGGACAGTGCGTTTCGAGCCTCTGGCCGGTTGATGGTGACCGTGGCGATGCGCTCGGACACCTCGAGCAATACGGAGCTGTCGTTCTCGCTCACTCGATGACCTCCTCGATGAAACCGACCACGTCAGCCAGCACCTCGGCCCGATTGGTCTCGTTGAAGATCTCGTGCTTGGCACCGGGATAGGCAATGGCCTTGGCGCTCCCCGAACCGTTGATGATGTCGAATCCGGCCTGGCTGTTCTCGAGCGGCACCAACTGATCGTCGGCACCATGGACCCACAGAATCGGCAGGTCATCGATCGAACCCGCTTCGTCGACCGCACGGTTGGCGCGAAGCATCGCTTCGAGCATCGGCCGCTGGAAGGGGCCGTGCCACACCAGCGGGTCAGCCACGTAGGCATCACCAACAGCGGTGTCACGCGAAAGCACGGTCGGGTCGAGCGGCACGTCAGGAATCTCGTCCATGGCCAACAACGCTTCGAGCCCGTCGGCCCGCCCAATGGCGGGACCGGAGAGGATCAGGGCTGCGAGCCTGTCGCCGTGGGTCTGGGCATAACGCGTGGCGATGAGGCCACCCATGGAATGGCCGATCATCACCAGCGGAATGGTGGGCTCGGCGGCATCAGCAACGTCGACGAGTTGGTCGACATCAGCCACGACGTCATCGACGTCGGACAGGATCGCCCGCGCTCCTTCGCTCGTGCCATGGCCCATGTGGTCGAGGCCGTAGACCACCGCACCCTCTTCGATGAAGGCGGCGGCCACGTGGTCGTAGCGACCAATGTGTTCGCCATAGCCGTGCACCAGCACCACGACGTGGGACGGCTCGTACTCACCACTCCACGACTGCGCATGAATCTGGCCCTGAGAGCCAGCGAACGTCCACTCGACTCGCTTCACTCCATCCAACGCCACCGGCTCTGGGGCGGCGTTGTATTCGTCTTGCTCGGCACTGTTGCGTTCAGGACTGTCGTGTTCGGCCATGGCGAGAACGTAGTCCCCCGCCGGTCGAATCAGAGCACGTCGAGTGAGTAGACCCTTGCCGCCGTGCCAGCGAACATCGCTGCCTGGTCGGCATCGGAGTAGCGGGCGGCCATGATCCGACAGGCGTCCCAGTAGGTCGAATAGTCAAGCGACAAGCGGTCGACGGGGAAGTTCGACTCGAACATGCACCGCTCGGGACCGAAGGCTTCGATGGTGTGGAGATACCAACGCTCCTGAGCTGCCACGACCATCTCGGCGGTGGGGAAGTTCTCGGGATCCATGTGCCAGCCGAAACCGTTGTCTGGCATCGCGAGGCCGCCGATCTTGGCCACGACGTTCGGCAATTCGGCAATGGCGGTGATGTCGGCCTGCCAACGAGGAAAGATCTCGTCGAGGTCTTCGTAGACGCCCAACGGGGTGCCGAAGTGGTCGAGCACGATCGTGGTGTCGCCACAGTCCTCGGCCATGGCCCGGAAGTCCTGGTTCTGCGTGTGGTAGTGCCACGAGTCATAGGTGAGACCCCGGCTGCCAAGGTGCTGAACACCACGGCGGAAGTTCGGGTCGGCGGACTTGCCGAGCGGATTGCGCCCAGCGATCAGCAGTTCGGCGCCGTCAGGAGCGCTGGCCAACGCATCGCGAATTCCTCGGAATCGACCGCCGCCCGCTGCGACCTGGGCATCGAGCACTTCATCGAGCTGATCGATCGGCAGGGTCAGGTCGGCCGAGCCGACAATGCCAACGATCGGCGGACCGTCAGCGCCATCACTTACGTCGGCAGCCGCAGCCACGAACTCCACTTCGCCGACCGGCTTCAGGTGCTTCGGGCCATCGGTTCGGTAGCCGACCCCGCACTCCATGAAGATCGTGGCCACCACGCCCTCGGTGCTGGCGGTGTCGGCGTGGAGCTGTTCGAGGAGATAGTCGTCTCCCCCGATATGAGAACCGGGCCAGAGGTGATGGTGAGCGTCGATGATCGGATGCATCCGGCGAGTCTGCGTCGTCGCAAGCGTTCCGGTCAAACAGCTGTGCTTGGGACCGGGCGCATCGAGATGAGTCCGGAGAAGGTGCGTTTTGTGCCGTTGACGTCGAGCACCACACCGTGGTTGCCCGACGAGCACAAGCGCCCGGAGACGCTGGCGCCGTTGACACTGACGGTCACTTCTCGCCCGACCAGCCGCCGCTCGTCATTCATCGAATACCGCATGGCACCCCTCTTCACTCGGGTGGAGGGCGCCGTTGCCCTCCTCGCAAGTTCGACGCCATTTGAGGCCTGCGGTCGCGAGATCGCCAGTCTTTGGGTTGCTTCACCCAGGCCGCAGGTCTCGAGGAACCGTTCTCGAGAGACCGTTCTCAAGAGACCGTTGACCGGAACTTCGCCATCAACCACGGGCCTGCTTGCACCGGGGCGTGGCGAGGAGTCTCGTGCTGCTCGAGGCAGGTCGGGAGGCATTCGATCGTGGCGTCCCAGTTGGCCATGTGGAAGAACGCAAACGACTGGCGTTGTTCGGCGGAGGTGAGCGCCACGCGGTGCACGGTCGAGCGCCAACGATCATTGGTCCACTGGGCAATCGAGTCGCCGAGGTTGACCACGAAGGTGTCTGGTTCACTGTCAACAGCACTCCACGAGCCATCTGGCTGCTGGATCTCGAGGCCGGCGACATCGTCGGTCCGCAAGATCGTCAGCGTGCCGTAGTCCGAGTGAGCGCCAGCACGTAGTGAGCCGGCCGGATTCTCGATCAGTGCCGGATTCTCGATCAGTGCCGGATAGTTCACGGCCCGCATGGACGTGATCGGACGATCGATCAGCGACGAGAAGTGGTCGGCGGGCAGGTCGAGCGCCAGGGCCATGACCGACATCAGGTGTTCCGCTACCTCGGACAACGACTGGAAGTAGGCCTCCCACGCCGGCTGCAGTTCGGGCAGCTCGGCCGGCCACAAGCTGGG
>CAYGQE010000001.1:48296-173193 GCA_964351995.1 uncultured Acidimicrobiaceae bacterium | reverse complement strand
AGTAGGCCTCCCACGCCGGCTGCAGTTCGGGCAGCTCGGCCGGCCACAAGCTGGGAGAGCGAATCCACGAATCGTCAACGGTGGAGGGCTCGGTTCCAAGACAGTCGGGGCCGACCGACAGCGACTCCTTGAGGTCAGCGGGAGCCTCGCTGTCGCCCGCTGACTTGGCCAGCGATTCGAAGCCGACCGGCGAGTAGCCGTAGGGGTAGCCGGGCTCGGGGAAGCCCACACGGGCCTTCGCTTCGGTCGGCAGCGCAAAGAATGCTTCGGCCGCGTCCCACGCTCGTGCCGCGATCGCCGGGTCGACTGAGGTGATCGGAATACGGAAGAAACCCGACTCTGCGCAGGCCCGCCTCATGACCACTACTTGCTCGTCGATCGGTGCCGACAGATCCACCATGTCCAAGCGCATCCCAAGACGGTACTGGCGAGGTCAGCCCCACACCGTACGATTCGAACGGTGAAGCATCACGCCCCCAAGGATCTGCTGATCCGTTTCGTCGTCAGCGCCGCCGCTGGCGCCGGCGTGATCTATCTGCTCGCCGCGCTCTTCGGCTGAGACGGTCATCGACGACTTGTCAGCTGTCCCACACCCATTGCTCCGATGGCCGAGGCGCTGCGCTCGAGTCGTTCGGCTGGCATGCGAGAACCCGTACCGTCGGCCAGCCTGGTCATCATCTCGAAATTCGCAGCGACGGCTGCGGCATCAACCATGAACCCCTCATCTGTCTCATTGGTCAGTGCGGCACGAGCGGCGGCAAGGGCGTCATCATCGGATTCGGCACACGCAGTCGCGAACCGCAAGAGCGCATCACCATGGGCAATGGGAACCGCACGCTCGGAAGCGCCACCGTCAGCGATGGTCGTGAGGTCGACGTTGATCCCGGCATCGTTGCTTGCCCAACTGAGCATGCTGGCGTGAGCGGTCGTTCAATAGAAACACTCTCTGAGCTGAGCCACCCTCGCCGCTACCAATTCGGCTTGTGCCCGGGAAAGACCGTCCGGCCGACGCATCCAATCGGGGTGCACCATTTCCTCTTCGGGCATGTACTGCGCCGAGGCCATTCGCCAGGTGTTCTCGAACTCCCCCGGAACCGCCGAGTACGCCTGAACAACGGCGGCTGTCTGATCTGCAGGTGCGGCGACCGGCACCCAATTGAGCTCAGCTGCGACCACCTCGTCTGGCTTTTCTTGGGTGGGCTCGCCCGTGCGCGGTTCCGGAACGTCCGGAACGTCGACACCAATGTTGCGGCAGAAGTGGGCGACAGCAGCGGTCGTCGACACGATCGCACACACCTCGACATAGGGCAGGTCGCCGAGCGCAGCAGCGGCGGCGGCATGGACATCGGCGGTGACGGTGCCGGCATGACGAGCCAGCCGGTAGGCCAGGTCATGGGCTGCAGCCGGAGCGGCCAGTCGGTCAGAAGATCGGTCGTTCGCAAACCGTTCGGTGGTGGTGATCCCCACCCACGGAGGGGTGGCGTCGGTGTCCGCGATGGCGGCGATGACGGTGGCCGCCAACTCGACCCGCTGCTCACCAGTGAACCACGATCCCGGGGACGCGAGGTGTTCCCATGCCCGTCGATGGGTGTCGGCGAGGTCTTCACGAACAGCAACCATCGCGACATCCTGGCATGAATGTCACACCCCCTGAGGAAGATGGGAACATGAGCTTCTGCCACGACTGCAACCAAGACATCAAGACCGCCGACACCTGTGTCGTTGATCAACTCACCCTCAACGGCACCGTGTTCGCTCGCCAACCCTTTGGCAGCGAATCCGGCTGGCCGACCACCGACGCTCGCTGCGGCGACTGTGGCGTCACCGCCGGCAATCACCATCACCTGGGATGCGACATCGCTCGCTGCCCATCATGCAACTGGCAGATGATCTCCTGTGGCTGCGAATTCGCTGAGTACAACCAGACGTGGCTCCACGAGAACCAACTCGCCCTGCAGTTCTGAGCCCTCCAGCCAACCAGGATTCGCTCAGCTGTCGAGCGAGGCGATCGGGTCGGCCCCGGTGAGGTCGATGGAGAGATCCCACAGCTTGGTCCCGGTGTCGAGATCTGCAGCATGACGCAGGACCGGGATTTCCTTCGGGGGGCCGTACGCCTGACCGGGGAATGCCGGGCCGAAATACGAGCCGCCGCGCACACCGGGTTCACACGCGGCACGCAGCTGAGGAAGGGCCCCGATGGAAGCAGGCTGCGTCACCAGCTTGCTTCCCAGTCGTGCTCCGAGCGCAAGGGCCTTGGGCATGTCGAAGCCGTCGAACAGGTTCGTCGCCGACAGGCCGGGGTGGGCAGCCACCGAGATCGTGGGAGACCCTGCGGCTCGAAGACGACGATCGAGCTCGACGGCGAACACTTGGTTGGCCAACTTGGTGGCACCGTAGACCGCCATTGGGTCGTACCCATCGAGTGAGGTCGGGTCGTGGTTGATCAAGGAGCCAGAGCGAGCAGCAAGGCTCGACACGGCAACTACTCGGCTGCCGGGCGTGCCGTGCAGCAGCGGCATCAGACCAGCCGTCAGGGCGAAGTGACCGGTGTGGTTGCAGGCGAACTGAAACTCGATGCCGTCGTCGGTGAGCTGCGGTGGCGTCGCCATCACACCGGCGTTGTTGATGAGCAGGTCGAGGTGTTCGAACTCATCGAACATCCGAGCCACGAACGCGTCCACTGATTCGAGCGACGCCAAGTCGACCAGTGAGATCTCGATCTCAGGCACATCATCGAGCGTCTCCTCGAGGCTCTCGACCAGCTTGGCCTGGGCGCCCTTCGCTTTCGACAAGGTCCGGCACGCCATGATCACCCGAGCGCCGGACGCGGCGAGCGCTTTGGTGGTCTCGTAGCCAAGCCCGCTGTTGGCTCCCGTCACGACCGCAGTCCGACCAGAGAGATCCGGAATGTCCTTCTTGCTCCACACGGATGCAGCAGACAAGGCGTCAGTCAGCAGCGACATGCTGCCAACACTAGAACACCGGAGCGTCGCAGCGGGCGGCCGACAAGCGACAATGTGAGGCCATGGCGGCACCTTTCGAGATCGAACAAGCGGTGCGCCATGCCGGGTACGAGATCGTCGGGCCACCCATCCGCGGCGGCATGTCCACGGTCTACCCGGCGAGGCAATTGGGTTCCGGTCATGACACCGCTGGCCCTGACACTGCGATCAAGGTGCTCCACGACACTGCAGATGTCGGCCGGCTCGAACGAGAGGCCGAACTCCTCCGCTCGGTCGATCACCCCGCCATCGCCCAGTTCGTCGAGGTGGGCGAACTCGCCACCGGCGAAGCGTTCCTCGCTTCGGCGTGGGTGCCAGGGTCGACGCTTCTTGCTCTGCTGGTCGAGAACGGCCCGTTCGAGCTGGCCACCGGCCTCGAGATCTTCCGAACCATCGCCAGCGGGCTCCAGCACCTGCACGACCGAGGCATCGTCCACCGCGACCTCAGCCTGAACAACATCATCCTGGGGGCCGACGGTGCAGCCACCGTCATCGACTTCGGGATCAGCCGAGGTGAGGCATCGGCGTATCAAACCGTCGGCGCCGACCTCGCCGGCACACCGCGCTATCTCTCACCCGAGGTGATCAGCGGCAATGACCCCAGCCCGGCCAGCGATCAGTACGCATTGGCCATCGTGTTGCACGAGATGCTCACCGGTTCGTGGCCCTATCCCGAGTCACCAACCGCGGCGAACGCCTTGCACCACCAGCTGTCGACCGCTCCGACCCCCTTGATCGAGAGCATCCCCGACACCCCAGCGCCGCTGGACCGGGCCGTCCAACGTGCGCTCCAAAAGGATCCGACTCAGCGCTTCGATTCGATGGACGAGTTCGTTGCTGCCATCAACGCGCCCCTGCCGATGCAACGCTCGTCGGGTCGGCGTCACGTCGCCGGTGTCGCGCTGCTTGCGGCATCGGCGGTCGTTGCGGGCGTGCTCCTCCTCGGCCGCGGAGGAGAAGACGAGGCCGCAACACCTCCGACGTCGATCGTGTTGGCTCGGACGACCGGCGGCGAATGGACCGCCGGTGACGCGGCGGCCCTCGATTGCAACCTGCTCGACTTCGTCGATTTCGACGATCGAGTGCTTCCTCGCAATTGGTATCTGAATCCGATCGATGAAGCGGGTGTCGATGTGGTGGCTGCTGGCGGTCAGGACAACACACCGGCGTTGCGAGTCGGGCTCGGCGATCGCTACGGGCTCTGGGGCGAGGAGGTGCCGGTCGAACCGGGCCAGGCCTACGTGTTCGCCGGGACGTTCATCACTGAAGGCGACCCCTCTGCTGCCAGCTTCACGGTCGAGTGGTACGACGCTGACAGCAACGGTCTGCTCATCGACAGCCGCACCGTCGATCTGACGTTGGTGCCGAACGGGCGAGTCTCGCTCGTGTCCACTGCACCAGCCGATGCCCGCTTCGCCGTCACTCGCGTGTTCAAAGACTCGTCAGACGGATCGCTGTTGGCGGACGAGTTCGTCTTGGCTCGCGCCGACGATCCGTGTGCTGAGCAACTGTGATGGTTCGCCTACTCTGAGCCGGTGCTCGCCGCTGTCCTCCAACTCACCACGCTTGCCGATGACTTGAACGATGGCGACAGCACCGGCGAACGTTGGGAGATCGAGGCCAACACCGTCATCGGGCGTTCCGATGACGCTGGCGTGACGATTGCGCTGGCTGCAGTCAGTCGCCAGCACGCGATGCTCAACGTGGTGGGCGGATCGTGCGAGCTGGTCGATCTCGGCAGCACGAACGGCACCGCCGTCAACGGCACACCCATCGCCGCCAACATGCCACACCCACTGCACGACGGCGACGAGATCGTGATCGCTGGTGTTGCCGCGCTTCGCTTCATCGACCCCATGGCAACTCCCGTGGCGCCCCGTATCGGGCGGTTGACCGGCGTGTGGATCGACCCCGACACTGAAGCGGTCTGGCTCGATGCAAGGCGAGTCGAACCGCCACTCAGCGAACGACAGATCGCCATGTTGCAGCAATTGGTCGATGCCGACGGCGAGATCGTCTCTCGGGCAGACATCGTGGCTCACGTGTGGGCCGACGTCGCTGCCGCTGGTGTCAGCGACGACGCCGTGAACGCAGTGATCAAGCGTCTACGTCAGCGGTTGCGCGAAACCAGCAGCGGCGCCGACGTGATCGACATCGTGCGCGGCCGCGGTTTGCGGCTGAACCAATCGTGAAGCGACCAGCGCCTAGGTCATGACCAACAAGCGACCAGTTGGGTTCGATGAGCCTCTGTAGGTTCGCCTCATGGCATTCACACCCCGCACTCCCCGGCTCGTGGCCGCAGCACTTGCCACCGCTGCGATTGCCAGCCTCACGCTTCCCGTTCCGGTCAGTGCCCGAGCCGCCCAAGATGCCCCGATCGAACTCACCGTCGACCTTGGACAGCGCACCATCGTTCGCACGATCATGGACCCCTCGACCGGTGTGCGCCACGACGTCGAGCGCTCCTTCCCTCACGAGATCAGCGACGAGATCTACAGCATGGCCTTCACCACCGACGCCATCCGCGAGGAGCTCGCCCTCCCCCTGAACCGCTGGGGCGGCAACTCGACCGAGCGCTACAACCACGAAACCGAGTCGACCAATCTCGGCCTCGACTGGTTCTTCGCCAACGCCGAGGAGGAGTACGACCACGACGACTTCATCAGTGGCAATGTCGACGACAACACCGAATCGCTCGTGACCGTGCCTGCGATCGGCTGGGTGTCGAAGAACGCCGACGCTGGTTGCAGCTTCCCCACGACCGACCGCCTCGGCGCCGGAACCAGCTGGGGCCTCCAGGACGCCGAGATCGAACACTGGCTCGACCCGTCAGTCACCTGCGGCAGCGGCTTTGTCGACGGCGAGTTCATCCGCGACGCCGACCCGACGCTGGCCCACGTCGCCACCGATGAGGTGTGGGCTGCAGAGTGGATCCAAGAGCTGGTGGACACCTACGGCACGGCAGACGAGGGCGGCGTGCAGGTCTACGCCGTCGGCAACGAACCGGGCCTGTGGGAGGGCACCCATGGCGATGTTCATCCCGAGCCGACCACTCGCTCGGAGATCATCGACACCAACATCAGCTACGCCCAAGCCATCAAGAACGTCGACCCATCCGCCGAGGTGATCGGTCCGGTGCTGTTCGGGGGCTACAGCTTCTACGTCAGCACCGAGGAAATTCTCCAAGGCGCTCGGCCGGGCGACGTCCCGAACTTCACCACCGAGTACCTGCAGGCCATGGCCGACGCCGAGGCCGAGGCCGGTCAACGACTGATCGACCGGTTCGCGGTTCACTTCTACGACGATCGCGTCTACCAAGACGGCACCGACGAGATGCGCCTCCAGGCCACCCGCAGTCTGTGGGACTCGAGCTACGCCCCACAGGACTGGTGGTCGGTCAGAGACTTCACCGGTGGCGAGGGCCACGCCATCATTCCCCGGCTCCAGGGCCAGATCGACCGAAACTATCCGGGAACCGAACTGGCCATCACCGAATACAACTTCGGCGGCGATCAGACCCTCGCCGGTGGGCTCGCTCAGATCGATGCCCTTGGCATCTTCGGTCGTGAGGCCCTCGACACCGCCGTCATCTGGGACCCCTTTGGTGACTGGATCGGACTGACCGAGGCCGAATACAACGACCGACCACTGATGTGGGCGTTTCGCATGTACCGCAACTACGACGGCCAGGGCGCCAGCTTCGGTGACGGGTCGCTGTTCGCCAGCTCGAGCGACGATTCCGCCGTGTCGATCTACGCCGCCGAGCGCACCACCGACGGCGCTGTCACCTTGATGATCGTGAACAAAGACAACGCCGACACCACGGTTGATGTGAGTGGGGACGTTGCCGGCACCGCCACCGGCTACCGCTACTCGGGCAACGACCTCGGCGCCATCGAAGCACTGGGCGCCGTGTCAATCGGCGGCACGCTCGACCTCCCCGCCCGCTCGGCCACGCTCGTGGTGATCGAGGATGCATGGATCGGGTGGTCCCGCTGGTGTCGCCCTCTTGGAACTGCAGACGATCGCTGAACTAGGTTCGCCCCACACTCCCCGGCCAGCTGGCTGGGGCCGACCGAGAGGGGACCCTCGTGTCACATCCAGGAATCCATGCCCAGACAACACCGGACAAGGCCGCCATCATCATGGCCGGCTCTGGCGAGGTGCAGACCTACGCCGAGCTCGATGCTCGAAGTAGCCAGCTCGCCCATCTGTTTCGAGATGCCGGGCTCGAACGGGGCGGCCATGTCGCTCTTTTCATGGAGAACCAGATCCACTACATGGAAGTCGTATGGGCCGCCTTGCGGTCCGGGCTCTACATCACCGCCATCAACAGCTACCTGACGGCTCCCGAGGTCGCGTACATCATCGATGACTGCGAGGCAGAGCTCGTCATCACCTCGGCGGCAAAGTCAGGCGTGGCCTCCGAGGTCCAGGTCTCGGAGACCCCGAGGGTGCAGCGATGGCTCATGGTCGGGGCCAGTGGCGAGAAAAGTACTGATGAACAGCGTGCCGGCGGTGACGGCACACCGACGTGGGAGGACTACGAGTCCGCGCTGAGTGCCTTCCCGACCAGCCACATCGCTGATGAGTCTCCCGGCACCTCGATGCTCTATTCCTCTGGCACGACGGGTAGGCCCAAGGGCATCAAGCGTCCACTCCCTGATCACACGATGGACGAGATGGACCCCCGCACAGCGGCCAACATGCAGACGCTGTTCACCTATCGCAACGACATGACGTACCTGTCACCAGCGCCGATGTATCACGCTGCACCGCTGGCTTTCGTCACGCCGGTGCAGCGCCTCGGCGGCACCACGGTGATCATGGAGAAGTTCGATCCGGTCGCTGCGCTTCGCGCCATCCAGGAGCACAGCGTCACCCACAGTCAGTGGGTGCCCACCATGTTCGTTCGCATGCTGAAGCTCGACGAGCAGGTGCGGACCCAGTTCGACCTGTCGAGTCTCGAAGTCGCCATCCACGCCGCCGCACCGTGCCCCGTGCCAGTGAAGCGAGAGATGATCGAATGGTGGGGCCCGGTGCTGCTCGAGTACTACGCCGGCACCGAGGGCAACGGCTCGACCTTCATCAACAGTGAGATGTGGCTCCAGAAACCTGGCTCGGTCGGCATTGCGCCACCGGGCACGCTGCACATCTGCGACCCCGAGGGCAACGACCTTCCACCCGGGGAGGAGGGCGGCGTCTATTTCACCGGTGCCAGCACGTTCGAATACCACAACGCTCCGGAGAAGACCGCTGACGCCACCTTGCCAGGAGGCAAGACCACACTCGGCGACATTGGCTACGTCGATGAAGACGGCTTCTTGTTCCTCACCGATCGCAAGGCCCACATGATCATCAGCGGCGGGGTCAACATCTACCCCCGCGAACTGGAGGATCTCCTGATCGCTCACCCGTCGGTGGCCGATGTCGCCGTGTTCGGTGTGCCCGACCCCGACATGGGCGAACAGGTCAAGGCCGTGGTCCAACCGGCAGCCGGTGTCGACACCGAAGGCGCCGCCGGCGACGCCCTGGCCGAGGAACTCATTGCCTTCGCCAAGCAGAGCCTCGCCAGCTACAAGTGCCCCAAGTCCATCGACTTCGAAGCCGAGCTCCCCCGTCTGCCGACCGGCAAGCTCTACAAACGAATATTGCGAGACCGCTACTGGGGCAAGACCGACTCCACCATCGTCTGACTGAGCCATGCAACGAACCGACCGCTGGGGACTCGACACGACGGCATCAACTGCTGAAGTACTGCTCCGCCTCGAGCAATTGATCGATGACTTCGTCACCTTCGACGCCGAGTTACCCGTTCACCTCGGCGAGGCAGTCGCCGAGCCAGCAGCCCCGATGGCTCACATCGTCATGGGTCTGTTTCTCGCCCAGGCGAATACCGCCGCCGATCACCTGCGGGCTGCTGATGTCGCTCAGCGGATGGCCGACGTGGAGGTCAACGCCCGCGAGTCGTTGCATCGAGCGGCACTGACCGACTGGCTCGACGGCGAGAACGACGCCGCCATTTCCCGGTGGGAACAGATTCTCGAGCAGTGGCCGACCGACATGTTTGCCCTGCGGATGCAGTACTTCGCACTCTTCGGCCGAGGTCGGTGTGCCGAAATGCTGGCGTCGACTCGGCGCTCGATCGATGCGTGGGGCGACCTCGACCGCCGCACCTACCTCGACGGCATGGCCTCGTTCGCTCTCGAAGAACTCGGCGACTACGACGAAGCAGAACGGCTCGGACGGTCAGCGAGCGACGCAGATCCGTCTGATCTCTGGTCGATCCACGCGGTGGCCCATGTCCTCGAGATGCAGGCCCGCACCGACGACGGTCTCATCTGGTTCGATGGCCGAGACGACGTGCTCCACTCTCGTGGTTCGTTCGCTCGCCACCTGTGGTGGCACCACGCCATCATTCATCTGCGAACCGGCAACCATGGCCGCCTTCTCGAGTTGTACGACACCGAGATCCAGCCCGGCGACGCGATCGACACGCTGTCGCTCACGAATGCCATCGACGGGCTCGCTCGGTTGGAGTTCTCCGGTGTCGACGTCGGTGATCGGTGGTTGCCACTTCTCGAACCATCGACCGTTCGCATCGGGCATCACACCCATCCGTTCGCCGATGCCCATTTCGCTTACGCACTCGCTCGGGCCGGGGCTGATGACCGAGTGACTGAGCTCCTCGACGGCATGGCGTCGTGGCGCGATCGCTCAGGGACGGCAAGTCGGGTCATCAGCGAGGTCGGACTCGACACCGCAACCGCGATGGCCGCCCTCGCCGCCGGCCGACCAGCCGAGGCCGCACCACTGTTCGAACAAACCCAGCCATCCCGCTGGCAACTCGGCGGCAGCCACGCCCAACGCCAAGTCTTCGACCTCGCCCACCGCTTCGCCACCACCACCTAGCAAAACCAGTGTCCGAGGGCACCAGCGCAAAGCAGTCGTTCGCAGACAGCCTCTCGCCGCCCCGGCACAGAGCCCCGGGCAAAGGATGGCTTCAGAGCGAGGACTCGGACTGCCCCGGGGTCGGTGTTCTGGAGCGACCCGGCTGCAGGCCCGGGGGGGTAAGTCGCAACAAGTCAAGGCCCGGGGTAGGTGTCTTCGGAGCGAGGACTCGGACGAAGTCCGCCGCAGCGCAGAAGAGCACCTGCCCCGGACCGAGAACTCAGCGCAGAAGAGCACCTGCCCCGGACCGAGAGCTCAGCGCAGAAGAGCACCCACCCCAGGCCGAAGTCCGCCGCAGCGCAGAAGAGCATCCGCCGCCCGGGGCGGTGAGCAGAAAACGACTAGAGGCTGTCCGCGAACGACTTGATATCGCGGACGGTGGCTCGGTAAACGTCCGGCATGGCATCCAAGAACAAACAATCCCCCGCATGGCACGTGCCGTTCACTGTCCGACTCACTGCGCTGACGCCACCGTCGAGCAGCGTGCGGTAGTAGGCCAAGCCTTCGTCTCGCAGGGGGTCGAGCTGGTTCACCGAGATCACGTGAGGCGGTAGGCCAGCAACGTCATCGGCGCTGGCGTGATAGGGCCAAGCCAGCGGATTCGTGGCATTGGCTCCGTCGGGGTCATAGGCCTTGGCGAGGGCACCCATGTTGGCGATGCTCAGGAAGTACCCGTCGTTCTCGAATTGTGATGTGAGATCCGGTGACGGGTTGCCGTAGTCGCCATAGACGTACGGGCACTGGGCGTAGACACCAGCGATCTGGTCGACCCAACCGTCGGCCTTCGCCTTCAGCACCGTGGCGATTGCGAGATTCCCGCCTCCGGATTCGCCGGACATGATCACCTTCGACACACCGAGCTCGGCTTGGTGCTCGATGACCCATTGCGCACCACTGGCACAGTCGTTCAGGCCAGCCGGGAACGGGTGGTTTCCGAGTTCGCCACCACCGTTGCGGAACTCGACACCAACCACGACCAGGCCCGTGGCTGCGAGCTCGTCGCGCCAGCGGACGTACCCGGGGTCGGCTGCCTTCAAGATGACCATGCCGCCACCGTGAGTGTGGACGATGCACGGCAGCGGTTGGTCGGCGGAATGCCCGACTGGTGTGTGGATGTAGAGGTTGATCTCGTTGCCGTCGGAGCCGGTGATCACTTCGGTGCGAGAGGTGACGCCCTCGGTTGCCGGTGTCGCCACGCTCAAGACGTTGCCGAGCGCGCCGAAGCCAGCTTCGGCTTCGAGGCAGTGGGCGTAGATCTCTTCGATCGACGAGTCAGCGGTGACCGGCGTCTCGAGCGCCAAGGCGTCCATGCCGAGCGCCACCATCGCCGCAGCCATACGCGGGTCGGATCGAGGGTCGGTGCCGAGCGATCGTTCCGGGTCTGCCAGTCGACCGGGCAGCGTGGCGGGGCTTGGCATGTCAGTCATCTCGTGCACCTCTTCGGTTGGGGTGCGTTCAGGTCTAATCGGGCAACCGACTCGACGCCAGCGCGCCGATGCAGGAGACAACGGCGGAGAGGATGAAAACGGGGGTGAACGAGCCAGCAAGGTCGGCGATAGCGCCGCCGATCTGCGGGGAAACCATCTGTGTCACTCCGAAGGTGAGGGTGGCGGCGCTGAATGCCGGGCCGTAGGTCTGCGGTGTGGTGTTGTCGACGACGTGCGCGGTGATCAGTGACGGCACGCCGCTGAACATCATGCCGACACCGAACACGGCAATCGCCACCCACGGCTGGCCGCCGGTCAACAGCAACAACGTGCAGGCCGCAAAGGCCAAGAAGGCTCCCGTGATCGTGATCCGTCGCCCGATGCGGTCAGAGAGCGGTCCGAGCGTCACCCCGCCGAGGACCGTGGCCACGCCCAACACCGAGAACATGGCGGCGGCACTGTCACTACTGAAGCCGGCATCGTCTTCGAGCCGAGCCACGAGAAAGGCGATCACCAGGATGTAGGCAAAGCCGAAGGAGGCGTAGGCGATGGTCAGCGGCACCCAGCCTCGGACCTGGCGCAACGCACCAAACCCGCCGAAGCCTCCTCCACCGCCACTCGGACGATCGCCAGCAGAACGAAGGAACGAAAACGCCAGCACCAAAACCACGAGGGCGATCGCCGACTCGACCCGATACACCCGCTGCCAGAGCGGCAGCTCAGAAAGCCATGTCTGGTAGGTGAGCACGGCCCGACTCGGATCTTCCGGGACGGGATCAGCCAGCCGATTGCTGAGCTGGCCGGCGGTCACGATGCCGAGTCCAATGCCCGAACCAATGAAGCCAATGGCCTGCCCCGTCCGTTCCGGCGGCAACACGCGGGCCGCAATGGCGGGAGCAGGAATCCAGATGATGGCGCCGCCGATCCCCATGGCGAACAGGGCAATGGCGAGCACCGGGCCCGAGGGGGCGAACGCCGCGATCCCGAGGGCCGAGGACGACACCACCAGCCCGACCCGCATCAAACCAACCAACGAGAGGTGTGACGACGCCCACGCCACGAGCAGCGTCCCCAGCAGATAGGCGGTCACGTTCAACGTGCCGAAGAAACCCGCCAGCGTGTTCGAGCCGCCGAGAAGGTCGTCGCGAGCGCTCGGCAACACCAAGCCCCAGGTGAATCGACCGAATGCTTGGGCGACGGCGACCGCACCCATGATCAGCACCATCGTCAGCCAGATGATGGCCCGCGGCGTTGGCTCCCGCGGCGTCGCTGCAACCGGGTGATCAGTCACGCAAGCTCGGCGATGAAGTCGACGATGCGATCGGTCCAGGTGTCGAGTTGATCGCTCGTCGACGCAATGTGGACCGTCGAACCATCGATCAGACCATGAAGTTGCTCAGCGGAACTCACCGGATGCCCGGGATCACCGCTCCAGGCCAGAATCAGCGTCGGACAGGTGATGGCCGCAACCGCTGCTCTTGGAGGGAGGTCAGCGCTGGCGGCGCCTCGAAACACGCCGGCGAGCCGGACGGGGTCAGCCGAGCGAAGGATTTCGGCCCGGCGTTCCTTCCAGCCGCCGTCAGAAACAAACGGGTCGGGCGGTGGCACGTCGGCACTCGCTGCGATCAGCGGCTCGACCCCGGCAGCGTCGATCACATCGGCCATCTGGACATAAACCCCGGCCTGAGCCGCCCTGGTCTCCCATGCCGTTGGTGGGATCATCAGCACGAGGGCCCGCACCCGCTCGGGAGCGATCGTGGCGACATGGAGAGCGGTTGCTGCCCCCATCGACGCACCGCCGACGATTGCGGCAGAGATCTCCAGCTCGTCGCACAATCCGAGCTGGTCCAGCGCGAGTTCGTCCCACCCGTACCCATCGGCGGTGAACGCCGACTCGCCGTGACCTCTGGCGTCGTACCGCACCACATCGGCACTGGCTCGCACCTCGTCCCACCTGATCAGGGGAAATGCGTCTTCGCTCGCCCGGCTGCTGGTGAGACCGTGGCCCCAGACGAGCGTTGGTCCCACGCCGCTGCGATCGGTGGAAAGAACTGCGCCCCGGATTTCATACATGCGGGCGAGTCTTCCATCAGATCGACACAACATTGAAGCTCATTGTTTTGGGCCGGGATGCCGATGCTCCGGTGTGGATTCAGCAAGAGTCAAGCAATTGGTCATTGCGTCGCGCCCTGCCGCGTTCCTGGACGACCCGAGCGACGTGATCCGCATGCTCAACGACGCCATTGCCGAGTCCACAGATCCCGGCCACATCGGACACCTCCTGCTCGCTCGCGGGGTGGTCCAACAAGGCGCATCGGACATCCGGCCCGCTGCCGAGGACTCGAAGGCCAGCGTCAAGTATCTCTTGGAAGCCGGCGACAACAGCGCTGCTGCCTTTGCCATGGCCTGCGCTGCGGGCATGGTCCAGCGAACCGGCGACATGGCCACCGCACTCGACCTCGCCGTCGACGCGATGGTCCTCATCCCTGACCACGACTTGAACGATGAAAACCTCGTTCGAGCTGCGAACGGCATGGCGCTGCTCTTCGCCCAGTTCTCTGCCTTCGACCTGGCGATCAACTCTTCCCGACGTGCATTCAAGGGCGCAATGGAACAGCCGGATCGCAGCAGTCGTTCGATCACGGCCTACACACTCGGCTACTGCGCCGTCGAAGCCATCCGTTCCGGCCAGATCGAAGACGACCGACGGCGTGAGTTCGAAGGCGACATCGACGACGCCATCCAGTGGTTGGTCTCACCCGGTGCGGGAGCCATGGAACGAGCCGTTCTCGGCTCGGGCATGCGCTCAGAACGGATCCTGCTCGAGCACCTCGGGCCCGACCCCCGTGCCACCACCATGGCCGCAACCGAAAAGTCCGGATTGCTGGGCGCGCTGATCCTGCTCGAACAAGGCGGCGAGGCCTCCCCGAACACGGCGCCTCGCCTCATCGCTTGGCACCGTCTGGTCACGGCCACGGTCCTGCGCAATCTCGGAGAGCCAGAGCGAGCCTCCATTCTGCTCGACAATGCCGTGCCTGAGCTGGTTCGAACCGGCGACGAGCATCGCATCATCCGGGCGTTCAACGAACGCTCGAACGCCCGCGCCATGACTGGCGACCTCGCCGGTGCGCTCGATGATGTGCGTGAAGTCGCCAAGCTCAGCCGGTATTGGCAGCAGTACCAAGGGGCCCGCCTGGCAGTGCAGATCTCTCGCCGAGCAGAACTCGAACTGGCACGCTCACAGCTCCGACGTCGCGCCGAGGATCTTGCCAAACAGGCTGCTGAAGACCCGGTCACCGGTCTCGCCACGCGCCGGTGGCTCGAGCTTCAACTCGACGATCTCACCAGGCAGGGCGGCCGGGGATCCGTCATCGTCCTCGACCTCGACCACTTCAAAGAGGTGAATGACACCTTTGGTCACCAGACCGGTGATGTCGTCCTCGGAGAGGTCGGAAAGATCCTGCGGAACGTCGTGCGGGCGGAGACACCCGTCGCCCGATTCGGCGGTGAGGAATTCGTGATCTTGCTGCCAGGACTCGACGGCGAAGCAGGCATGGGCTTGGCCGAGCGCATTCGCATGGCCATCACCACCTTTGATTGGGGCCAGGTTGCCGCTGGCTTGAACGTCACCGTCAGTGCCGGTGTGGCTCATGGCCCATTGGTTGGCGTGCGCGAGCTGATTCGCCTGGCCGACACGGCGCTCTACGACGCAAAACGCGCGGGGCGCAATCGCGTGCTTGGTATCTGACGTCAGTAGCTCAACTGGGCGACCAGATTGCCGCTCGGATCAAGCAGGAACGCCGTGTCGCCGTCGTTGTTCCACACCGCTGACCGGGCATGACACCAGTACAGGTGGGTCTCGGAGTTCGAGCCACAACCGGTGAAGACTCGCACCGACGCTCCTTCACCGAGCACGAAGCCATCGGGGAACGAGTAGCGGTGTGATGCTGTCTCGTCCTTCAGGACAAACCCCGTCATGTCAGCTGCGCCACTTCGGCTGCGAATGGTGACCCACTCACCGTTCTTGTTCTCGTTGTCGTTGCCGGGCGCATCGGCGTTGACGGCCGAGATCACGAGGTCGACAGGTGCGGGAGGACCGCAAGCTCCCTCGACCCAAACGCCTCGGTTGGCATCCTGAGCACGGGCCTGGGCCTCATCGAGCTCGTTCGCCCTCGCAGTATCCGGTTCGTAGCGATTGGCGATGGCAAAGCCACCCTCGACAAGCACCTCGTTGACAAAGAGGGTCCCTCGCGCTCGCCCATCGACGAACACGTAGCGAAGCAGCCGACCGAAGTCGTCGCGGTTGGACTGATCGGTGACCAACCGGACCGTGGTGCCAACGGTGAGACTGCGCAATTCAGTCGTGGCCTCAGATGCGAAGCACTCGCCGGCCTCTGGGGCATTGATGCCAATGAGGCGAACCCGCTCGTTGGCACCATTGATCTCGACCGTCATCGTGTCGCCGTCAGTGACCGACACGACCCTGGCGAGTGTCCCGGAGGTGCAGGTCCATGCCTGCCTCCAACCGTTGTTGAACGGGCCGAACGCCGGGGGCACGGTGCCGGTCTTGGTGATGTTCTCTGGCGACTCGGCGAAGCGCATGAGAACAACCGACCGTGCCATTCCCTTCTGCATCTCTCCCGTCCAGAACTCCACCCCGGTGGTCTCACCCTCGCGACCGAGCACGTTGCGGTAGAGCTGGCGAACAAAGTCGTCATCGGACAGCTCGCCGTAGTTGGTCGTGAACTCGTCGCTGACCACGAAGAACCGGGCCATGCGAGCGAAGGGCCACTCGCCACTGGTGTACGCCTCGAGCCAGAACTCGAAGCCGCCACGATCCGGAGCCCGATCCAAACCGGCCTGATAGAGCCGAGCGACACTGTCGCTGTACTCCTCACACCCGGTCTCGGTGAACGGCTGGCCCGGCACGGCGGCGCCCGCAGCATCTGGTCGGGCGACGGAGCCGACGGCAAGCATGAGCAAAGCAAGCAGCAAGACCTTGGCAGCGACGACGGGTGCTGCAACCCGGTGGGGACGCACATCGAGAACGTAGACCACGCCCACACCCATGGGGCCGAGGGTGCTGCCTTTCACCGCCCCCAGACCACCGAACCGTCTGCGACGAGCCGGCGAGTGAACTCACCCAGAGCGAATCCGCCGGTTCCAGTTGGACGAAACCCCTCCCACACAGCCTCGACGTGAGGCGGATCCGGCGGCGGACGCCAGAAAGCGAAGATCATGAACCTCGGAACGAACTCGGTGAAGAAGAGCGTCGCCAGCGTGGTGGCGGGGCTGGGCCTGTTGGCCACGACATTGGTGGCACCTGTAGCTGCCAGCGACGCAGCCGATGCGGACGCACCCACCATCACCGGCATCGTGGCCGCCAGCGGCGGCGACTTCGACCGCAACCTCGACGACTACGACATTCTTCTCAACGCCGTGACCACCGCCGGCCTTGCCGACCTGTTGAACGACCCTGCCCTGTCGGTCACGGTGCTCGCTCCCAACGATCGCGCCTTTGTCGAGACCGCAAGAGAACTCGGGTTCCGAGGCACGAGTGAGGCCGGGGCTTGGAATTTCCTGGTCGCTGCGCTCACCGAACTCGGTGACGGTGATCCGGTTGGCCCGCTGACGACTGTGTTGCAGTATCACGTGATCGGTGAGGACCTCGGCTACCGCGCCCTGCGAACCGGCGGCGAGCGGGCCACCCTGGCCGGCGCTCCGATCAACCCGCAGCCCGACCGCACCATCAACGATGCAGACCCGGACAACGTCGACCCCAAGCTCAACTTCTTCCGCTCGAACATCGATGCGGCGAACGGCACGATTCACACCATCAACCGGGTGCTACTGCCACTCGATCTCGCACAGGACGCATCCTCGATTGCTGACATCGTGACCGAAAGCGGCGGCGACTTCGATCGAAACCTCATGGACTACGACCTGCTGTTGACGTCACTCGGCGCCGCTGGGCTCGTCGATGCGCTCGACGACGGCTCGGCCGGTCTGGCCGACATCACCGTGCTGGCCCCCAACGATCTTGCGTTCGTCATGACCGCTCGTGATCTCGGCTACCACGGCTTCGACGAAGCCGGGGCGTTCGACTTCATCGTCGGGGCGCTCACCGAGCTCGGCGACGGCGATCCTCTCCCGGTCCTGACCGCGATCCTCACCTACCACGTGCTGCCAGGAGCACAGGACTACCGCGAGGTGCGGACCGGTGGCGTTGCGGAAACGGTCAACGGTGCGACGATCAACGTCCACCCGGATCGGACCCTCGGCGACCAAGCCCCATCGGTTCCTGACGCCCGCCTGCTCTTCCCTCGTTCGAACATCGATGCGACCAACGGCGTCATCCACACGATCAACCGGGTGATGATCCCGATCGCCCTGTAACCCAACGATGTAACCCCAGCGATCTTCAGTCCCGGCTGCCGAGCTCAGCTTTGAGCTCGGCAGCTTTGGTTTTGTTCCGGCGTCGAGAGCTGACCAGCCACACGAGAATGAGGCCGGCCACAACCGCAGCGATGGCTCCAACGAGGCTGCCACCGCGGAAACCCGGACCGTCGACATCGAGAATTCGCTCACCTGCATGTGCGGCGTTCCCACTGCCAACCACAATGCCGAGGGTCATCAGGTTGGGCGCTCCAACAACGAACGCAGCAACGACGAAGCCCAGCGCCCGCTTCCAGCTCTTCTTGAAGCGCCAGCCCAGGTAGAGCACGAAGATCGGTAAAAGCGTGAAGGCGAAGCCGATGCCGAACCCCAAGGTGTTCCCGGCCACGAGACTTCCGTCGACCACGTTGCCGATGCGCTGGGCCCACCATCGAGGAACCACGGCTGCCCCGACCAGATAGCTGATCACCAGCGCGGCAGCGATGACCACGAAGAAGAGGATTCGGCGGCCGAGATTGCGTTCTGAACCGGTTGTCTCAGTACTCGTCGAACCGGTCGCCGAACCTGCGTCGAGGTCTTCATTCGCATCGTTCATGGCCAGAGTGTGCCAGCCAGCGTTGCCCAGGACATGGTCCCTAGACTCCGGGCATGGCGTTGCACCTCGATCCCCACCCATCGTTCATCGGCCGCACCGGCCCCGTCCTGGTCGTGGTTGCCGACGGTGTTGGCGTGGCCCCAGAAGGCCCCAGCAATGCCGTCACCGAAGCGGTCACCCCCACCCTCGACCAGTTGAACAACAGTGAGCTCGCCACGCAGATCGCGGCTCACGGACCGGCCGTTGGCCTGCCCTCAGAAGACGACATGGGCAACAGCGAAGTCGGCCACAACGCCATCGGTGCCGGGCGCGTGTTCGCCCAGGGCGCCAAGTTGGTGGCCGCAGCACTCGACAACGGTTCGATGTTCGAGTCCGCCGTTTGGAAGCAGGCGGTCGCCCGGTGCAGTGATGACAACGGCACCCTCCACTTCCTCGGACTCCACTCCGACGGAGGCGTGCACTCCAACACTGCGCACCTCTACGCCATGTTGCGCCGAGCGGCCGACGAGGGCGTCGACAGCGTTGCCGTCCACATCTTGCACGACGGGCGCGATGTCGGCGCTCGATCCGCCCTCACCTACATCGAGGCAACCGAAGCCGTCCTCGCCGAGATCAATGCAGCAGACGAGTCCCACGACTACCGCATTGCCTCGGGCGGCGGCCGGATGACCATCACGATGGATCGCTACGAAGCCGACTGGGCCATGGTCGAGCGCGGCTACCACTGTCACACCCACGGCTACGGCGAACCCTTCGAGTCAGCGGCCGAAGCGGTCGAGACGATGTACGCCGATGCCGACGAGCAGGGCCTGACCACCGGCGATCAATATCTCGGCGAGTTCGTGGTGGTCGACGATGAAGGCATCCCCGTTGGGCCGATGCACGACGGTGACTCGGTCATCTTGTTCAACTTCCGTGGCGACCGGGCCATCGAGATCTCGCGGGCCTATGAAGAGGCCGACTTCGAAGTGTTCGATCGCAACGACATCGCTGACGAGGACACCGCTACTGAAGACGCCGGCGAGATACTCCACACCCACCCCGACGTCTTCTACGCCGGCATGTTGCAGTACGACGGCGATGCACTGATCCCGAAGAACTACTTGGTCGACCCGCCGGTGATCGACCGCACGATGGGCCATTATCTCTGCGCCGAAGGCGTCCGCAGTTTCGCCATCAGCGAAACGCAGAAGTTCGGCCATGTCACCTACTTCTGGAACGGCAATCGGTCTGGCTACATCGACGAGGAACTCGAGACCTACGTCGAGATCCCTTCGGACAACGTCGAGTTCAACGAAACACCGGCCATGAAGCTGCCCGAGATCACCGCCGAGACCATCGCCCTGCTCCGCAGCGGCAACTATCGATTCGGCCGGCTCAACTTCCCCAATGGCGACATGGTCGGCCACACCGGAGATCTCGAGGCCACCATCTCGGCCATGCAGGTGCTGGACGGGTGCATGGCCGAGCTCATCGAAGTGATCGACGAGCTCGATGGAGTGCTCGTCTACACCGCCGACCACGGCAACGCCGATGTCATGTACACCGAGAGCGACGGCGTTCGATCGCCGAAAACCTCTCACACGCTCAGCCCCGTGCCCTTTGTGATCCACGATCCGAACTACGACGGTGAGTACCGCATGGCCCCTCCGGCAGGCGCAGGCCTGGCCAACGTCGCCGCAACGGTGCTGCAACTCCTCGGCTTCGAACCACCAGCGGACTACGAACCAAGCCTGATCACGTTCAGCGATCCCAACGACTGATCCGAACGGGGACGTTGGAGAGACAACGTTCACAACGGTCGATGTTGTGAGCTTGCGAACAACTCGGGTTTCGCCGAAGGCGAAAACGGGGACATCGGTCACATCATCCGCCCCCTGCCCCCGGTTTTTCGTAGCGTGTCGAGGATGAGTACCCCCGTGATCGACGCCGAGAGCGCAAACGAAGCCAGCGAAGCCCTCAGCGACTCGAACACCGACCGCTCCCTGATCACCAAGCTGGCCACCACGTCGGCTCGGCGTTGGCCGATCACACTTGGTCTCTGGGTCGTGGTGTTTGCCGTTGGGCTCACGGCGTATTTCGGCGGGCTCGCTCGAGAGGGTTTCCCCCCGATCAATTTGCCCATCGCCATCGTCGACGGGGCGTACTTCGTCGATGATGCAGAGGTTGTCGATGCTGATGTAGCGGTGCCACTGAGTGAAGCGTTCGGCGCGATCGACGGTGTCGCCGAAGTGCAGTCCTTCGCCCTCGGCAACGCATTCGCTGTGGTCGTCGAATTCGAAGACACCTTCTCCTCACCGGAAGGTGCGGCCCTTCTCGACACCGCCGTTGCGAGCCTCGCGTTGCCGCCCGAAGCCGACGTGTCAGTACGGTCGCTCGACGCCACCAAGTTCCTCGAGGTCTACGACGTCTTGGTCTCTGTTGCCGGTCCCGAGGGCACCACGGCAATCGAGCTCGAAGCCGAAGCGGCCAAGATGCGTGACTTCCTCGCTGACGACGAGGCCATCATCCAGGCCGACGTCCGCAACCTCTTGACCGAAGGCATCGACCCCGCCACCGGCGAGACCGAGATCCGCCAGACTCGGTTCACCCGCGTCGTCCTCGAAGACACCGCCGCCTACGCCGACGCCGTCGCCGTTGGCCTGGTTCGCAACCCCGACATCGGACTCGACATCCTCAGCTTCAGTGATGCAGTCGTCGACCGGATCAACGAAAGTGACGGCGTCCTTTCCGACGGTTTCACCGCCGAGATCACCGCCGATTTCGCCACCGACATCCGCAGCCAGATCAGCGGACTCACCGGCAATCTCGTGGTCGGTTTGCTGGCCGTCGCCCTCGTCAGCTTGCTCTTCATTGGTTGGAGGGCCTCGGCCATCACCGCCGGTTTCATGGCCACCGTGATGCTCGCTGCGTTGAGTGGCCTTTGGTTCACCGGCTTCTCGCTCAACACGATCACCCTGTTCGGCCTGATCCTGACTCTCGGTCTCCTCGTCGACGACGCCATCGTGATCTCCGAATCGATCGATGCCAACCGAGACGAGGGCGATGACGAGATCGGCGTGGTCCGCACGGCGATCAACCGAGTCGGCACCGCCTCGTTCGCTGGCACCCTGACCACCGTCTTGGTGTTCGGCCCAATGCTGTTCGTTGGCGGCGTGCTCGGTGAGTTCATCCGAGCCATTCCCACCACCGTCATCATCACGTTGCTTGTGTCCTTCCTGTTCTCGGTGATCTTCATCCCTGCGATCGCAAAGCCCTTTCTGCTGAAGGGCAACGGCGGACAGAACCCCTTCATCAGGTTCATCAAGACGTTGGCTCGTGGCGCCGGCAAGCTGGCGTCGTACCCCTCCGGCAACGGTCCGAAGGGCTGGCTGGTCGGTGGTGGCCTGGTTGCTGCCGCCTTCGCCATTGTCTTCACCGGTTTCGGCATCGCTGGCACCCTCGGCTTCAACATCTTCCCTCCCGGCAAGGACGCCAACGTCATCTCGGTGTCGGCTGACTTCGATCCGGGCACCACGATCGAACAAGCCCAGGAACTCAGCCGTGAGATCGACACTGCGGTCGTCGACGTGCTCGGCGACGATCTCGTCCGTTCGCAGTACATCCGAGGCAACGAACGCACCCTGCTCACCTTCATCGACCTCACACCATTCGGCGATCGGGACACCACTGCACCGGTGTACGTCGAGCGGCTCGAGGCAGCGATCGCTGACCTCGAGGGTGCCCGCATCACCGTTGGCCCGATCGAGAACGGCCCACCCGTCGAAGAGTTCCCGTTTGCGGCCCAGATCACCGCAACCGATGCCAACGTTGCCGAAGTCGAGGCCTTGGCCATCGAGCTTCGCGACGCCCTCATCGGTATCGACCTCGACAAGGCCAGCGGTGAAGCCACACAGGTCACCGATGCCCTCATCTCGACCCAGGGTCAGGTGTTCCGCACCAACGGCGAGCGTCAGATCGAGGTCCGCGCCTCGTTCAGCAACGACGATCTCACCAACAACCTGAACGCCGCTGAGGAGATCGTCAACGACCTGTTCCCGGAGGCCGATCTCGAAGCCAGAGGTCTCAGCAGCAATGCCATTGCCTTCGACTTCGGTCAAGAGTCCGACAACCAGGACGACTTCGCTGGCCTGCTGGTTGCCCTGTTGGTGGCCGTGGTGCTCGTGGCCCTTCTGCTGGTGATCCAGTTCCGGTCGATCGTGCAACCGCTGTTGATCCTGTTGGCCATTCCGTTCAGCCTGTTCGGTGTGTTCGCCGCTCTCAGTCTCACCGACAATCCACTCAGCTTCTTCGTGTTCGTCGGTCTCATCGCCCTGATTGGTGTGGTGGTCAACAACACGATCTTGTTGATCGACGCTGCCAACCAGGGTCGACGCGCCGGTCTCAGCCCTGGCGACGCCATCGGCCAAGCCGTCACCCGCCGCTTCCGCCCACTGGTCGCCACCACACTCACCACCGTCGTTGGGTTGTTGCCACTGGCGCTCAGCGACCCCTTCTGGGAGGCCCTCAGCTTCACGCTGATCGGTGGGCTACTCAGCTCGACGGTGCTCGTCCTGCTGGCCTTCCCGGTCATCTACCTTGCTGCGGAGACCCTTCGGACCCCGGTCCGGAATTTCGGTCGGCGCAAGATGGGCCGGTCCCCGATTCTCTAGGTCACAGGACCGAAAGAACCGGCTCAACAACTGACACCTATCTGCCGATGGGTGGATGTGTCCGACGCGTCAACTCCAACCATCGTGCATTCGTGGACGATCCCATCCCCTCGAGGGCTCTGGTACCAGGCCTTCGTTTTCGTCGACCGTGGTGTGTTCCTGACTGATCGCGTCGACATCACCACGCTCAAGGGCATCCAGAAGGCAAGCGTCAACGGCACCGCCGCAACAGTCAAGAAGTTGACCGAACACGGCCGCTTCAAGCGGCCGACGTTCGTCCCCTACTCCGAACTCAAAGGCCTTCGCGCCAGCCAAGGAGCAGGCACCATCGAGCTCCAGAACGGCGACGAGATCCTGAAGGCCAATGTGCCCAACCGAGAGCGACTCGAGACCCTGCCCGGCGAGTTCAGGGCCGCCCTCGCCGTCTTCAGCCAACACGCGAGCTGACCATGGCATTCGGCTCGGCTACACCTGGCGACGACGGGTCTGCCGATCTACGCGACTTCGTCCTCAGCCAATTCTTCTCCACCGACGGTCTCATGTTCGTCGTGATCGACCAAGCCGGTCGTCTGGTCGAGGCCAACGATGCTCTCACCAGCGCGCTCGGATTTGACCGTGCGCAGGTGCTCGGGACCGCATTCGAAGAGATCGCCATTGGCTTCGACGATTCAGACGCCGGAGACCTCGGCGACGATCTTGCCGAGCTCGGCAAAGTCGAACTCGTTGCCCAGATGCGTACAGCGAGCAGCGAGACCACTCGCCACATCCAGTGGTCGATCGAACGAGACGACACCACCGGCTACTACTTCGGGATCGGGCGCGACATCACCGAGGAGCGCCGTATGACCGAGGATCTGCGCCACCTCGCCTACACCGACACGCTCACCGGCCTTGCGAATCGAGCCAAGCTCGAGCTGATGCTCGAAGAGCAACTCGCAAACGGCAACCGACCGGCAATCTTGTTCTGCGACCTTGATCGGTTCAAGATCGTGAACGACTCGCTCGGCCACGCTGCCGGCGACGAGCTCCTTCGTTTGCTGGGTATGCGGCTCGAGGCGCTGCTCGATGCTGAAGGCATCGTGGCGGCAAGATTTGGTGGCGACGAGTTCGTCATCATGCTCTCCAGCGCAACCAGTGACGAGGCCCTGGAAGTCGCTCAGAACGTTCGACGAGCGGTCTCGAGCGGTTTCGTCATCGATGGCCGCAGAGTCAAGATCGGTGTCAGCATCGGCATCGCCCTGTCCAAAGGCGATGCGGCCCATGATGCGAAGCACCTCCTCGGCGAGGCCGACACAGCGGCGTACCAGGCCAAGGAATCCAACCGAGGTGGTGTGGTCACCCATGACCATGCGCTCCAGCGCCGGCTCGATCGCCGGTTCGAGGTCGAGGCCGGGCTGGCCAGCGCATTGGCGGAAAACCGCTTCATCGTGCATTACCAGCCGATCGTGCAACTTCCAGGTCAAGGCATTGTTGGTGTCGAGGCCTTGGTCCGCTGGCGCGATGAACATGGAACGCTGCGTCATCCCGGCGAGTTCGTCTCGATCGCGCAAGATGCCGGACTCCTCGACGAGATCGGCGACCGTGTGCTCCTCCAAGCAACGTCCGACATGGCTTTGCTGCGCCAGAGCGGACGAGACATTCGTCTTGCCGTCAACGCCACGGCGGGCCAGATCTCTGACCCTGGGTTCCCCACTCGTGTGGCCCACGCCCTCGAGCTCTCCGGCATGCCAGCAAACCGCCTCACTGTCGAAGTGACCGAGTCTGCTGTGGTCGACGACCAGTCGAGCAGCATCCCCATCATGAAGGCACTCCGCAGTACTGGCGTCAAGATCGCAATCGACGACTTCGGCACTGGCTACTCGTCGCTGTCGTACCTGCAGCAACTACCGATCGACATCGTGAAGATCGATCGGTCGTTCGTGCAGCGCATCGACCAGGACAACGTGGCATTGAGCGTGGTGAAGGCCGTGATCGAGCTGTGCCGGGCCCTCGAGCTCGACACCGTGGTCGAAGGCATCGAGACCAAGGACCAGGCGGCGATCATCGAGCGTCTCCGGTGCACCAATGTGCAGGGATACCTCTTCCACGAGCCCCTCACGTTCGATCAGCTCACGCAGCGCATCACCGGCCGCCTCCCCAGCCGCGACCAAGCCATCCGCTAGTCACCACCAATCAAACCCCGGGTTGTGGACCCTCTTTTCCGGCGGTCTGAGCCCCCGGTTGGTTCCTCGACGCGAGAACGGCGCCCCGAGGATGAGGCGCCGTTGTTGCTCTGTGAACCGGGGGCTCAGACCGTCAAAGATGACGGTCAGGAACCCGGGGTTTGGGCCGCTACCCGCGGACTTCGGCGTCGGAGGTGAGGCGGGCGAGGATGCTCTCGAAGAGTGTCAGCAGGACTTCCTTGACCGAGTGGCGATCGCGGGCGTCACAGCTGATGACCTTCACACCGTCGGGCACCTGGAGTGCGGTTCGAACGGCCTCGAGGGGGTGAGACATCTCACCGTTGAACGTGTTCACCGCCACGACGAATGGCACATTGCGCTTCTCGAGGTAGTCAACGGCATAGAAACAATCGGCAAGACGACGGGAGTCGACCAACACAACACCACCGAGGGCGCCGTTCATCAGGTCGTCCCACATGAAGCCGAAACGGTCTTGGCCTGGAGTACCGAAGAGGTACAGCACGAGATCGTTGTCGATCGTGATGCGACCGAAGTCCATCGCCACCGTGGTGGTGGTCTTGGTTGACACCTTCGAGGCATCATCGATGTCGGCAGCGGCTGCCGTCATCGACGCTTCGGTACGCAGGGGATCGATCTCTGAGACCGTGCCGACAAACGTTGTCTTTCCGACGCCGAACCCGCCGGCCACGACGAATTTTGCACTTACGGGATTTCCACTCATCAGAGCTTCCTCACACCAGAGATCAAACGCGTGATCAGTTGAACGTCATCAGAACTCGAACCATCAACGGTTCGATGGGCCTTGAGATCGCCGGAGCTGATCAGATCGCCCACGATCACCTTCACCGAGCCCAACGGCATGCTCAGGTGGGCGGACAGCTCGGCCAGCGAAATCGGCAATTGGCAGAGCTGATAGACCTTCGTCGACTCGAATCGAGTCGACGGCGTTGTGCCAGTCTGTTGCACCAGTGTCTCGAGCTTCAGCCCTTCGACACGGCTGGTCGTTCGGCCAGCGGTGGCCAAGTACGGGCGGATCAGATCACCGCCCGACGAAGGCGCCCTGTTGGGGTCATAGGTCGACATCGTCGTTAACTCAGAGGCTCAGCGTGTTCTTCAGCTCAGCCACGAGTTGCGGCGTGAGCACGCGGGAAGCCCGCTCGGCGAACATGGTCATCTCGTAGGCGACCAGGCCAATGTCAGACGACTTCTGCGCAACAACGCCGAGAACCGAGCCAGCCGAGATGTTCACGATCAACAGGTAGGAGCGCTCCATTTCGATCACGACACGGTGAACCGAGTCTTCAGCGAAACAGCGAGCGGCGCCGAGGGTCAGGGAGGCCAACCCGGAGGTGATGGCACCGAACTGATCAGCGGTGGCCCGAGGCAAACCGTCAGATGCAGCCAACTTGATGCCATCAGCAGAGACGGCGATGGCGTCGTTCACGCCGGCGGTCTCGGCAACGAAGTTGTTGACGAGGAACGTGAACTGTTCAGCGTCTGTACGAGTGGTCATTGGTCGTTTCCTTCGTCGAGAGAATCAAATGCGGTGTCTTCGAGGCCACGATTGACCCCGGTACTGAATGCCGACATCATCGAAGAGAAGTCGCCGGCGGCTTCTTCACCGACCACTTCACGTTGCGCTGGCTGCACAACGGGTTCTGCGGCAACGGCTGATTCGTCGCCCAAGGCATCGCCTCGGACTCGGGTCGGGAGGCCATCGAAGTCATCGCCGCTGCGAGTGGGCAGCTCTGACATGGCTGGTTCTTCGTCCGGCACGCTCGGCGAGCGAACGGGAAGCTCGTCGACCTCAGGAGCAACGTCGGCCGGAGCCGCTCCTCGCATCGGCAGTCCACCGAGGTCGACAGGATCGGCGGGCATGGGAACTTCGTCGGTCCCGACGTCAGCCATGGTGCTGTCGAGGCCCTGGACATCCGCGCTGAGGGGCGCCGCTTCGATGGCATCGAACGCTTCGTCGTCGAGACCTGCCTCATGGAAGTCGGTGCCATGGAACTCGGGCATCGCCTCGGCAATCGCTGGCGTTGTCGACCCAGCGCTGACCATTCCGGCCTCCGCTGCAGTCATCACAGCACTGTCGACGTCTTCGATCCCCGCAAGCGGAGTGGTGTCGACCTCTTCATCGATGATGAGGGTTGCGTTCGGGATGAGCACCCGAGCCATCACACCACGGCCAGGGGCCTTGGCGAGACGAACACGAATGTCGTGGCGATCAGCGAGACGACCCACCACGAACAGTCCGAGGAACTTCGTCGGCGCCTGATCGAGCGGAGGAGGATCGACGATGCGTCGGTTGTTGTCCTCGAGCTCGTCCTCGGACATGCCGATGCCCTGATCGAAGATCGTGACCAGATAGCCATCGCTTTCGAAGTGACCGCCGACCAAGACCTGAGTCGATGGATCAGAGAAGGACACGGCGTTCTCGATGAGCTCGGCAAGGAGGTGAGCAACGTCGGCCACCACGCTGCCAGGAATACGAACCTCGGCAAGTGCGGCGATGTCGATGCGCTCGTAACCCTCGACCTCAGAAAGGGCGGAACGAACGGTGTCTTCGAGCGACACCGGGTTGGACCACTGACGAGGCGTCTGGCCACCGGCCAACACCAGAAGTGATTCAGCGTTGCGACGCATGCGAGTGACGACGTTGTCCAAGACGAACAAGTCACGCAAGGTGTCGGGATCTTCTTCGTCTCGTTCGAGATCGGTGAGAAGACCGAGGATTCGCTGGAGGAGCTGTTGGTTTCGTCGACCGAGGTTGACGAACATCTCAGCGACGTTGCGTCGACCAAGAGCCTGTTCGGTAGCGAGCTCGTGGGCTGTGAACTGCACCTCGTTGAACGCCATGACGAGCTCCCCGATCTCGTCGTTGTTGGTGACGGGGATGGCGATCGGCTCGGGCAGGTCGTCGAAGTTCTGTTCGCTTCGAAGCGTGCGAACCAACTCTGGCAGATCATCTTGAGCCACCTGTCGGGCTCGGGTCACGAGGTTCTCGAGCGGGTTGGTGATCGAGCGATAGATGACGAACACCAGCCCAGCGAGGACGACCAAGCCAACGATGCCGAGAAGCGAGAACAGCGAGCGAACGCCGTTTGCGTCATCGAGAGTCTGCTGGGTCGAGTCGACCAAGAAGGCATCGGCAGAGACCAGCGCACGGTTCCACTCGACACGAGCGTCGGTGAGCCCGTCGATGATGTCAGCGCTGGCAACACCAGTCGTTCCAGATGCCATCTCGTTGGTCGCCAGGAAGGCAAGGCTTGCCATCGTCTGTTCCGCTGTGCTGTCCGAGGCGATCTTGAGTTGCGGTTCGGCCTGCTGGTCGATGAACCCGTTGGCTTCGTTGGCGAGCGCAGAGGCTTCACTCAGCGAGACGGCAACGGGGACGAGGGACATGTTCTCGGCTCCTTCGTCCACGAGTTGGGCGGTCTCGATGTAGTCGAACCAGGCATTCTCTCGCTTTTCGAGAACGTTGTAGCTCGATTGAGCGGCAATGCTGGTCAACAACTGGCCGGACTGGTAGACGTCGACCGCAGGACCCGTCGTGGCGAAGAGTTCATCGATCGCGTCGGTGTAACGATCAGCGCCAGCAGCACGACTCAGCTGCGCACGTGCGATCTCCACGACGTCAGTCGGGAGGCCCGCATCAGCGAGGGCTTCGTCGGTCGCCAGTCGCAACTCATCGATCTCACCTTGCGTGAGATCGGAGTAGAGCGCCAAGCGCTCGTTGCCGTAGGCGAGGATGACTCGATGTACTGAGGCAGATGTCGACGCGAGTTCAACGGCCTCCTCAGCTTGCTCGGTCTTCACGGACTGATCCCGGAAACCCCAAACGGCAGCCGCACTGACGGCCAGAAGGGGAATGAGGATGAGGGTCAACAGCTTGCCGCGGATCTTCACGCCAGCTCCTTGATGGTGGGCATTGAGGGTCCATCGACCTGGCCGAGGTGTTGTTGAGTCCTGAGCGGGAGAACTTCAAAAGATCTCGACCCGTTCCCCGTGGTGACCGGGGACGTTCAGCTTCGGGCAAGGCGACCTATTCAAGGGGTCGATTTCGAGGCCGATGAGAACATGCGAGGGATGGACACCACATGACCGACACACCCACAACCGATCAAACAAGCGGCGAGACCGGCACCGACAGCATTCGGCGCGGCGGGCTCCGACGTTTGCGCGCCGGGCTCCCGTTGGAGGTCTCGGCCAACGAAGAGGCTGTACCGAGCGAACCGACCCGCGTCGTCCCCCGGTCGCTGCCCCAGTTCACTGCTGAAGTCGAGCGTGCGCTCAAGCACGCAACATCAGCGGAACATACAGCGCTGTTGATGCGAGCCGATCATCGCCCGATCCCTACCGGGCCGAGCAACCACGGTCTCGGGCGCTGGGAGCTGAACAGCGCCATCGAAGCGCGACTGCTCGCCCTCCATCCTGACATGATGGCGATGGCCCTCAGCGATCGACAGATCTTGCTCTTCGTTCCCACGCTCCTTCGTCGCGACGACGGCGAGCAGTTGCTGGCCCAAGTGCTCGACGTTCTGTCGAGAGATGTGACCGTCGATGGACTTCCCCACGTACTCGAACCCCGAGTTGGCGGAGCGTTGCTCGACTACGAGAACCCCGACGCCAGCCGGCTGTTCCAAGCAGCGGAGATTGCGCTCGAGGAGACCGACTCGACCCATCACCACGTCTTGTTCCACCCATACCAGCGAGTACGGGTCACCCGTCAAGAAGAACTCGACGTTGCACTCCGAGTCGCCATTCTGGACCACGGGCTCTCCGTCGCCTTGCAGCCATCGGTTGACCTCACGACCGGAAAGATCGTGGCCATCGAAGCCTTCGCTCGGTGGGAGCGGCCGGACAAGGGTCCGGTGGCCACCACCGACTTGATCCAGACCGCTACATCGCTCGGCGTACTCAATCGAGTGGGCGAGCAGATCTTGCAGAAGGCGCTCTTCCATGTCTCGGACTGGGTCGACGAGGGACTCCTCGATGACATGACCTTGTGGCTCAACATGACGACCACAGATGTCCTGGACCGTCACCTCGTTCGAACGATCCTCGACGGCATACGTCTCAACGACCGAGTCAAGGTCGGGATCGAGTTGAGCCCGAGTTCCTCGCCGGACTCCCAAGCCGTCATCAGCACGTTGAGAGCCCTTACCTCGCGCGGCGCTCGGGCCGCAATCGGCGACCTCGGCGTCGGCTTCGCCTCGTTCGCCGAGGCCCAACACCTACCCTTCGACTCGGTCAAGCTCGATCGTTCACTGATGTCGCAGATCACCGCCAATGAACCGGCGGCCAACGTCGTGCGCCACCTCGTTGCCATCTCCCAGACCCTTGGCCTCGAAGCCACGGCACAAGGCGTCGAGCAACGAGAGCAACTCGACTTGATTCGTGCCATGGGCTGCCGTTTCGCCCAGGGCTACGTGTTCACCAAACCACTGCCGCCCGAAGCGTTCGGCGAGTTCATCAGGAACTGGAACCCAGACGAGTTCGCCGGGCACGTTCAGTCTCGCTGAGGCTCCATCTGCCTGAGTCGGGCACACTCTTGCGGTGCCCGCCGACGAGACTGCTGCCCGCCGACGCGGTCTGGTGGCTGAAGGCACAGGTACAGCGTTCCTTCTGCTTGCGGTCATCGGGTCCGGCATCATGGCCGAGCGCTTGTCGACCGACACCGGTCTGGTCCTGTTCCAGAACGCGTTCGCCACTGCGGGGTCGCTCCTCGCGCTGATCCTTGCGTTCGGCGGTGTATCGGGGGCCCACTTCAATCCAGTCGTCACACTCACCCAGCTGGCGCTCGGTGCGGTTGACCGGGCAACGGCGGTTGGCTACGTCGCCGCCCAATTTGTCGGGGCTGTGATCGGTGCGATGGCGGCGAACGTCATCTTCGAACTCGATGCGGTGAACGTGTCCACCCGCAATCGTTCGTCGCTCGCACTGCTGATCAGTGAAGTGATCGCCACACTCGGTTTGCTGTTGGTGATCCACGGCGTTGTTCGCTCGAGGGAGTCCGGGCAACAGAGCCCGACGGCGGTGGCCTTGGCCGTTGCCGGGTACATCGGTGGCGCCTACTACTTCACCTCATCGACGAGTTTCGCCAACCCGGCCGTCACCGTGGCGAGGACACTGTCGAACACCTTCGCCGGCATCGAGCCAGCGTCAGCACCGGGCTTCATCGCCGCCCAATTGGTGGGCACTGCGGTCGCAATCGCCTTGATCAAATTCCTCTGGCCTGTTACAGACGATCGATGATCTGGTTTCGCTTACGGTCGTACTCTGACTTGGTGATCAGTCCGTCTTTGTAGAGGCCGTTCAACCGTTCGAGGATTGCACGGACGTCGCCTCCGCCACCGCCGGATGACTTGGCCTTGGATCCGCCGCCAACAGAGGCCCCACGGAACTGGCCGGCGCGGGCGCCACCACCAGACTTGCCGCCCCCGCTCCCTGGGCGGCGGATCGGCTTGCCGCGGTACATCACGACATCAGGATCGCCTTCTCTCGGAGCCTTCCGGCGCTCGACCTGTTCGGGTACCGGGGCATGACGGTCCACCAGTTCGCCATCATCGAGCGCTTGGCGAGACTTCCGGAGAAGATCGAGATCACGTTGGCGTTTCTCGGCGGCATCCATGCTGGATTTCCTTTCAGCGATGCGCTGGGTTTGTCGTTCAGGGAGGGAGTGAGGCAATGCAGGAGTGGCGGGGTCCGAATACCCCGCCAAACCAATCAGACGTTCAGATCGTCGAAGAAGTCATCGAAGGCGGAGGAATCATCGACGCCCGCTCCCTCGTATTCCACGAAGTCTTCGTTGTAGGCAGGCGTGGCGTGCTCGGCGAGGTCGAGCCCAGCCATTTCCTCATCGGCGGTCACACGGAGCCAACCGAGGCTCTGCATGACGAGGAAGAGAATGCCGACCGTCGAGGCGGCGAAGACAAAGATGGCCACGATGCCGATCATCTGACTCACCAGCAGCGATGCCGAGCCGCCATAGAGCAGGCCAGCGGGACCGTTGCCGCCAGGAACGACGTCGGGATCGGCGAGCAGACCGAGGGCAAAGAGGCCCCAGGCACCCGACATGAGGTGAACGGGCACCGCACCCACCGGATCGTCGATACCGATGCGGTCGAGAAGAAGCACGCCGTTGGTGGCGATGATGCCGGCAACAGCGCCGATGATGATGGCGCCGAAGACACCAATGTTGGCAGCGCCGGCGGTGACGGCCACCAGGCCACCGAGCACACCGTTACCGATCAAGGTGACGTCGGGGGTCTTGACGGTGAGCCACGAAGCAATGGTCGAACCCATACCGCCACCAGCAGCCCCGAGCGCCGTCGTGAGGGCGATCATGCCGATCTGGAGATCAGCCGAGAGCAGCGAACCGGAGTTGAAACCGAACCAACCGATGAGAAGGATGAACACACCGAGGATCGCCATGGGCAGGTTGTGGCCGGGGATCGGCTGAGAGTTGCCGTCGGCGTCGAAGCGACCGATACGTGGGCCGAGGATCGCCGCACCGACGAGCGCAGCAGCGCCACCGGTCATGTGCACCACGCCAGAGCCAGCGAAGTCGATGAACGGTGTGTCCATCTTGGACAGCCAACCGCCGCCCCAGACCCAGCTCACGATGATGGGGTACACCAGGGTCGAGATCACGATGGCGTAGACGAAGTAGGCCTTGAACTTCACTCGTTCAGCAACCGCACCAGACACGATGGTTGCTGCCGCAGCGGCGAAGCCCATGTTGAACAAGAAGTGGACCGGCATGGTCAGATTCGCCGCTCCGGGTGCTGCGTCGAGGGGACCGCCCCACAGCCACTGGAAACCAACCCAGTCCGCACCGTTGAAAGCGATGTGGTAGCCGATGAAGGTGAAGCCCAACGCACCGACCACGAAGTCGAGGAGGTTCTTCAACATCATGTGAGCGGCATTCTTCGCACGGGTCAGGCCCATTTCGACCATGGCGAAGCCGGCCTGCATGAAGATCACCAAGACGGCGCAGATGACGATGAAGGCGTTGTCCGCAAAGACTTGAGGATTGGTGACGTCCACCTGTTCAGCGGCTGAAGCAGGGGTCGCCATCACAAGCGTGGCGAGCCCTCCCAAGATGCCCGTTCGCATCAGTTTCGACATGTTGTCGGTCCTTTCCCAGAGTGTTCGGGTCGGCGTCTGGTTCCGCCGTCTCATGCCTTTGTCGGCACCAGCCGGAGGAACGTGAGCGGTTCAGACGGCCAAAAGGACCGAACGGCATCACCCCATGACGGTCATCGAACTTTCGGTGTCGATGGTGCGCTTGCGGGAGAAGGTGGCCATGTCGATGGGAAGGCCGGTGAAGCGGCCGGTGACTTCGAGCGGTTCGGCGTCGTGGTCGTGGCCTCCTTCGACCGCCATGATCAGCTCGGCCATGCAGTGCGCTGCGCTGGCAGCGTTCTTGAACTGATTCCCGCTGGTGCCGATGGCCAGATAGAAGCCATCAAGGCTCGTTCGGTCATAGATCGGGACCCAATCGTCGGACACGTCATAACTCGACACCACTCCACGCTTGGTATGAGGCACACCGAGATCGCGCACCCGCCGTGACGTGCGCAGCACCAGTAGTTGATGCTCGTCGTCATCGAGCGCGTCGCCCACCGCATCTGGGTCATCGATCCATGTGAGGGGGTCGCACTCGGGCTCGGTGCTGCCAATCAGGATGTTGTTGCCTCGTTCCGGACGGAAGTAGACGCCAATGTCGAGGTCGCCGATCATGACGCCCTCGGCTTCGTAGTCGACGCCCTTCGGCGCTGGCACCACGAAGACTTCCCGTTTCATCGGCCGAGTGGTGATGTTCATGTCGTCCAACACGCCGGCCATCTCGTTGATGACCGGCGAATGAGGCCCAGCGACGTTGACCACGATCGGCGCTCGCAACTCGGACCCATCGCTCAATTGCACGCCGGTCACCTGCGACCCGGAGCGCAAGACAGCGGTGACCTCGGTGTTGTAGCGAAACTGCGCCCCCTTGCCTTTGGCCGCGTCGGCGAGGTTCTGCGCCGCCAACTGGGGATCAGACACGTAGCCGCTGAGCGGCATGACCAGCACCTCGGCCACTCGAGCGATTGGTTCGGCCCAGAACGGTGCGTCGACATCATCAAGGGTTGCCGGCGGCCCGAACCGGTGGAGGTCGATGGCCGGGAAGCGAGCCTCGGCCTCGTCGGCAGAGATCACCTCGTGCTCGATGCCGAGCTTGGTCATCAAGGCAACGACACGATCGAAGTGTGCGCCGTCCTCCAGCCGAGGCATCAACTTGGTGTGACGCACCAATTCGATCAGGGGCCCCGGGTCATCGAGCTCGAGATAGTCGGCCCATGCCTTCCAGTAGTGCAGTCCCTCAAAGGCCAGCGCCATACCGGCTTCGGTCGAATAGTTCAGGCGCACAACGGCGCTCGAAGCGCTGGTCGACCCGTAGCCCGCGGCAGGCAATTTGTCGACACACGCCGTGCGCAGGCCTCGCCGGGCGAGCTCAAAGGCCACACCGCTACCGATGACCCCGGCACCGATGACGATTGCGTCCAGGGCAGCGGAGTCAGGGGCTTCGTCGTCAGGATCTGCATTGGTACTCATCGCCGTCAGTGTTGTCCAAGTACGGGGACCACGCGGTAGTTCTCGCAGATCGAGAAGAGCTTCCCCATCGTCATACGTGTTCGGCTGTTTTCAGCTCAGAAGGCCCCCTCACCAGGCGTTTTGTGGAAATCGCCCGAAAGCCACTAAGTGACAGAAATGAGTACGCAGCGTTGCATCTCGTCGGACCGGCGTCGAATACCGTGCGACGACGTCTAGCCTGCCGCTCTCTGGCCAAAGCTTGGCCTGGACAAAGGGAGTACATCGTGAACAGAATCTGGCGACTTCTCGCCCTCCTGTTGGCGTTCAGCCTCGTTGCCGCAGCATGCGGTAGCGATGCGGACGACGCAGCAGACACCGAAACTGACGAAACCACCGAAACCACTGAAGCCATGGAAGAAGAAGCCATGGAAGAAGAGGAGGCGATGGAAGAAGAAGAGCCCATGGAGGAAGAAGCCATGGAAGAAGAGGAGGCGATGGAAGAGGAATCTGCCACCGTCGAAGCCGCTCCTTCCTGCACCGGCGAAGCCGATGGCACCCTCCAGATCGGTGGCTTGCTGCCACAGACCGGCAACCTTGCGTTCCTCGGCCCGCCCGAAGAAGCTGGCGTTGCTCTCGCTGTTGAAGAGATGAACGCCGCTGGCGGCGTCCTCGGCAACGACGTGGTCTTCTCGCCCGGCGACTCCTCCGACAATGGCGACGTCGCCAACCAGACGGTCGACCGTCACCTCTCCGATGGCGTCGACGCCATCTTGGGTGCCGCTTCCTCTGGTGTGTCCTTCACCGTGATCGACAAGATCACCGGCGCTTGCGTGATTCACTTCTCGCCGGCGAACACCTCCCCTGACTTCACCACCTACGACGACGGCGACCTGTACTTCCGTACCGCCCCGTCCGACGTGCTTCAGGGCCGTGTCCTTGCTGACCTCATCGTTGGAGAGGGCAACTCCACTGTTGCCCTCATGGCGCTGCAGGATCCGTACGGCGAAGGCCTGCTCAACTTCACGGTTGCTCCGCTCGAAGAGCAGGGTGCCGAGATCGTCGAGCAATTCACCTACGACGCTGCCGCTCAGAACTTCGACGCTGAAGTCCAGCGCATCGTTGCTGCTGACCCCGAGGCCATCGTGGTCATCGGCTTCGACGAGACCAGCTCCATCCTCACCGGCTTGTTCGAGAACGGGTTCACCCCCGACGTCAAGAACATCTACCTGGTCGATGGAAACATCGGTAACGCACTCGGCGAGGCTTTCTCTGATCAGGGCATCCTGTCCGGCATCAAGGGAACGCTCCCCGCTGCCGAGATCACCGATGACTTCCAGAACCGCCTCCTGGCTGTGGATCCCGAGCTGATCGACTTCTCGTATGGTCCCGAGACCTACGACGCAGCGATCATCATCGGCCTGTCCGCGGTTGCCGCTGGAACCGACGATCCGGCCGCCATGGCTGCAGTCATGAACGGTGTCACCCGCGATGGTGAGAAGTGCACGTCATTCGCCGACTGTGTCGCTCTCCTCGAGGCCGGCACCGACATCGACTACGACGGCCCTTCCGGTCCGCTGGCATTCGGTCCCGCCGGTGAGCCCACGGAGGCGTCGTTCGCCATCCTGAGCTACGCCGCTGACACGAACACCATCGATGGCGACGCCACCGTTTACCAGTTCGCAGCGCTGTAAATCCCAGCTCTGAGTTGAACAACTGAGACGGCCCCGGAACCCACGGTTCCGGGGCCGTTTCGCGTCTGGTCCAATGTCAGAACCGGGGCATGCCACCCGCTTCTGACACTCAACCCTGACCCCGAGTGCGTTGAGGGTCGAGTCAGGGTCAACACCGATCGATGATGATTGCCGGTGAATGGACGATGGATCCATGCCACTTCCCTTCATGACTCGTCCAACGGTGACTCCCAGAACGATGGCCATCATCGGAGCCGCCGCGTTTGTCCTTGTTGCCGCCGTTGCGTTCCTGATCGGACCACCACCGGAATCGCCATCAACCTCGCTCGAGACCGTCGAGGCGTCCGGGGCCGCCACCGTCGAGGTGCTCGATCCCGTCCACGATCGGCCGTTCGAGGTCTCGACCTGGACGCCTGCTAGCGAGGCCAACGGAACGCTCGTGGTGATCTCCCACGGATTCTCCGGCGATCGGACCTCCCACGACGATCTGGCCGCGATGCTGGCGGCCTCTGGCTTCACCGTCGCAGCACCGACCCATCCCGACATGGCCGGGCTTGGCAGCAACGACGCTCGGCTTGATCCGCTGGCGCTTCGGCCGCGACACCTCTCGCTCACGATCGACCACATGACGCAGGCTGAGCCGATCGATCGCGTCGTCGTGATCGGCCATTCGGTCGGTGGCTACAGCGCGCTTCGAGCCGCCGGGGCCACGGTCTCCTCCGCTGACTTGAGCGACCACTGTGCAGCGAACGCTGAGATCCTCTGCAGCCCCGCAGCGCAGAGCCGGTTCGAACAGCTCGTGGCTGAGCCACCCACTGATTAGCACATCGACGCACTCGTGCTCATGGCGCCCGCCTACGGGCCGCTGTTTGCGGTCGACGATCTCGAACAGATCGAGACCGACGTGCTGGCGATCAACGCCGAGACCGACGATCAGTTGCCCGGTGGTCAGGTCGAGACGCTGGCCCATCAGTCGATCGAGTCGAGATCCACGCAGAGATCGTTGACCACATCGAGACCTTCCTCGCCCCCTGAGCGACCACACAGACACAACTCCAATGTCAGAAACGGGGCATGTCACCCGCTTCTGGCACTCGACCCGACGTTGCGACGCTAGACGGCGGTCAGTGGGCCTTCGTGAGCGTGCCGAGGTAGAGCTCGATGACCTTCGGGTCAGTGAGCAGGTTGCGCCCGGTGTCGGTGTAAGCGTTGGTGCCCTGATCCAACACGTAGCCCCGGTCGCAGATCTGCAAGCAGCGAGAAGCGTTCTGCTCGACCATGATCACCGAGACGCCAGCGGTGTTGATGTTCTTGGTGTTGATGAACACCTGATCCTGGAGTGCTGGCGACAGCCCAGCCGACGGCTCGTCGAGGAGGATCACTTTGGGGCTCATCATCAGTGCCCGGCTCATCGCCAGCATCTGACGCTCACCACCCGAGAGCGCACCCGCACGCTGATCGGCGCGGTCGGCCATCTTCGGGAACATGTCCGAGACGACCTCGAGCCGCTCGTCGAACACCTCGGGCTTGAGATAGCAGCCCATTTCGAGGTTCTCCCGAACGGTGAGGCTCGGGAAGACATTGTTGTTCTGCGGCACGTAGCCAATGCCGCGCTCGACGAGTGAGTGGGCCTTCATGCCGGTGATCTCGTTGCCGTCGTAGGTGACGGTGCCGCTCCGGATGTTGACCAACCCGAACAACGCTTTGAGCAGTGTGGACTTGCCGGCACCGTTCGGGCCGATGATCGCCACCAGTTCGCCGTGCTTCAGTTCGAGGCTGCAACCGTTGAGGATGTCGACCTCGGGGATGTAGCCACCCACGACGTTGTCGACATGGATCAGCAGATCGTCGGTCATGCTTCTTCTCCAGCGTCGTCGGTGGCATCGTCGAAGTCGAGGGCCTGATCGTGTGAGGTGCCCAGGTAGGCGTCGATGACGGCCTGGTTGGCGCCGATCGAGGCGTGGGTTCCCTCGGCGATGACACCACCCTCGGCCATCACCACGACCCAGTCACTGATGTCGCGGACCACGTCCATGTCGTGTTCGACGAACACGACGGTGCGGCCCTCGTCACGCAGGCTCTTCACGTGGCCGAGCAAGGATTGGGTGAGCGCCGGGTTCACACCGGCCATCGGCTCGTCGAGCATGATCAACTTGGGGTCGGTCATGAGTGCCCTCGCCATCTCGAGCAGCTTGCGCTGACCGCCAGACAGCGTGCCCGCGAACTCTTCACGCATGTGCATGAGCTTGAAGCGCTCGAGCAGCTCGTCGGCCCGCTCTTCGATGGCTTTCTCTTCAGCAGACCAGAGGCCCTTCACGAATGCCTTGAAGAAGCTCTCACCCGTTTGCTGCATGGCACCGAGCTTCATGTTGTCGATCACCGACAACCGCGACAACGCCTTGGTCAGCTGGAACGTGCGGACCATGCCCTTGCGGGCAACCACATGAGCTGGAAGCTTGCCGACATCAATGCCGTCGAAGTTCCAGGTGCCCTCGTCGGGTTCGTCGAACCCGGTCATGAGGTTGAAGAACGTGGTCTTGCCTGCACCGTTCGGGCCAATGAGGCCGGTGATCACGCCACGTTGGATCTCGAGGTGGTCGACGTTGACCGCTGTGAGACCGCCGAAGCGTCGCACCACCTTGTCGGCGGTAAGGATCGCATCGGGCTTGGCTGACCCGGCGACTTCGGGAACGCCCTCGAAGAGGGGGTTGAACTCAAGGGTTTCTGAAGACTCAGACGCTGCTTGTTCAGACATCGAGGGCCATCTCTCGTCGATCACCGAAGATGCCCTGTGGTCGGAAGACCATCAGCAGCATCAGGCCAAGGCCCATGAGGATGAACCGCATCTGGCCAACTTGCACGCCATCCATCAACCATTCGGGGATGTAGCCGGCCGACACTGCGCCTCGGAGCGTGAGGTCAGTGAACTGGAGGAGTGAACTGAAGATCATCGCCCCGATGACCGGGCCCCAGAGGCGGCCGGTGCCGCCGAGAATCATGGCCACCCAGATGAAGAACGTCTTGGGTGCGCCGAAGTCCTGCGGGCTCGGCTGGATCGAGCCCTGGGCGAGCACCCAGAGCATGCCGGCGAGGGCACCGAAGAGACCGCCGAGGATGAGGCTCTGCATCTTGATCGAATAGGCGTTCTTGCCGAGAGCACGAGCGGCATCCTCGTCCTCACGCACCGCCTTGAGCACACGGCCCCAGGGGCTGCGCATCAAGAGGTAGGTGACGCCAACAGACAGCAACACGACGATCCAACCCACGGTGAGCGGCCACAGCTGATCGGGTCGGAACCCGAGGAAGCTGTCGTTGTAAGGGTTGAGTGCAGTGAAGTCACGGTTGAAACCATTGAGACCGTTCGAGCCACCGGTGACGTCACGCAATGCGGTGGTTCGCACGCTGATGCGCACGATCTCGGCGGCGGCGATCGTCACGATCGCGAGATAGTCAGCCCGCAAGCGCAGGGTTGGGATGCCCAGGATCAACGCGAACACGATCGAGGCAAGAAGGCCGACGATCACGCCCAACCACCAGGGCTGTTCGAGCCACGTGACGGTGACGCCGAGGCCGTAGGCCCCGACGGCAAGGAAGCCGGCGTGGCCGAAGTTCAACAGCCCGGTGAACCCGAAGTGGATGTTCAAACCGATTGCTGCGATGGCGAAGTACATCGCCTGGATGCCGACGAACTGACGTGCCGACTCGCTGATAATGCCTGCCCAATCCATCAGCCGATCCTTTCTCGTTGTCCAAAGAGCCCCTGTGGTCGCACCAGCAAGATGACGACCAGGATCAACAACGCACCGACATTCTTGACCTCAGGCGGAACAACGAGCGTCGAGAGATTGATGAACAACCCCACGATGAGGCTGCCGAAGAGCGGGCCATAGGCCGTGCCCAGGCCGCCGAGCGTGACCGCGGCGAACATCAGAAGCAGCAGCTCGAAGCCCATGTCCCAACGAATGCCTTGGTTCATACCGAAGAGGACACCGCCGAAACCGGCGAGGCCACCACCGACCACCCAAACGGTGAGGATCACGCGCTCGACATCGATGCCGGAGGACTCAGCGAGGTCGCGGTTGTCGGCGACCGCTCGCATGGCCTTGCCGGTCTTGGTGCGCTGCACCGCAAGCGCCACCAGCACCAGCGTCGTCACCGACAGACCAATGATCCAGAGGTCCCGGGGGACGATGGCCACCGGGCCGAGGTCGTACGGGGTCTGGAGGTTGAACTGGTTGTAGAACTGTCGGTTGCCTCCAGCGAGGTACAGCAACACATACCGACCGAGGATGCTGAGGCCGATCGAGATGACGAGCATCGCGATCAGGCCGGTACCTCTGCGGCGGAGCGGTCGCCACAGGAAGCGTTCGTTGGCGCCGCCAGCGGCGGCAGCGAGTAGGACGGCCAGGACGCCAGCAATGATGATGTGGATACCAAAGCCGCCGGTGCTGTTGAACAGCACTGCTCCGAGGGCGCCGATCGTGACCAGCTCGCCGTGAGCGAAGTTGGTGAGGCCCGTGGTGCCGAAGATCAGTGACAGACCAATGGAACACATGGCGATGATGAGGCCGAAGATGATGCCGTCGATGGCAAGCCGAAGGGCCCGCGTGGCGAAGCCGTCGCCACCAGCACCAGCAGTGGAAACCACACCCTCACCCAGCAACGGGAACAAGACGTTGCGGCTCTGGCCGTCGTTGATGTCGAGGTCGGTCAACCTCGGCCGATCCGGATTGCGGAGGGTGAGTCCTTCAGGAATCGACTCGGTGTCGACTTCAATGCTGTAGGTGCCGGGCGGGACGGGGATGAAAAAGACGCCGTCGACATCGGTGGTGGCTTCACCAACGACACCACTGTCATCTTCGACAAAGAAGCGGATGCCCTCGATGGGCACTCGGCCGCCCTCGCCATCACGCACGTTGATCTGACCGGTGAAACCGGTCTCATCTTGTGCACTCACGGGATCGACAAACAGGAAAAGCCCGGCGAGGGCAATGAGCGCCGCAATGGTACTCAGAACGAACCGTCTCGATGAACGGGCCCTTTGCGGCGGGATGTCATCGAGCGCCCGGGCCCGGAGGAAAGGTATGGCAGTCACGAGTCGGGGAGTATAGGAACGAAGCGCGAGCTTGTCGTCCGCTACGAAACATCGCAACACGGGGACACATTTCCGAAGCACTGGAGTTCACCCTCACTTGCATCAGGCAGTACCACTTGTGCGAGTGGACCCAGAACCCGACGACCTTCCGCCCGTCCTCATCGATGAGGCGCCAACGACCGAGCTGACCACCGAACTCGTGGCACCAAGTCGCTCGATCGTCGGCCTCCTTGGCGTTGGCACAGTGATCGTGGGACTCGGATGGCTGGTCGTCACCGGCGGGAACGACGGTGTTGCCTTGCCTCCGACAACCACCGTGGCTTCCGCGCCAGACATCGATCCACCTGCGCTGACCGGAGACCCCGCGGTTGCCGGTGTGCTTCAGGACGGTCGCACCTTCGAGGTGTCTGAATCCTCACCCGGTGTGCTGTGCGTGACGTTCCCCGACGATCCGGGTAACGCCGCCGAGACCTGCCACCTCGAGCTCGAGTCGGCGTCGGGCGCTGGTGTCGTCGATGACCTTCTTGTCTTTGGTTACCTGACCGCTGGCGCCGAGTCGGCCAGTGTCCGCTACCGATCGGGGCAGTCCATCAACGACGGCGTGCGAGTCGAACAGACCGCTGGATTCTTCGCCCTGCCGTTGCGCTCGGACGACGCTTACCGCCTGCAGTATCGCACTGGCGATTTCGACATCGAGTCTGAAGTTCCACTCGTCGCCCTACGGGGCGGGCCATCGCAATCTCCCGAGGCGGCAACCCGTGATGACGTGCCAGCTGACGTGGCTGCGTTGCCGTTCAATCTGCGGGTGGATGTTGTCGCCGAGTGGACCGACCTGAGCGAGGGCCCGATGGTCTGGTCGAGACAGCCAACGCTGTTGGCCACGCAACCAGGCTGGGGCGAACTCCTGCGGCTCGACGCCACCGGCACACTCATCGAGCGATCGACCCCGATTCCGTCGCTTCGTTTGACCGCCCAGCTCGCCCGCCCCGACGCCAACTACTTTCTGGGTGAGCAAGTGGCGACACCCGATCAGCTCGCCGTCGATCGCCAAGAGATGACGTTCCCGGTCGCCCTCGTCCGCATTGATCGAGACACCGGCGAACATCTCATTCGTCTCTTCCCCCAGGCCTCGACCAACGATGAGCCCGACACCGGTCCGATCATCGGCCGACCGGGCTGGGTAATCGGACCGGAATTGGCCGAGATCGATGTCTCGACCATTGGCGGCATCGACAGCGACGTACGGCTCCGGACCGCCGACGGGAACTCGATTCAGCTCGACGGAGCCACGCTCCTTCCCAGCGACTGAGCTTCCCAGCGACTGAGCTGGCGACTACTTCTTGTCGGCTTCAGCTTCCAGGAAGCGCTCGGCGTCGATGGCCGCCATACAACCCGATCCAGCCGAGGTGATGGCCTGACGGTAGTAGTCGTCCTGGACGTCGCCGCTGGCGAATACACCCTCGACGTTGGTGAGGGTCGTGCCCGGCTGACAGACCAGGTAGCCGTTGTCCTTCATGTCTAGCTGACCCTTGAACAGGTCAGTGTTCGGTCGGTGACCGATGGCCACGAACAATCCAGAGACTTTCATCTCGCCGGTTTCGCCGGTCACGGTGTTCTCGATCGAGATGTGCTCGAGCACGGTCTCTCCGTGCGCCTCGGTGACCGTGTGGTTCCAGAGGAACTCGATCTTGGGGTTGGCCCGAGCCCGGTCCTGCATGATCTGCGATGCTCTGAGCTCGTCACGGCGGACGATGAGTGTGACCTTCGAAGCGAACTTGGTGAGGAACGTGGCCTCTTCCAGCGCCGAGTCACCGCCGCCAACGACAGCGATCTCTTGGTCTCGGAAGAAGAAGCCATCACAGGTGGCACACGTGCTGACACCGTGACCGATCAAGCGAGTCTCGCCAGGGACGTCCAGCATCAACGACTGGGCTCCGGTCGACACGATGATCGAATCAGCGGTGTAGGTGGGGTCCGGCGCCTCGGTGTCGCCGACCCACAACTTGAACGGACGCTCACTGAAATCGACCTTCGAGACCTTGGCAGTGATGATTTCGCTACCGAAGCGGGCCGCCTGGGCCCGCATGTTCATCATGAGCTCCGGGCCCATGATGCCCTCGGGGAAGCCGGGAAAGTTCTCGACATCAGTGGTGAGCATGAGCTGACCGCCGGGCTGATCGCTGGTCGAACTCGGCTCGCCTTCGATCACGAGCGGTTCGAGGCTGGCACGAGCGGTGTAGACCGCAGCGGTCAAACCGGCAGGGCCGGAACCGATGATGATGACTTCGTGGTGATTGGTTTCAGACATGTGTGCTCTCGAGCTCTTGGGATGGAGGGGCGACAGGCGGTCGCTCACCGAACGTACCAAGCAGCAAACCCCACTCGGCTCGGTCGTGTTCCCGTTCTCAGCTCTCGACCCATACTGGGTCGGGTGTGATGCCCGTTTCTGGGGCGGTGCCCGGCTCATCGAAGTCGGTGCCGCTGACCGTCATGCCGGCGATCACCGACATCTCTCCCTGGCATTCGATCTGGCAAGCCAGCCGAGCCGAACCGGCCAGATCCCTTGCTTCGAGAAGTTCCTTTTCGGCTTCGGTCATTGTCGACGGTTCGCCAGCCACGAACGTGACCTTGCACGTCGTGCACTTCCCCCAGCCGCCACAGCGGTGGAGAATGTCAATGCCGTTCTCCTCGAGCGCCAACACCAACCTCGTCCCGTCTGCGACATCGAAGGTGGATCCGTTACTGGTGATCTGAGCCATGGCCTCGTTCTAGCCCACCGACAGCGACTTCGGAGGCTCGGGCCAGGACGATCGCCTGAGGAGTGTTCTCGTGAGCGGCCACCGCGAGTCGCTGCTGGATCGAATCGATCTCGAAGCCCGCTGCTCGCAGGCTGTCCGCCAAGTCATCGGGGTCGTGCCGATGGTTGACCAGTGTTCGTTCGGTGCCAGCAGCTCGGGGCCGTTCAACTCGTTCACCGTCGCCAACTTGAAAGGCGAGCAACAGGGGTGCAGACGGTCGCAGGACCCGCCGGAGCTCGATCCAGACCGGGCTGAGCTCGTCCGGCGGGGTGTGGATGATCGAGTACCAACACACCGCTCCGGCGAAGTACTGGTCGTCGACTGGCAGAGCGGTCAGGGTGCCGACTTCGAACTGGATGTGTGGATGAGCCGCTTGTGCGGCGGCGATCATTCCCGGAGCGATGTCGAAGCCAGCGACCTCGACCGACCGAGCCGCGAGGTACGCCGCCGCACGACCCGGCCCGCAGCCGATGTCCGCCACGGGGCCGCCACGGACGAGCGCAACAAAGTCATCCAATGCGGACAGTTCGGCGGAGCCGTCGACCGTGATCGACAGCTCGGTCCCGATCGCATCGACGTAGCGGTCAGCGGTTTCGCTGTAGATGGCACCGGCTTCTGTTGCGTCAGACGCAACGTTCGGATCGTGCATGGCTCGGACTGTAGAACCCCGTCCGAATGACGTCAGCGGCGTTTCGAGCGACCGGTCTTGTTGGTCGGAGCGGCCCGCTTCGCACCCTTGTTCTTGGGGCGCGCCTTGCCGGAGCGTTTCGGCTTGTCGCCGTCCTTGCCCGACTTGCCAGCCTTACCCCCACCTCCGTCTTTCGGCTTGGGTGGACGGGGCTTGGATGGGGCCCGAGTCGGGCGAGCGTCCTCCGTCCGGTCGTGGTCGACCCCATCGTGGCCTGCGGCGGTCTCGTTCGCGGCTGCCCGCACTCGTTGCGCACCGCCCGTGCCCTTGCGGTCACGGGGAGGAGCCCCGGCGACGGTGGTCTTCCATTCGCGATCCTCCGGCGTCGAAGAGATTGCACGTTGCTCCCACGAAGGCTTGGCGGGGCCCTTTTCTTCGGCTGGCTTGTCGGCGGCCTGCTTCGCAGACGGCTTCTTCGACCGAAGCTCGATCTTCACGTGATCGGCGCGACTGCTGAGCTCGGGTGTCTCTTCGAGCACGACATCGGGAAGCCCGACCTCCTTCATCATCTTCTTCGCGGCTCGCTCCTGGTCCCGATTGATGAAGGAGACCACCAGCCCGGATTCACCGGCCCGCGCCGTGCGGCCCGAGCGGTGCACGTAGTCCTTGTGATCGGTTGGTGGATCGAAGTGAATGACGCACTCGACACCGTCGACGTGGATGCCACGAGCAGCAACGTCGGTAGCGACCAGGCACTGCACATGGCTGCTGGTGAAGGCATAAAGCGCTGTGTCGCGCTGACTCTGGGACCGCCCGCCATGGATCCAGCCAGCTTTGATGCCCGCCTGCTTCAGCTGCCGAGCCACCCGGTCGACGCCGTGTCTGGTGCGGCAGAACACCACCGTGGGGCCAGTTTCGTCGATCAAGTCCGCCGCAAGTGCCAGCTTGGCCTGAGCGGCGGTCTTGATGAACCGGTGGGTGACCATCGAGAGATCGGGCTCGACTTCGCCGACCTGGTGAGTGACTGGATCGCGCTGATAGTTGTCGATCAGGACCTGGACGTCCTTGTCGAGCGTGGCCGAGAACAGCACGGTCTGGCGGGTGGGCGACGTGAGGTCGAGGATCTCGCGGACCTGCGGAAGAAACCCCATGTCAGCCATGCGATCGGCTTCGTCGACCACGACCTTGTCGACATCAGTGAGCTGCAGTTCGCCCTGCTCGAGCAGGTCGATGAGGCGACCCGGGCAGGCCACGAGGAGATCGGCACCGTTACGGAGGCCGTTGATCTGGTCTCGGAAACCGACGCCTCCGTAGATGGAGAGAATGTGGCGGCCGCGAACCTGAGCGAGCGGTGCCAGTTCGCGACGGATCTGTTCCGCCAACTCGCGAGTCGGCGACAGGATCAGGCCGCGAGGCCGTCGGGCCTTGCCTGACGCGAGTGTGGCGAGCATGGGGATGCCGAACGCAAGGGTCTTACCAGAGCCGGTGGGGGCTCGACCCAACACATCCTTGCCTGCCAGTGCATCGGGAATGGTGGCGGTCTGGATGTCGAACGGCTCGGTGATGCCGTTGCGTTCGAGGCGTTCCGCCAGGTCAGTGGGCACGCCGAGGTCAGCGAAGCGAGAGGTCATGTGAGATTCCTGTGTGTCGGCCCAAGCCCCCGAAATGGGCACGAGCAAGAGGCCAAGGGTAGGCGGGGACGTCAAGACTTGACGTGCAGCCGCATCACGGCTTGCCGTGAAGTCGCATCGGGGGAACCGTGGTTGGTGGATTTCGACGTGGCGGCAGCGTGGCCAGCAGCGTGGCGGTCTCGACAGCGATAGCGGCAACGGCCGCTTCGAACGCGACCCTGGTGGCATCGCTCGGATGGCGGATACCACTGACCTTCCGGACGTATTGCCGGGCAGACGCCTCGATCTCTTCTGCTGTCGCTTGCGGTTCGAGGCCTCGAAGGATCGTGATGTTTCGGCACATGGCCCCGATTCTCCATCGTTCCGCGGCACCTTTGCCGGCAAAACCCGGACAAATCTGCCGCAGTGGCGGTCAACTGTCGAGCTTGAGGAACGCGTCGAGCAGGTCTTCGGGAGCAAAGAGGGTGGCCCCGGCGGCGCGGAGGCTAGCTGCGTTGGGATCGTCCCCCCAGACCGCAGCGGCCGCTTCCGCCGACTCGATCTGCTCGAGTGCCCGTTCCGCCGCGGCATTGCGGTCCTCTGTCCGTTCGACGGTGACCGCTTTCGTTCGAGGGACCGCGTCGTCCACGCTCTGGTCGAAGAAGACGCTGATGGCCGACGGGTCGGCCGAGACCAGTCTGGCCATTGTTTCGCAGTAGTCAATGAGCGCGTTGCGCTGCTCGTTTGTCGAAAGGTGGGGCCAGCCATAGGTGGCGAGCGCGTCGCCATCGATGACGGTGCGAGCACCGCCATGGATAGCAGTCAGGAGCCGGTCATACGGCTTGTCGCCGGCCAAGACATCGGCCAACTGACGCTGGCGCTTCTTGCGACCGAACACGATCAGTCCAGGGTGCTGTCGTGCCAGATCCAACCGTCTTCGTGCATCTCGAGACGGTTCCGGGCACCGTGCTGGGTGCCGTCGACCGAATCGTCACCTTCCCACGCCAGCGTCATCGGCTTCTTCGAGATGGGCTTGGTGTGGAACCGACGAGCCGAGCGACCTCTGGCCCAAGCAAGAGCAGCGTCGGCGGTGTTGTGCTTGGCCAGTTCAGTGAGGGTGATCCACGTCGGCGGAACGATCTCGATCTCCGCTGCGGCGTGCCGCTCGAGTGCAGATTGCGCTGTGGTCCACGCATGTTCAGTGATCTCGCCGTCGTCGATCACAACGACGCCTTCGGGTGCTCGAGCGGCGAAGAACCAGGTCGAGAACCTGCGAATCGGGCCCGTTCGCTGCATGGCGTTCGCTCCTGGCGGCTGCCAGTGCGACCAGGCGACCATCTCGTGCTCTGGCACGATCAGGCCCGCTTCTTCGGTCGTTTCACGAGCAGCCGCACGGCGAGCCGAACCCAGTTCATCGGCGAGATCGAGTTCGTCGGCATCGACGCGGCCGCCAGGGAACACCCACATCCCGCCGAAGGCGATCTTGGAGTTGCGTCGCAGCGTCAACACCTCGAGGCCGGCGTCGGCGTCGCGCAGAAGCAACACCGTGGCGGCGGCAACGAGCGGAACTTCTTCTGTGCCGGATTTTGGCGCGTCGGTCATGCGCCACTGTGGCGGGGCCGGCGGCCGAGTGTCCAGTCCGCGTCCACTGCTGTCCCGACGCCTACCTTGCACGAGTGGACGAAGACCAGCTCGACATGCCCGCGGATCCAACTCGCGGCAGCTCCTCGGTCGGCGTCGTTGTCATCGGCCTCGTGATCGGCCTGGCCATTGCTGGCGCAGTGATCCTGCTCAGCCGCGGCAACGACAGCGCCGATACCGCTCCCCCGCCGTCCGCCGAAACACCAACGACGCTGGCCAGCAGCCTCGACAGCGAGGACGGCGGTCAAAACGGGGATGCGGTCGACCTCATCGTGGCCTACGGTCGCAGTCGAACCGACGATCACGCACTCACCGGCGAACTCATCCGGCCTGATCGTTCGCCGGTTGCTGTACGTCGAGCGATCATGGGAGGCCGGGCGCTCGATGAAGTCGGTGCCACGGCGGCGGTCACGCAAAGCGGTGAGACGCAACAGTGTGAGCTGATCGACGACCAATGGTTGTGCGCCCCTCCCCTTCCCGAGATCACCATCGAACGAGACGTGCAGGGCTTCGCCTCCCTGTTCCTCACCGAGGAGCCGACCTACTCGGTGTTCGCCGTCAGTGCCGAACCTCCTGATTCGCTGCGTACCGTTGCCGAACTGGGCAGCGTGACGTGTTGGAGCATGGTGTCGGCCGGTCGAGTCGACCGCTCCCGCTTCGGAGAAGAGACAACGATGTGCTTCCACGATGCGCTGGGCGCGCTCGTCGGTCGAGTCACCGAAACCAGTGGTGGCAGCGACATCTTTCTCGCCAAGGAGCTTCGTGGAACGGTCGACGTCGCTGACGTCGAACCGTCTCGTTGATTCACTCAGCACCAACGCTGAGGACATCGCAGCGTTCCAAAGGGCGAGCGGGAGCCTTCACAGAACCGAGCCAAGGCCCTGAACCGTGATGCGTGTGGAGGAAGTGCAGCCCCCGCTCGTGCCCCATATGGAACCGGTGTGGGCGATGAACACCGGTGTAGAACTAGTATCGGACAGGACCCGCACGGACTTGAGGGGCGACCTGCCCTTTGTTCGCTTTCCACCCTCGAACGGCCCACCGACACCACATGTTCCCTGTTGAAGACCTCCTTCCACTCCTCACGCTCGCCCTCGGCGCGGCGCTCGCAACAGGCACGGCACTTGCGTTGGCCCGACCGAGAGCGATCGCCAACGAGAACGAGTTGACCAAACCGCCGCTCGGTCGAAGCATCATCCAGATCGTCATCGGTTCGTTCGCCTCGATCTGGGCCGTGGCCACGCTTTTGAGCTGAAGGCTCATGAGCTGAAGGAACCAGGAGCGCTCACGGCTTGCTGGGGAGTTTCACCTCTCAAGGTTGCGCACTCCAGTGCCGACAACAGGAGGGAAGATCGCTTCAGCGGGAGACCTCGGCAATGAGCACCACCATCGAGAACACGACAGCGACGAAGGCCTCAACCGCCTCGACGATCACCATCAAGCGTTCGACCACGAGGCGCCGAGCAACCGAAGTCCGACCGCTCTCGACCAAACAGCCCATCGATGTCCAGGTCAATCGCCCGACATCAGAGATCACTCGCCTCGTGTTCATGGTGCTGCTCGGCTGTGCGGCGTGTATCGCCCTCGTTGGCGTCGTGAGCGAAGCCAGCAACACCCCCGGGACATCGCCTGACGATCCGGCTCCTGCGGTGATCACCGAATTCGCCGACTGAGCACTAGAAGTCGTCGGTGCCACCACCCGGTGGCGGCGTGCGCTTGCTCATGTTCTCGAATCTCGTGAAGTGCCCAAGGAAGGCCAGCTTCACGGTGGCTGTCGGGCCATTTCTGTGCTTGGCGACGATCACTTCGGCGACACCCTTCGCCTCGGATTCAGGGTTGTAGATCTCGTCGCGATACAAAAACATCACGGCGTCGGCGTCCTGCTCGAGTGCACCGGACTCACGCAGGTCAGAAAGCATCGGGCGCTTGTCTTGGCGTTGCTCGAGACCACGGTTGAGCTGGGCCAAAGCAACGACTGGGCATTCGAGCTCGCGAGCGAGGATCTTGAGATTTCGGGACATCTCCGACACCTCGACCTGACGTGATTCGGCGTTGCTACGCCCCGTCATGAGCTGGATGTAGTCGATCACGATCATTGCGAGGTCACCATTACGACTCTTCAGACGTCGTGCTTTTGCTCGAATCTCCATGACAGTGGTCTGAGGATTGTCATCGATGAAGATCGGAGCCTCTGCCAGGCGACCAACCGAATGGGTGATGCGGTTCCAGTCGCTCTCCTCGAGCCGACCCGTCTTCATTCGTGTGGCATCGACCCGAGCATCAGCCGACAAAATACGCTGCGAGCACTCGAGCTGTCCCATCTCCAAGGTGAAGAACAGCACCGGTCGGTTGGTCTGCATCGCCGCATTCGCAGCCATACCAAGCGCGAAAGCACTCTTTCCCATCGCAGGACGAGCGCCAACGACGTAGAGCGCATTGGGCTGCAGGCCCGACATGAGATCGTCGAGGTCGGTGTAGCCGGTGAGTGTGCCCGTGACCGTGTCACCCTGCTCGTACAGCATCTCGAGACGATCGAGGTTGGCGCCCAGGAGATCCTTGATCTCTGCAGTGGTGTTTGCGACACGACGCTGGGCCACATCGAACATCCGGGCCTCGGCGTCGTCGACCGCCTTGACCACGTCATCGGGGACGCTGTAGGCCATCTCAGCGATCTCGTTGCTGACAGAGATGAGACGGCGCAGCAACGCGTGCTCTTCGACGATCTTGGCGTAGTGACCAGCGTTGCCAATAGCGGGCGTCTCGGCCTGGAGTTCGATGAGCACACTCGGGCCACCAACGGCATCGAGCATCCCAGCTCGGGACAGTTCTTCGCCGACGGTGATGGCATCCACCGGTTCGCCAGCCCCGTACAGGCTCATGATCGCATCGAAGACGTGACCGTGCGCCGGCCGATAGAAGTGCTCGACTTCAAGCACCTCCACCACGTCAGCGATGGCCTCGCGACTCAGCAGCATGGCGCCAAGCACCGCCTCTTCGGCCCGCAGGTTGTGCGGCGGCATGCGAGTGGGACGAGGCGCTGACGGCGCCGAGCGTGGGCCCACAAGTGGGGGCGAGAAGCCTCCGCCGCCCTGGGTCTCACCAGGGAAAGGCGATGGGGGTGCGTTGTCGGCGGGGTGTGGTGCGTCGTCGGTGGGCGGCTCCGGCGTGATCGCAGGAGGCGGTTCGTCAGCCACGGGAGGTTCTTCCACTGGTGGCTCGTCGCCCGGTTCGTTGGTCACGCTCATCACCTTCAGTCTGACTGCAAGAGCCTGTGGACGACTAGGGCCGACATCCTGTGGATGTCGGCCCCAAGTCTGTGGACCACGGTGGGACCACGGTGGATAACTCATCCGACAATCATCGGATGGACGCAATCAGCTTGCGGTGACCTCGATGGTGACCGGGAACTGGACTTCGTCGTGGGGCTTCACGGTGACCGAGTGACCACCGATGACCTTGATACCTTCGCCGAGATCGACCATCTTGCGATCGAGTTCGACACCGGTCTGGTTCATGATTCCCTCGACCACATCATGGACGCTGACCGAGCCGAAGAGCTTGCCTTCGACGCTGGCGCGAGCTGAGATGTTGATGGTCTTGGTGACCAGCTTGGTAGCCAGCGCTTCTGCGGCTTCACGATCGGCGGCGTTGCGCTGCTGCCATGCCTTGCGCATGGCTTGCGCCTGTGCCTCGACACCGGGGGTGGCCATTTGAGCGACACCGGTCGGGATCAAGAAGTTGCGGGCGTAGCCGTCGGCCACCTCGACGATGTCGCCGCGGCTACCGAGCTGGGGAACTGCCTTGTGGAGTACGACCTTCATCAGTCCTCGCCTCCTGTGGTTGCCTCGACGGTCTCGGTGGTCTGGTCAACAGCTGCTGCATCGTCGCTCTTGTTGTCAGAGCTGTCGTCACGGCGGGGGCCACGATCGCCACGATCGCCGCGGTCTCCACGGTCGTTACGGTCACCACGGCCACGACGCTGGGTCGTGATCTGGCTGGCGTACGGCAACAGACCCATCTCGCGAGCGTTCTTGATCGCACGGGCGATCTCGCGCTGCTGCTGGCTGTCGTTGCCCGACACCCGCCGACCACGGATCTTGGCCCGGTCAGACATGAACCGGCGAAGCAAGTCGACGTCTTTGTAGTCGATGTAGTCAATGCTGTCGCTGTTGAGCGGACTGATCTTCTTCTTGGTGCGACGGCCGTTGTCCTTCGGCTTGTCGCGTCGGGTATTGCTGCGTGCTTTAGCCACTAGAAGGGCTCCTCTTCGGGTGAGTAGGCGGGCGGCTGCTGTTGCCCGCCCCCAGCGGCGCCGAATGATCGGCCCCCCTGCGGATTGTTCTGATTGTTCTGATTGCCACCACCGGCGTTTCCGCCGCTGCCTGTGTTTCCATACTGACTACCGCCGCCACCACTGTCGTTGCGCTCGTTGCGCTGTGGTGTTGCAGTGGCCCACTTCAGGCTGATGGCGACGTCATCGGCGACGATTTCGACCTTGGATCGCTTGTCGCCGTTGTCGGTTTCCCAGCTGCGCTGGTCAAGTCGGCCAGTGACCGTGACACGAGTGCCGCGGCCAACAGATTCAGCAACGTTTTCCGCAAGCTGCGCCCAACACGTGACGTCGATCCACGAGGTGGCTTCTTCCCACTCGTTGGTCTGACGATTCTGCCAACGACGACTGACTGCGACGCCAAAGTTGGCGACGGCTTGGCCGGTTGGTGTGAAACGAAGCTCGGGTTCACGGCCGGCGTTGCCGGTGATCGTGACGTTGTTGTCTTGTGCCATGAGGTTCCCCCTGGTCAGGCAGTGGCAGCCGTCAGCCCACGTCGGTGAGCTTCCTTGATCGGCAGCCGCATGAACTTGTGGCGGACGATGTTGTCCGCGAGTCGAAGGGTGCGGTCCACCTCGTCGAGAATGGTCGGCGCCAACAACTCGACGACGACGTAGAAGCCGTCCATCTTGTGGTTGATCTCATAAGCAAAGCGACGAACGCCCCACTTGTCGACCTTTTCGATGGTGGCTCCGGCTTCGCCAGCTTGCTCGGTCAACTTGTTGACCGCCTGCTGGACGTCTGACTCTTCTGTGTCAGACGTAAAAATGAGCATGAGTTCATATGCACGCATGGGCGTGGAGTACCTCCCTGTGGATCCGGGTCTTCGAACCACTCAGTGTTCGATCCCCGGAGCTCCCGACGGTCGGAAGCAGGGTCTGCCCTGGACGGACCAGGTATGACCTTGCGAGGCTATCGGTGCGATGGAAGAAGCGGCCGAAGCCGTTTCGGTGATGTGGAACCAGTATGACCCGGGGGTGTGACAGTGCTCGCTCAGTCTTGGATTCAACCCCCAGCTGGATCGATGGTGAACTCGTAGCGACCTGCCACGACTGCGCCACCAACCGGCCCGACCTCATGGGCGCCGACAAGAACACCTCGTCCAGTGAAAGCGGCGAAACAGAGGAAGCCTGTCGCAAGACCGGGCGCCTCGCCGGACGGAAACGCCACCACATCGGGTGGGCAAGCAACGGGCTCGAGCACAGCGTCATCGATCTGCACGGCCCAGTTGAGCCGCCCCGTCGACACTCGAGCTCCGGAGCGGTCGGCGATGATCGGGACGGCAACGAGTTCAGGTCCCGGATCAGGCTGACGGTCCTCCGCCACTGCGCTGAGCGGCACCGTCGTGAAGAGGGTCCCTCCGATCGTGTTCGAGCTCAGCCGCTCTTGGCCGGGCGCGCCGGCAGCGAGGAACCCACCCGTTTGCTCCTCGGTCGATACCAGACCGAGCCCACGCGTCTCGTTGAAAAGAGCAAACCACACTCCTGCAAAAGCGATGGGGACAGCAAGCAGTCCCGCCAAGAGCTCCGGTCGGCCAAGACGGCCAGCGATTGCCGAAACACCCCGACGGCGATTGACCTCTCCGAGCCCGACGAACGAGATCGCGAAGCCCATGAACGCCAAGGCGAGGACGAGGGAGGACGACGACTCCGACACGTGCCAGTCCTGAAGTCCTCGGAGCCCGACCACCCTGCCGGTGATGCTGGACGTCTCGACTTCCACCGTCGCACCGACCGACGTCGATCGGAAGGCGTCTTCTCCAACCACGACCCAGGGCGTGCCGTCCTCGCGTTCGCCGATCACGGTGAATGCGCCAATCGTTCGATCAGAACAATCGCGCCGCCAGTGATTCTGACTGGAGGCGGATGGTCGGCACGTCCGGACGGTCTTGGTGCCCGAACTTGCCTCGGTGACGACGCCTTGACGCCCTTGGCTTGGACCCGACCGCTCGACCAGCAGCGCGCTCACGAGCAAACTGCTGAACACGAGGCTCGCGACAGCAACGAACACGTAGAGCGCCCGAGCGCCTGATTCCCTCCACATACGAGCGAGTATGACAGTGGCCGTCGTCAGTGCTCAAGACCGCCGCCTGCTCGACGTCAGCGCCAGGATGATGCGGATTCGTCACCGGGGTTACCGCTGCTGCGGCGTTGCATCGACCAGACTGTCGGGGTCGGTCCAACCCCCCGGTGAAGGGATGAGGAGTTGAATTACAACCTTTTCCTCCTTCTCACAGCGACCGCCGTTGGCGGTGTCGCTGGGGCCACCGCCATCTACGCCGGGCAATCGCCGAACCGCTCGGGGTCGGCGGCCACGATGATCGCCGGGCTCGCTGCCTCGGTCGTGGCCACCATCGTGGTTGCCACCCGCGAGGGCTCGGAGTTCTTCAGCATGCTCCACCTCTACTACCTGATTGGGACGATCGCCGTTCCCATGGCTGGGTTGGGACTACTCATCAACTGGAAACATCAGGCCTTCCTCGGCCGTTTCGTCGGAGCGGCAGCAATCCTGGTTGCACCGCTCGGCATCTACGCCAGCCACATCGAACCGTTCTGGCTTCGACTCGATGACGTCGCCCTACCGGCACCGGCATCCATGACAGGACTTCGGATTGGTGTGCTCGCCGATCTCCAGACCACCGAGATCGGCGAATACGAACGCAATGCCATCACCGAGCTCATCAGCCAAGGGCCCGACATCGTGCTGGTGCCCGGCGACTTCTGGCAGATGCCACCCGCAGCGTTCGAGCGCCAGGCGCCGGCGTTCGCCGCTGAGCTCGCCAGGCTCGATGCTGCGGTCCCCCACGTCTTCATGGTGAAGGGCAACACCGACACCGTGGCCGGACTGCGCCAACTGGCCGCAGGCACCAACGTCGTCGTGCTCGACAACGAAGTGGCCGACATCATGGTCAACGGTCAGGCCGTCCGCATCGGCGGCATCACGTTGGCTGGCGACGAAGCCCGAGCCGCGGCAGCAATTCAACAGCTGACCGACCGAGCCAGTGGCGCTTTCGTCCCACCGCCCGAAGAGCAACCAGCACCGGAAGAGGCAGCAACCATCACTCCCCCGGCCGATGACACCGTCGTCGGCCAAGTCGACCCTGCAGCCCCCGACCCCGCCACAACAGACTCAGCTACCCCAGACGCTGCCAGCGCCCCCGCCACCGTTGCGCCCGCACAGAGCGACGACGTCTTCCGCATCTTGTTGGCGCACAAGCCAGACGAGATCGAACGGTTGCCCGGTGATGACTCGGTCAACCTCGTGGTTGCCGGCCACACCCACGGCGGACAGATTCGCTTCCCCGGCTTCCCGCCTCCGCTCATCTTGTCGTCGGTGCCTCGCACCGTCGGTGGTGGCGGACTGCATCGCTTGGATGACCACTGGATCTACGTGTCGACCGGTGTGGGGCGTGAACGAGGACGGGCCCCACAGGTCCGCCTCGGTGTCCGCCCCTCGATCGGCATCCTGACCACTGTCGACGTCACCACGGTCGTGCTTCCCGACAACTGAGACGAACAGGTTCACGCCGTCACCGTCCGTGTCACACTGACGGGATGACCGCTTGCAGCATCTGTGGCTTCGACCTCGCCCAGTGGAACCCTCAGGACAGCGCGAAAACCCTCGGCCTCGCTCCCGAATTCGTTCAGGAATGGGGCAGAGGCACCGTCGACCCGATCACCTCATCCTTGAGTCGAGAGGCAGCAGCAGCGCTGCTGGAAGGCACGATCGATGACCAGCTGGCCGGTGTACACGACCTCTGGCACGGCTTGATCACCGAGCTCGCACCGTCGCAGTCAAGGGTCGAGATGCACGGCACGGTGCACCAGTTGAACGCATCGAGCGGTGGTGTGCCAAAGAAGGCCATCGAGCGGGCCGAGGTCGGGGTCCGCGGTATCGTCGGCGACAGCCAGATCGCACGAGTACATCACGGCCGGCCGTGGCAAGCGCTGTGTCTCTGGAGCTCAGACGTTCTTGCCGTTCTGCAAGCAGAGGGTCACCCCATCGCCGCCGGATATGCCGGCGAGAACGTGACGATTGCTGGAGTGGATTGGAGCAAGCTCCGAGGCGGGATGCAGCTCACGATCGGCACCGGAGACAATGCTGTGGCGTGTCAGCTCAGCCTTCCCGCGGTGCCGTGTTCGAAGAACAACGCCTGGTTCCTCGGCGGCGACATCGACCGCATGGACCATGACCTCAACCCCGGCTTCAGCCGCTGGTACGCCAGCGTGTTGACCCCTGGCACGATCACCCCGGGCGACCCTGTTCGCTTCGATTGACGGTGCCTCGGGTTCGCCAACCGTTCAGGCCTCAGCTCTGCACTACGACCCTGGGACCCTCTGACGGCTGCACGAGAACCTGGCCCTGGCCGGTGAATGCCAGCTGGAACGTCTCGCCCGAACCGCCACGAGCCAGCGACTTGAGACCGCCGGTGGTGTCAGTCTTCACGCTCATCTGCACACCCGAGGTCCACATCACCACCGCGCTTGGATCCCCGAAGGTCGGAGCGGAGGCAACATCGAGCATGACCGGGTCGCCGTCGGTCTTGAGTGCGACATAGCCGCTGCCCTTCAGCGTCATGTTGAACATGCCGCCAGCCATCATCCCGGCGACGCCGCTGGAAACTCGGTTGATGTCCCACTCGATCGAGGACGAGAACGCCAAGACGCTCTTGCCGTTGGCACTGATCTGATCGTTCTCGAGGTACATGACCTGGACTTGCTGGGCTTCGTCAGCAAGGAAGACCTCGCCCGTGCCAGCGATCTCCATGAGGCGAGTGCCTTCACCGGTTGCCGCCTTCTTCAACATCTTGCCGATGCCGCCAGAACCCTTGTTCTCGAAGGTGACGTCGCCCTGATAGGCCACCATCGAGCCGGCCGATGCCTGCACCGGACCGTGGGTGAGGGAAATACGAAGCAACCGAGAGTTCTGCAGTTGGAACTGCTGGTCACCGGCAGCGATCTCGGCGTACTGGGCAAGGTTGGAATGCAAGGGCATGAGGTTCTCCTCCGGGGCGAAAGGGCAGACAGATCGTCGCACACTCGGCGGCGCGCCTGTGCCACCGTGTTGCGGTTCTACTCCCGTCGGCCGCTCGGGTCCCGCTTGGGTCAGTCGGACTCGGGCCCGAGCACTGCTGCTCGCCACGTGGCCTCGTCGACGACGGTCAGCGACTCTGCCACCTCGACAGCAGAGCTCGGGGCAGCAACCGAAAGGAAGACCACGTGGCCCGATGGCTCGAACCAGGTGACGGCCATGCCGGGATTCCCGGCATCTTCGCTGATCACCTGAAACCCCAATTGGTCCCGAACCTCCACCGACGTCACCGCTTCAAACGAGACCGCGAATGTGAGCAGCACGATGTCTTCAGGCCACGTGCGTGTCGAGAGGGCGAAACTACCGGCCGCTTCCGGCCCGCTGGACCTGACCACCTGTGCCACCATCGAGCCTGCATCTGAGAGGTTGCCCACCCGACGGAGCTCGACCACTTCATCGAATGGTTGGAAGCGCAGTTCGCCATCGACCACCGAGGTGGCCAGAACAAGAGCTTCCAACTCCGTCGAAACATCGTTGACGAAGTAGTGCACCCATCGGCCGTCGTCGGTGGGCTCGGCGGCGACCAGCCCATCATCAGTGGAAACGAAGACTTGCCGGTCACCGAACATCACGGTGTCGCTCTCGGTGAACTCTCGCTCGTTCACCAAGGTCACCACCATGAGTTGGTCAAAGCCAGTCCGCGTTGGACGACCAACCGCAACGCCCGAGAACAGCGAGCCATCCCCAAATTCGTCGGGCTCTTCCACGGCCCCCTGCAGCCCCTCGAGCAGCGAGTCATCAGACGGCAGCATGAACAGCGGCTCTGCTGATGCGGCTGCTGGAGCGGCCTCTTCGGAATCGACCAATCGGTTGTCGAATTCCACGTCCCGAACGTCGCTCAGCCCCTGGAGTTCCTCCACCAATGCGGCCACTGCTTCAGGTTCAGCATCCGGGACCATCGACACCCGGAATGACGTGGGCAAAGCGTCGGGCTTGACCACAGCCAAGACTTCGGGTTCTTGGGCCCAAAACTCCTGGAACTCGGCGTAGGTCTCAGCTTGCGAGAGGTAGGGCAAGCTCTCGATCAGCGGACTCTCACCGAGCACGGTCGCAACTGCGTCGATGGCAGGCTGCGTCGCGTCGGGCTCCAGCCACACGATGAACTCGATGTCGCCGCCGACAAGGGAGCTGCGATAGGTATCGGTGGCCCCGGCAGCTGCGATCTCGGTGTCCGAGTCGCCAGAACCACGGGTCAGGCCAACAACGCCGAGCACGACGACGATGGCGGCGGCCGCTCCGAGGAGCCATTGGGTCCGGCCACGTCGGTTCTCTTGGGCGGCACGCCCGTCCCTCAAAGCGACCACGACATCGTTGGTACTTGCGGTTTCCAGCAGCACGATCGAGTCCCCGCCGCGGTCGGTGCCACCTTGACGAACCGTCACCCGTTCGGCTCGAGCGTCGAGCAAGTCAGTGAGTTCTTCCTCGAAGCTGGTCATGATCGCTCTCCTTCGTCGTTGCTCATGGATACCTTCAGCGCCCCGACACCTCGATGGATCAGCGATCCAACGGTTCCCGGCGCGCACTGCAACTGCTCGGCGATCTCCTTCTCGGACAATCGCCCGTAGAACCGCAGCACGACCGCCGCCCGTTGCCGGAACGGCAACTCGAGCAACAGCCCGGCCATGTGATCGACCCGATCACGCTCGCTGGCCTCGGGCAGTTCGGCGGTCAGTTCCTCACGCCCTGATCGTTTGGCCGCATCACGACAGCCGTTCAGCACGCAGCGGTGCAGATACGGACCCGGTGCCTCGATCCGATCCCACCGTTGGAAGATCTCGGTAAACGCATCGGCAACAACATCGTGGGCCAACGCCTCTCGGCCCAGCAGCAGAAACGCTCGCCGGACCGCCAGATCGTGTTCGATGCCGTAGAACTCGGCAAAGGCGCCATCTGGTGCCGTCACGAGCGAGGTCTGGTCGGTTGTTTCACCATCCATGCCTCTTCCACTGTCGAACGGCCCAAATCCTTGCAATCGTGGTGCAGATTTCTTCAACTTGTTGAAAAAATCGTCACCAAGAACGGCGTCAGTTGTCAGCGGCGGCGGTGGTTTCGGTCGGGACTGCCGTCGTGGGCGGCACCGCGGTCGTGGTGGTGGTCTCCGGAGGATCGGTGGTCGACTCCCCGTCGCCGGGCGCGGTTGTAGTGGTCTCACCCTCCGCGGTTGTCGTGGTGTCGCCCGGCAGCGTGGTCGGCGGTGAGCACGGATCGGTGGTCGGCGGAGCCAGTTCTGCGATCGAGGTCGAACCATCACCGAGGTCAACGATGGACGTCTGGCTCGGACCGACGGCCGCGCACTCTGGCAAGGTGGTCGTCGAGAGGTCGAGCCCGAACTGATTGCCGTCAAAGCCTGATGGTGGATCGAACGCCGGGCATCCACCCACCAAATTCGCATCGCCGATTGCGAGCGCTCGAGTCATGAAGGCGGACCAGAGCTGGGCCGGGAAGCCGCCGCCGCTGACCTCATCGAACCCCCGATAGTTCTGCATCGGGAGCACCGGCTCGCCAGGCCCGCCTGCGTATCCCATCCAGACCGCGGCGGTCATGTCGCAGGTGTAACCAACGAACCAAGCGTCCTTGGCGTCCTGCGTGGTGCCCGTCTTCCCAGCGACCGCCACCCCAGGCACCGCGGCTGCACGACCGGTGCCACCGTCCACCACACCCTGCAGCGCAAAGGTGACCTGGCGGGCGATGTTGTCGTCGAGCACCGGCTCGCTGACGCGACCTTCTGATGGTTGGCAGACACCGTCGACCGGGTACCAGCAGATGACCTCGCCGGCAGTGTTCTCGATGCGCTCAATCAAGATCGGCTCGTACTTCTGGCCCTGATTCGCAAACGTGCTGTACGCCGCCGCCATGTCGAGAACCGACACCTCACCAGAGCCCAACACCAAGGCGTTGACCGCGGGAAGCTCAGCCGACACGCCAAGGCGGTTGGCCATCTCGACCACTGTCGACGGCAGGATCTGCACCATCAGCTGTGCGTAGACCACATTGGACGACACCCGCATGGCGTCGATCAGATCTCGATAACCCTCTGACGAGCCGCCACCGCGCACGGTCCACGTTGCCCCGTCATTCGCCTCAGGAATCTCGATCACGGTCGGGGCCGAGAAAAACGACCGAGCCGAGATGCCCTGCTCGATCGCCTCGGCCAGAGCAAACGGCTTGAACGACGAACCAGGCTGGCGACCGGAACCGCCGCCGTCACGACCCAACGCCAGGTTCACTTGCGATTCGTTGAAGTCCCGACCACCGACCATGGCTCGGACGTACCCCCGATTGTCGACCGCAACGATCGATGCATCGGGCCCGTTGTCTCGCTCGAAGTCGAACTGCTCATCCGCCAGCGTGTTGTATGCCGCGTCCTGCAGACGGGGGTCGATCGTGGTGTAGACCCGATAGCCACCGGTGTAGATGCCGCCGTTGGGCAGCGACTCGATCTGGTTGACCTGCTGGCGCACGGCCTCGACGACATACGCCGACCCCTGGGGCCCGCGAATCTCACCAAGGCCTTCACGAACCGGGCTGCCGACGACATTCGAGAAGTCTTCGACCCTCGCCGCATCCGCTTCGGCCTGCGTGATCATCTCGTCCCGCACCATCAGGTCGAGGGTGGTCGATCGACGACGGGCTGCCTCTTCGGGATTGCTTTGCGGGTCGGCGGTCGACGGCGCTCGAATCAGGCCGGCGAAGAACGCCGACTCGGCGAGCGTCAGTTGATCGACGTCTTTGTCGAAGTAGGCCTGAGATGCTGCCTCGATGCCGTAGGCACCCCGACCGAAATAGATGATGTTGAGGTAGCGGGTGAGGATCTCTTCTTTTTCGAGCTCACGCTCGAGCTTGATCGCCAACGACGCTTCCTTGAGCTTTCGGGTGATCGACCGCTCGGAGGAGAGCAGTTCGATCTTCACCAGCTGCTGCGTGATCGTCGAGCCACCCTGCTGGACGCCCTCGTTGCGGATGTCGCGATACGCAGCGCGAGCGATACCCCACGGATCGACACCCTCGTGGTTGAAGAAGTCGCCGTCCTCGGTCGCCACCACCGCATCGATCAGGACTTGGGGAATCTCGTCGAACGTGACGATGACTCGATCCTCACCAGCAGTGAACTGCGCCGTGGCGTTCTCTGCGTTGCACTCGGTCGTGACGTCAGCCGTGCACAAATACGAGGTCTGAGCGAACGACTCGAGCTGTTGCAGCTCACCCAGCTCTTCTTGGCTCAGCACCCAGACGCCACCGAGCGCCGTCCCGATCCCCAGCAACGTGAGAAGGAACAACACGCGACGGAACCGCCAGAAGGGATTCCAGCGACGGTTCTTGGCCGGAGCAGGACCGGTGAGGAAGGCGAATCGAGACGAGGTCATGAGCGAGTGGGCAAGGTTACGTCCCCGCAGCCGTCAGCCAGCCGCGACCTCGGAGCCCTTCACCTCGAACGACTCACGCATGTGGTTCCACCAACACTGCCGGCACACCTCGATGAGGTAGACGGTCGACGGCTTGCCCCGACGCCGCAGCTTGTCGAGCTCGGCTCGATCGGCAACACATCGACCCGCCTTCGGGAGACCCTGGCCGAACGCAAACGTGACCGCCACGAGATCGTCGCCATCACAGATCGGGCAGTCCTCTTTGATCGGCACCGCATGATGGTGTGCGACCCGACGAAGCTCAGGCTGTGCGTCACACACCTCGTGTTGGGTCTTGGTTCCCCGCTCGACCGCGTCGATCACCCGCTTCTTCGCCAGACGGTAGCTGACCGTCGCTGAAGGGTTCGGAGACCAACGGGGCATCTGGCAAGAGTAGTCAGAACGAGCCCGTCACGGCGGTCCAGCGGCCCAACGGTGCAATTCGGTCCTGGCCGCCGCTGCCGACAACGGCCCCCGTTGCAGCCGCAGCCGCTCGAGCTCAGCCATCGCTTCGCCAATGACAGGCCCGGCCGGGACACCGAGCAACTCCATGATCTCGTTGCCTTCGAGCGGTGGGTTCCGATCGTCGAGATCCTCGTGCGTGCGAAGCTCCGCCAGCAGCTTGGCGACCTTCAGGGACTGAGCCTCAGGCACCCCGAACATCGGCAACAACGACACCACGTCGTCCAACGCTGCGTTGCCGGCCGAAGCGGCCACCGTGCGGAGATCGAGCGCCCGCGGTGCCAACGCAGCCGCCAGCTCACGGGCCCCCTGAAGGGTGCGGGTCGTGGCCTTGCGGTCGGCATTGGAGAACCGCAGAGCTTGGAGGAACGACGTCACATCCTCATCGCTCATGCAGACGAGCAGGCCCGCCCGTCGAGCCGAAGCGGTGGGAAGGGCCGCAACAGCATCGAGTGACCCCGAAGCCGCCCCGAGTCCCATTTGTTCGAGCAAGCCGGTCTCGGCAAGGAACGCCAAACCTGCTGCGGGGGCCGGCAACGCCAGCAGCTTGCCCAGCTCGTCGTGAACGCGTTCGCCGGACACGATCGCCAAACGGTCAGCCAGCGCTGTGGCCGTTGCAACCAGCTCGTGGGCCGCGGTGAGGTCGAAGCGGGGAATGAATCGAGCAGCCCGCAACATCCGCAGAGGGTCGTCCGAGAAAGCGACCTCAGGATCGAGCGGCGTTGCCAAGCGCCGATCGGCAAGATCGGCGCGGCCACCGTGGGGATCGATCAGCGCGCCACTCGAGACATCGATGGCCATCGCATTGATCGTGAAGTCGCGTCGAGACAGATCGGTTTCGAGATCGTCGCCGAAGCTGACCACTGGCTTGCGGGACGCCTCGTCGTAGACCTCGGCCCGATGCGTGGTGATCTCGAACGAATGGTCAGCAATCGAGGCGCCGATGGTGCCGAAGCGCTCGCCTTGGGTCCACAGCGCCTCGGCCGACTCCTTCAACGCCGCCTTGATGGCCTTCGGCCTGGCATCGGTTGTGAGGTCGACATCGGAAAAGTCGTCGCCTCCGAGCAGCAGGTCTCGCACGATGCCGCCAACGAAGTACAGGTGGTGGCCGTCTGCGCCCAATCGGTCAGCCGTAGGCCCGATCAGCGCCCGCAGCGCGTCGAGTTCACTCGATTCGATCATGCCCGCACCCATCAATCCGACCCATCAACTAGTGATCGCCCGGGCCGCCGTCGAAATGCAACCGACGGATCGCCTCGATCGAACTGGCACCGGGACCACCCACCGATGGTGTCTCGGGACGGAAGAACTCGCCCATGAGGTTGGCGGTCACGGCGCCGCTGCAATCAGCGAGTGCCTGCAGGTCATAGCCACCCTCGAGGAACAGCAGACGACGCCCCGCCGGCACCACGCCAACCAACTGGGCGATCAGATCGGAATAATCAGCCGAGGTGAGCGACAGCTCGCACAGCGGGTCGTCACGATGACCATCGAAGCCGGCCGAGACCAGAATCCACGTCGGACTGAACCGGTCGAGCGCCGGCAGCACGACCTCATCGAATGCCAGTCGGTATGCCTCACCCGAGGCCATCGACGGCATCGGCACATTGACGTTGAAGCCGCGACCGGTGCCCTCGCCCACCTCGTCGGCAGCACCGGTGTATGGGTACCACGGATACTGGTGAAGGCTCACGAACAACACCGACGGGTCGTTGTAGAAGATGTCCTGGGTGCCGTTGCCATGGTGTGCGTCGACATCGACGATCGCCACTCGTTCGCCCCGGTCAGCGAGGAAACGAGCCGCAACAGCCACGTTGTTGATCAGGCAGAACCCCATGTGCTGCGCTGGGCGGGCGTGATGGCCAGGCGGGCGAACAACCGACCAGCCGGCATCGGCCTCACCACGGTCCAACGCGGCAATGAGATCGAGACCCGCACCCGCGGCCTTGAACGCTGCAGCTGCAGAATCAGCCGAGACATGGGTGTCAGGATCAATCGCAAACGGACCGGTCTCGCAACGACGAACGAGGTCATCGAGCATCTGCGCCGGGTGCACGCGTTCCAGTGCTGACCGCGAGGCGTCGGTCGCTTCCACCCAACTGACCGCCTCCTCCAGCCCCGCCTTCTTGATCCCGTACCGCACTGCGGTGAGGCGATCGGCCCGCTCGGGGTGGCCGTCACCGGGGTCGTGCAACCAGCAAAGATCATGAGTGGCGACGAGAACCGACATAGCTACAAACCTAACCCTGCAACGCTGAGAGAGGTAGGCCGTTGTCACCAGTACGCCATCGTCACCACTCGCACACGCCTGTGGGGCGTAGTCTTGCCTCCTCGTGGATCATGCACCCCCACACACCGACGCACGAGGGCTTCGCCGCCGCTTCACCGGCACAACCGGTCTTCGAGTCGTGCCCTGGCAGGGCGATCGCCTCGTCGCTCTCGTCGGGCCGGCCCGTCACGGTAGCGGGCCAAGATCCAACGACGTCATCGAGTGCGTCCAGCAACTCGATGCCTGGGGAGTCGAACGAGCCGTCACGCCCGCGCTCTCCGAGCTGGATGCCCAGCCCTTTCTCGATGGCGGCTTTCGGCTACTCGAACGGTTGCACCTGCTGTCGCGGCCCCTCTACAACCAGCCGCCGACGCCGACCCGATCCATTCGAAACGGCCGCACGTGGCATCGTCGTGCCGTGCTCGACATCGACCGCCGCGCTTTTGACGACTTCTGGCGCTTCGACGAAACCTCGCTGCGCGAGGCGCGAGGTGCCACTCCCGGCAGCAAATTCGCCGTCGTCATCGAGCGCGGCGAGGTGCTGGGCTACGCCGTGACCGGGCGCGCCGGTACCCGTGGCTACCTGCAGCGACTTGCCGTTGACCCACGACACAACGGCGAGGGCATCGGAACCGACCTCGTGATGGACAGCTTCGATTGGGCGTTCCAGCGCGGCGTGCAACGAATGATGGTCAACACCCAGGAACGCAACCAGCGAGCTCTGGGTCTGTATCGCCACCTGGGGTTCGAGCCAGAACCCGATGGGCTCGTCGTGCTCGAACGGCACCGGCCATGAAGAGCACATCCACTCGGGTCACCCACGTCGCTCGCGCCGTGGCGTCGCTCGTCACCGCTGTTGCGTTGGCCGCAGCAACCTTGGTGTTCGGCGGCACGACCTCCCCTGCGTCAGCCCAGCCGGCCGGCACCCTCTCATTGTTGGCCCAGAGCCCGTTCGTCCCGTCTGAAGGAACATTCCGGGCCGTCCTGGGTTGGTCAGGCGATCTCGACCCCGAGGCCACGATCGGTGGCACGATCTACGACCCCATTGCTGACGAGTCTGAAATCACCGAACCCCCGATCACTCCCTTCTTCCCTCTGCCGTACGTGAAGACCTCCAGCCTGGAACGAACCCCGGAAGGTCACCTGATCCTCGACATCCCGATTCGTAGCGTGGAAGGAGGCGCCGACCGGATCCGCCTCCGTGAAGCCGGTGTGTACCCGGTCCAGATCGAACTCCGCAGCGCCGACGGAGCCAACCTCGCCTCGCTGCGAACCAACCTGATCCGCCTACCGACCGAAGCGGCAGAAATCGACGTACTCCCGGTCAGCACTGTGCTCGAGATCAGCTCTGCTGAAGGCCTCACCGTCGGACTCGCGACCGAACTGCTCACCAGCCATCCCGGGCTTCCGCTCACCGTCATCATCGGCGATGGCGTCTTGACCCAACTCGAGAACGACGAGGCCCTCGCCAACGGCCTTCGCGAAGCACTCGGTGGACGCCCCGTCGTTGCCCCACCGACACCAGAACTCGACATCTCTGCGCTGGCGACGATCGGACGCTCCGACCTCTACGCAACGGCACGGGCGACAACGTTCGAGCGCCTGACCAACGTTGGCCTCGAACCGGCGCGCGACATCACGATCGTCGATAGCAATCTCACGATCCGAGGCGTTGATCTCCTCGTTCGCTTGGGTGTCGAGGTGATCATCGACATCGGCAACGAGAGCGCTCGCTCAAGCGGCGTTCTCGACGGAACCACCGGTTCGATTCGTGTCGTTCAGGTCGACTCGAATCTCACCTCGGCGATGGGCGGTCGCGCTCGCTCCGTCGAGCGCGTGCACCGCCTCTTGGCAGCACTGTCGATACGGGCCGCCACCGACCGCTCGCCCATCTTCCTCGGTGGCAGCGCACTGCGATCGGTACCAGTGTCATCGATCCAGCTGTTCCTCACCGCCCTCGAACAACCGGGCACGCTCGGCACCGTCAGTCTCGTCGACGCAGCCAAGGACTCTCCGCTCTTCCCGATCCTGCCGGACGAGCAACCCACGCAGAACCTCTTGGCGATCGAAGACCTCATCCGGTCCGCCACGTCAGACATCGCCACCTACCGGAGCTTCTACGTCAACGGCGGCCTCCCGCCAGCGGTGTTCGAACGCGATCTCGTCGCCGCGCTCGTTGCCAACCGCAACCCCGCCGATCGCACGCGCGCCCTGCAGCAATTGGAGACGAGCCTGGATGATCGCTTCGACGACATCGGTCTGCCCGAGGGTCAGTCAGTGACGCTCGCCGCACAACGTGCGGAGATCCCGCTCACCGTCGAGAACAACTCCGGCGGCGACCGCACCGTGATGTTGTTGTTCGAAAGCGACAAGATCGATGTCACCCAGGATCAAACCACGATCGTCTTGCCCGCCGGCGTCTCGACGGTCAACGTCGAGATGGAATCGAGGTCGCTCGGTCGGTCCCCGCTCCGTATCCGCATCATGACCCCTGACCGCACCGTTCTTCTGGCAGAGACGAGCTTCGGTGTCCGCTCCACAGCGGTGCCGGGCCTCGGCCTACTTCTTTCGGCGGCGGCTCTGATTTTCCTGATGGTTTGGTGGGTTCGCTCCATCACCACGACCCGAGCCCTGAAACTGCACCCAGCGAACGCCGAGCCAGAGCCGATGTCTGAAGCGCAACTGGGCTCATGAACAACAGCATCACGCCGGCGCCCGGACTCCGGCTCGCCGAACGCTACGAACTCGTGTCGCTGATCGCGACCGGCGGTATGGCCCAGGTGTGGCAAGCCGCCGACACGGTGCTCGGGCGGCCCGTCGCCGCAAAAATTCTGCATCCGCACCTCGCCACCGACCGGGGTTTTCTTGTGCGGTTCCGACGAGAAGCCGTTGCTGCTGCGCGGCTGTCGCATCCCGGCATTGTCTCGATCTACGACACGGTCACCCAGCCCGGCCTCGAAGTCATCGTGATGGAACTCGTCGACGGTCAAACGCTCCGCACCCAACTCGACGGCCAGGGTGTCATGTCGGTCGCCGAGGCTGTCGATCTCGGTATGCAGGTCGCTGACGCGCTCTCCAACGCTCACGCCGCCGGCATCGTCCACCGCGACATCAAGCCATCGAACATCTTGATGTGCCGAGACGACCGCATCATGGTGACCGACTTCGGCATCGCCAAGGCCGGCGAAGACACCGACCTCACGGTCACCGGGACACTCCTCGGCACCGCCAAATACCTCTCCCCTGAACAAGTCCGCGGCGACGCCTCCGACCCCCGATCCGACCTCTACGCACTTGGCATCGTGCTCTACGAAGCGTTGACCGGACGAGCCCCGTTCAAGGCCGACACTGATGCCGCCACTGCGCTCGCCCGACTGCAGAAACCGGTCCCACGCATTCGCCACATCAATCCCGAGCTACCTCAGGCCTTCGATGACCTCATCGCCGGGCTGATGTCTCGTGAGCCGGCCGACCGGCCGGCTCGGGCCAGCGACGTGCGAGTCGCGCTGTCTGGCATGCGATTCGATCCCGTTCTCAGTCCTGCGCACGACCAGACCATGATCGTTGGCGAACCCGTCTACATCCCACCGACCATGGAGGACGAAAACGCGGAACCCGATGCCGACATGGACGATTTCATTCGCTCGGAGCGATCGTGGATGCTGCCCGCACTCGCCCTTGTGCTCGTCGCCACGGCGCTGATCGTGGTCGGCGCCCTGTTCGCCGACACCCCACTCGCCGACAGCGTCCTCGATCGCAACAACGACGAGACCAACGATGCACCGGCAACGGACCAAACCTCTGACACCACCACGCTCACCCCGGTCAATGTCATCGTCGACCCAACGCTCGCCGGAGCCACCGCCATCGACCCGGAAGGTGATGGCGAAGAACGCAACGACACTGCTGGTTTTGCCATCGACGGCGACGGCGACACCTACTGGCGCAGTGAGCGGTATCGGTCGGCCAACTTCGGCAACCTGAAGTCGGGGGTCGGGCTGATCATCGATCTCGGCGGTTCTGCGAGGGTCAACGAGGTCGTCCTCGACACCGAAAGCGAAGACTGGTCGGTCGAGATCTACATCGGCGACGACTTCAGCGGGGCCCCGGGCACCTGGGGCGAACCAGCGGCTGCCGGCCGAGCCCTTCGCAACAAGGTCGACTTCTCGATCGACTCGCTGGTCGGAACACAGATGTTGATTTGGGTCACCAACCCAGGCACCTCCGATGACGCCGACGACAACGGCGAACCGGACAACCGCTTCGAACTGACTGAGGTCGAGGTCGGCTGAACCCGTCTGGGCAATGGCACGACCGGCCCAGCCCCCTGGCCTACGCTGCGCTGATCGAAGTCTCCGACGAGGATCTCGTCACCCGGGCCCAAGCGGGCGACCGCGGTGCGATGGACCAACTTCTGTCGCGCCACTACGAGCGCCTCTACGCCCTGTGTCGACGCATGGCCCGCAACGACGCCGACGCAGCCGACGCTTGCCAAGAGGCCCTCATGGCGATCGTCAGAGGCCTGGACAAATTCCAGGGCCAGAGCACGTTCCGAACGTGGAGCCATCGGGTGGCCAGCAACGCCTGCCTCGACGAGCTTCGACGGCGACAGCGTCGACCCATCGCCGTCATCGAGGAACCCGAGACCATCGCCGACGGCCCAGATCTGGACCAGCAGGTCGCCGATCGCCTCACGATCGAAGACGCACTCCCCCACATGGCCGAGGACTTTCGAGCACCGGTGGTGCTGCGCGACGTCATGGGCATGGACTACGCCGAGATCGCCGAGACACTCGGCATTGCTCCCGGCACCGTTCGTTCTCGAATTTCTCGAGGCCGAAGACAGCTTGCTGCACTTCTCGGGAACCAGAACGCACCACCGGAACGTCCAATCAAGAACACGCCGCCACCGACCACGCCTTTCTGACCGATTGCCACGATGACCGACACGCCTTCCTCTCCAACAGATCCCGCAGACGACGACCTGCTGGCTTCGCTGTATCTCGATGGAGAGGCGACTGCGGAGGAACGAGCGACGGTCGAGGCCGACCCTGCATTGTTGGCCCGAGTTCGAGCGTTCGAGGCCATGGCCGATGACCTGGCTGACCTCCCTCCCCCCGTTGGCCTGGCACAGGTCCAGATCTCGGCCGCGCTCGACCTCTTCGACCAACAGCGAGCGGCGGCGACTTCGGCAACCGCGACCACACTGACGCCACCGCAGGGCGGCGTCGCCTCGCTCGACGAACGCCGTGCCCGCAAACAATCACGGGGCATTCCGACCTGGCTGACCGCCGCAGCTGCCCTTGCCCTGGTCGTTGGCGGACTTGGCTTCGCCTCGACCCTCGGTGACGGTGATGAGGACGTCGCCAGCGTCGACACCGCCACGGAGAGCGCAGACGAGACGTTTGCCAGCGGTGCGAGCCGTAACGTTGAAGACAGCGATGCACTGGCGGCTGCCGATGACGACGCCACCGAAGCCGCTGCTGCGGATGACGACGCCATGGAGGAAGAAGCGGCGATGGACGAATCGGCCGAAGACGAGACGATGGCCGACACGCAAGAACTGACCGAGCAAGCCACCGCAGATTCGGGGGACGCGGGTGATGTGGGTGAGACGGCCCTCAGTCCGATACCTCTCGACCGGCTCGATGCAAGCACTGCTGCTGAGTATCTCGAGCTCCTGGGCGATCAACCGCTGCAGCCGATCGACGCTTCACCGTGCGCAGGCAGTCCCTTGGTCGAGGGCCTCTTCGGCGTCGACAGCTTCATCTCGGTTGTCTTCGAGGGCGAGACGGCTTCCCTGCTCGTGCAGGCCGGTGTTCCGGCGACCGCAGTGATCGTCGGGCCCACCTGCGAGATCGAACTCGAGTAGGGCCCACACCCCTCAGCACTTGGCGAGGCCAGAAAGCCGACTAGGCTCCGGCGAATGTCTGAGATCGATACTGCATCTGAAGACTGGTCAGCCAGGGCGACCAGCACCATCGTCGGCTATGTCGACACCGTTCGCGGGACCACCACCGGCAAGGCCATGGTGGCATCACGCCTTGCGGTCTACGGCATTGCCGCCGGGCTGGTTGCCGTTGTCATGCTCTTGATCGGCCTCGTCTTGGCCGTCCGGTTCCTGGTGGTCCTCAGCGACACCATCGGCATCACCTCCGATGGCGAAGTCTGGTCCGCCTACTGGTTCCTCGGTGCGATCTTCCTTCTCGCCGGATGGTTCTTCTGGCGCAAACGCGGCAAGTAGCCAACGGGAATACTCCCTCCCACTGGAACGTTCTTTCCTTACGTACGCCAATGGTGTTCTTCAGCTCCAGATCTCACAAGGCGATCTCGAAACTGTCAATCTCTTAACTTCTCACCCATTCTCAATCTCCCTCGGAGGCCCTCATGTCCGACGCAGTCACCAACCTCACCGAAGCCACGTTCGACGAAGTCGTGAACGGCGCCTCCGCCCCCGTGGTCGTCGACTTCTGGGCCGAATGGTGCGGCCCGTGCAAGATGATCGCTCCAATTCTCGACGAAATCGCCTCCGAACAGGGCGACAGCGTGAAGATCACCAAGCTCAACGTCGATGAGAATCCCGCCATTGCCCAGCGCTTCGGCGTCATGAGCATCCCAACGCTGCTGGTGTTCCGCGATGGCGAAGTCGACAAGCGGATCGTTGGTGCCAAGGGCAAGATGCAGCTGATCGAAGAGATCGGGCTGTAGACAGCTCAAGCACGCACAGCCCAGAGAGTTCAGACGCGAGCGGGACCAATCGGTCCCGCTCGACTCGCGTCAAGCCGGAGCGGCGACGACAGCGAACGTCCATCTGCAACTGCGCCAGTCCCGAGATCTTGCACACACCTGCGAACCCTGGACCATGCGTTCCATCGTGTATCAACTCTGGATCGAGAGTTCACAGTACACACAGCTTTGTCCACAGCCTGTGGGGAACGAACTCTGCTGGCAATCAGCGTCCCATCATCGCTCGGTAGATGCGATTCAAGTCTTCGAGATCCGCGTACTCAACGGTGAGTTTGCCCTTACCGCTCCCCGAGGATGCCCGTACCCGGGTGGCGAGATGATCGCCAAGGAGCTCTTCCAGCTCGAGAAGTGCCGCCGGTCGGGTCTGACCGATTGTCGACGGATCCGGCCGGGGTGACACCGACTCCTCGGCTTCCTTCTGCCCGAGCGAGCGCACTCGCTCTTCGACTTGGCGAACATTTAGGCCATCGGCAACTACCTGAAGAGCAAGCCGTTCCTGCACTGCGCGATCCGGACAGGCCAGCAGCGCCCGGGCGTGACCAGCTGCAAGTTCGCCAGACGCCACCATCCGTTGGACCGAGCCCGGCAGCTGGAACAAACGCAACGTGTTCGACACAGCCGATCGACTCTTGCCAACCCGTTGAGCCACCTGTTCCTGTGTCAACTCGAACTCATCGATCAGCTGCTGAAAGGCGGAGGCCTCCTCGAGAGCGTTCAAATCCTCGCGATGAAGGTTTTCGACCAACGCCTGCTCGAGCGAGTGTCGGTCATCACTGTCTCGGACGATCGCAGGGACCGACGGCAAACCAGCCCGTCGAGCCGCACGCCAGCGACGTTCGCCGGCAATGAGCTCATAGCGATCCGGACCGAGCTGGCGAACCAACACGGGTTGCAAGACGCCCAGCTCGCGAATCGAGTCGGTCAGCGATACCAACGCCTCTTCCTCAAACCGGGAACGGGGCTGGTACTCATTCGCTTGGATCGCCGAAATCGGAATCTCGGCCATCTTGCCGGTCTGACTACTGTCGGTGTCGGAAGGAATGAGCGAACTCAAACCTTTCCCAAGTCCGCTACGACGGTTCACCGGTGACCTCCTTGGCCAGATCGCGGTACGCAATAGCGCCACGCGATGTTGGGTCGAACACTGTGATCGGCTGCCCAAACGACGGAGCCTCTGAAAGACGAACCGTCCGAGGAATAATGCTGCGACACACCTTCGATCCGAAGTGCTCTCGCACCTCGCTTGCCACCTGAGCGGCGAGATTGGTCCTCGCGTCGTACATCACAAGAACAATGTGTGACAGATGGAGGGAAGAGTTCAAGTTTCGCTGTACCAAGTCGACATTCCTGAGCAGCTGACCCAGGCCTTCGAGGGCGTAGTACTCACACTGCACGGGGACCAGCACCTCGTCTGCGGCGGCAAAGGCGTTCACCGTCAACAGTCCCAGTGATGGCGGACAGTCGATCAGGACGAAGTCATAGTCATCGGAGACCGCTGCGATGGCGTTCTTCAACCGCATCTCCCGACTGAACGCCGGCACCAACTCGATCTCAGCACCGGCCAGGTTCAAGTTCGCGGGCGCAATGAAGAGGTTCTTCACCGCCGCTGCCTCAGTTGCGTCGTCGATCGGAACGTCGTGCAGCAGCACGTCGTACATCGAGAACTCGAGGCTTCGAGGATTGATGCCCAGCCCCGTGCTGGCATTGCCCTGGGGGTCGAGATCAATGATCAGGACTCGATGGCCGAGCTCAGCGGCGGCGGCACCAAGATTTACCGTCGTCGTGGTCTTTCCAACGCCACCCTTCTGATTGGCAATCGCAATCACGCGACAGCTCGAACGAGGCGGAGGTGCTGGAGTTGACGGTTCGAACGAAGTCATCGAACCTCCTGTTTCAGATAGTCATGTGTGCACGAAGCACATCGTGCGGAAGAGACCGCAGTGATCGGAAGGCTGCGCCACGTCTGGTGTGTTTCACGTGAAACATGCGAAGGGTCAGAACCTAGCCGGTTCCGAGGTCCGGCGAACAGACACTCGGCCAACTTGTCATTGATTTGGACGCCGCAGCGCCATCGGCGCCACCCCCTACCGATGTTTCACGTGAAACAACGTCACGGAAACCCCAAGCAGCCGAAAGGTTCCTCTATCGCCCTTGATGTCAGGTCGCCGAAGCCGAGCCGCCACCCACCACCGACCACGCATCGCCCGACAGCCATCACAACTCGTCAGGCGTGACTCCACCACGTCAATCACCGCCACGTCAATCACCGCCACGTCAATCACTCCCCCGCCGAACGCCCGACACGTCACACCAGCCCTCTGTCGTCTGACAGCAATGCGTCGCGCGGCGCCCGTGTGCGGTGCTATACGAGGGATGTTTCACGTGAAACACTTACCGTCGGTCTGCGCCGCGAACCCCCGGAAGTACCGCGTAGCCCTGGAAGTACAAGCGCCCCACGGAATCGCACAGCCTCGTCTCGACCCACAGCCGGCTCGTTCCAGGAGACGGACCAGAATCCTTCATATCCCTCAACCAACGCCAGGCCACGTCGACGACGGTTGAACGAGGCCCTCTAGCCATGACCTCCGCAGAGGTGTAGATCCTTCTCGTGGTTCGCAGGGCCAGGGACGTTCCACGTGAAACATCTGCGCAACAACGCCTCCCCTCTCCCGCACAAGCAACAATCAAGCAAACCGACGTCGATGGGCAGACGGTCGAACCACAACGCCGCGCCCCTGGCAAGCCTCGCCAATTTGGGCGACGCCGCGTCCACCACATTCACAACCTTTGGTGGCCTACCTCTGGGCGCTTACTCAAGACTCGAGCGTCCGATGTTTCACGTGAAACATGGGACGTTGGGACCACCTATCGCACCGGGCGACCTATCACCGCCAGTGCAACTGAGGCCCGATGGAGGCCTCCGCTATCGACCGCGGAGAGGGACCGGCCCGTGGGTTCAAACACACACCAGCGTGACGACCACACTCGATCACGGTCAGGCCGCCGACAGTGCCGATCGGGAGCCGCCACAATTCACTGAGCTATCTGTCGTATCCCCGTACCCCCGCATCCGGCGTATACGACGTATACGACGTATACGACAAGCGATCACCCGAAAGCCCCAGGCCCAGTCAAGCGCTCCAGTCCCCTACGACAGTTCCGTCGGAGGGCCCATTCGCTGCCACGCCAGGATCAAGTTCCGAGATGGCCAGTACGAAGCTGCGCTAGGACCGTGGGTCAGAATAGGGAATCACCCCGGAAAGGCCATGTTTCACGTGAAACATAGCGCTGCCCTTCGTAGAGCCCCATTCAAAGCACTCACACCGCAGCTCGAGCCAAGAAGGCCCTACGGAATACGACCCAAACACGGCTTGCGTCCGGTCACCCCATCGAAAGGGACTCCACGTCCTCCACCCGACGCACCTTCCGCAGGGCGCTACGAAGCCTCCCGCTGGAACTCGCCGGGCAGGCGTATCCGACCCGTTCATCTAACAGCATTCCTTCGTCACCGCCCCTCCCGCACAAGGGGCTTGCGAGACCGACGGACTTCGTGTTCCACGTGAAACATCGCGGCGAGACCAGCGACTCAACTCCCAGTCCTCACCACAGAACACCCGACATCGATACTTGGCTCGCTAGGTGAAGGCAGCTCACGCCGGACAGATGTGTTCTGGTTCGCGCCGCAACCACGCCACCACACCAGCAGGGGACGGAGTGCGGCTCACGATGAGAGAGGGCTGGCACAACATCCCTACGTCGATCACAAGTGCCAGCCCGGCAGACATCTGTCTTACGCCTTGTCGCGCAATCGTGGCGCTGGTCTCTGAACGCTGACCGGCGGTGACAGCCGGACACCGCACGACTCAATGGCATCGACTCAATGGCATCGACTCAATGGCATCTGAGAGCGGCTCAGCCCCTTGCCTTTGTGAAGCTGCTCGGCGTAGCTCCTCGAGCGTCCCAGCGCTGCCGAGCCGCCAGCATCGCCGGAAGTAGCCATCTACCATCGGGCCTCGCGGCTCCGATCTAGCGGAGGAACCGGGTTGGGGCTGCCTTCGGGATGAGCAGTCGGCGATCGAACCAGGGCGGGGCAGACCTCACCCCAGGCGACGAAGGGGCCTCGGTGGTTCAAGTTTGACGGCACATGCGGGGATGCCATCAAGTCCACCGCACGACCCCCGCCACGTCCCTCGCAACGAGGGTTCGGCTTCCGCGCCGAGCTTGCCCCGTGGAGGACTCCCTCTTCGTCCCGGGACTCAGGACGCCACTGCACATGTCGATCCGACAGAGCAGCTGGGCGGAGGTGCATCTTCGCCGAGCGCTGGTGACCGTGCATCGGCGCCATGGATCGCCCGGCACGTTCCCCAGGGCCGGACCAGCAGACTTGGCGTTGGCCGCATCAGCTGCGGGGGGAGACGGCAAGGCTCAATTCAACGACTGGAAGCGCAGGACACCGCTGAACTCGAACCATCACACGTGGTTCGAGCGGGCTCGAGTCGATGCGTGTCCACCGATCCGCGGCGTCTGGGTCTCCAACGGCATCCGGAGCGCTCGCCCAGGTCGCTCGGCCTGCGGATCGCACCCCATGCATTCCTCGGCGCAGAAGGTGCTCAGTGGGCGGAGTCGACACCAGCGTTACAGGGCCGGCACTGGCCACTCGACCCTGCTGATCGCTGTCATCCAAGCAGAGAACCTTCCGATGTTTCACGTGAAACACGAGGGCACATGCGAAGCTGGGGGAGCGTAGCGCTCAGCAGACCTTACGTCGGCGGAGAGATCAGGCCTCGACTGCCAGCGGTTGCTTCTGCATTCGCCTGATCGTGCGGGGTATCTCGGTGGGCACCGGGCCAATACGACGAAAGGCTGCCACTCCATGGCTGGTCTCGGCATGGACGAGGCCGATCGAAGCCAAGACGTCGTTGTCCCACTGACGGCGGTCTGGCGGTTCACTGATCAGAAGCTGCCCGCCTTCGGCAAGAAACCCCGAGGAGCATTCGATGGTGTGCGCTGGCGGCCCAAAGCCCCGGCAGACAACAACATCGTACTGGCTGCGGTGCTCGGGCTCGTGAGCTGCCACTTCGGCTCGAGCGGTGACGACACTGACCCGATGGCTGATGCCGAGTTCGACGGCGGCCCACACGAGAAAGGCGGTGCGCTTCGACGCAGCGTCGAGGAGGACACCGCTCATGTCGAGGTCGTCCGCCAGTAGGGGTATGCCGGGTAGTCCGCCACCCGAACCCAGGTCGATCAGTCGCTTGGCGTCGGAGGGGATCAGGGATCCATAGCTGCGAGCATGCTCGAGGTGGACGCGCAACGGGCCCGGACCAAGGAATCCCACGGTCCGAGCCCGTTCGAGAACGGCAAGCAGCTGTTCGTCAGATGTCAGAGGTCACTCTTCTTCGTCGGAGCCAGCATCGTCAGATGCGTCCTCGGCGGAGGGAGCATCGGGTACGACGACGACGTAACGACGAGGGTCTGTACCAGCTGATCGAGTTGACACGCCCTCAGCGTCGTTCAGCGTGTCATGCACGACCTTGCGGTCAGCTGAAGACATGGGCTCGAGCACGACATCAACACCTTCGGCAAGGGCCTTCTCGGCTGCCTTGTGGGCGAAGCCAGCAAGGGCCACTCGGCGGGCCTCACGGTAACCACCGACATCGACCTTGATACGAATCGATGACGGGGCCGTGCGTTGGGCGGTGACCCGGGTGAGTTCCTGAATCGCATCGAGGGTCCGGGCCTTTGGGCCGAGGAGCAGCCCGTGCTTACCCTCGATGGTTGCCACGATTTGCTCGTCACTGTCGTCGATCGCCACCGGAGTGTCGATGTCGAAAGCGGCAACAAGACCCGTGAGGAACTCATCAACGCAGGTACGGACTTCTTCCATCGAAGACTCTTTTCGTTCGGGCTTGTCGCCTCGGTTGGTGTCGCGACTGCCGCCGCGTTTTTTATCCGAGCGGTGGCCACTCGAGCGACCTTCACCGCTGGAAGCGTCGGAACGCTTTCCCCGGCTGTTGGGCGACTTCTCCGGCTGCTCCTCGGCTGAGGTCCCGTCAGGAGCCTCCGACGAAGCGGCAACTGGCACGGGCTTGGCGGCCTTCTTGTCATCGGTCTTCGGCTTCCGGCGCTTACGATCGCGTCGATCGTCTTTGGCCCGCGGCGCTTTGGGCTCGACCCGAGCCCGTACCCGTGCTTCGCCTCTGGTGCGACCGAACAAGCCCTGACGAGGCTCCTCGAGCACCTCGAACTCGGCGTCGGCTTCGTCCACACCCAATTTGTCCAGGGCGAGATCTTTCGCCTCTTCAATGCTTTTCGCTGTGGTTTCAACCCATTCCACGATGGTTACCTCTTCCGCTTCGGCTTGGCGGGCCGCGAATGCGTGCCCTTTGGCGTGACTCGGCTCGATGGCTCGGTCGACGAACGCTGTGCTGTCTTCTTCTTTGCTCGGAGCTTTTCCCACTCGGCCTTGCGGTCGGCGGGCTTGGTCGAACCATTCGACGATGAGTCATCGCCGCTCGACGCTTCGCTCTTGCTCTTCTTGGCATCGACAGACTTTTTCGGCTCTGCCGACTTTTTGGACGCGCTCTTGTCCGAGCTGCCCGAACCGTTCTTGTTCTTCGACTTCTTGGCCGAAGCATCATCGTCATCGCCTTTCTTGATGACGACCTCGTTCTTCCCCGTGTCGGCTTCCTTGCCGTAGATCTGGCGGGTGATGTAGGCCTGCTGACCAATCCGGAAGGTGTTCGAGGTGGCCCAGTAGAGCACCAATCCTGCAGGAAAGAGGAAGGACCAGAACCCGGACAGCAGAGGCAAGAAGCGAAGCAGCATTTGCTGTTGCGGATTGATGGGGGAGGCGTCATTGCCCCGTCGAGAGGAAATCTGACGCTGTTGGTAGTAGCTGGTGCCAACCACCACGACGATTAACAAGACGTAGGGAATACCGGAGATGATGCTGTCGGAGAGAACGTCCCGGGCTTCGGCGGCCAGGTCAAAGGGACCGAAGTTCATCTCGGTCGATCCGGCCAGGTTCTGATACATCTCGGTGTCTTCACTGATGAAGCGGGGGCTGATTTCGTTGCCGGCACTGACCGCAAGGCCGTTGGCGTCGCGCACGAGGTTGGCGGCTGCAAAGAACGGTTGATCAGAAATTCGCCGGCTGAGACCTCGCAACACCTGAAACAAAACCAAGAAGACGGGGAGCTGAGCCAACATTGGCAAGCAGCCACCAACCGGGTTGATGCCCTGCTCTTGGTAGAGCTTCATCATCTCGGCGTTCAGCGTTTCGCGATCGTCCTTGTGCTTCTTCTGCAGCCGCTTCAGTTCGGGCTGCATTTGTGTCATCTTGATCGTGCTGCGAGTTGCCTTCAACGTGAGCGGCATCAACAGGACCATGACGCACAGGGTCAGCAGGATGATGGCCTCGCCGTAGCTACCACCAACAACCGGAAGCTCGTAGAGAGCGGCAAGGGCTTGAGCAACGGCTCTGAGGAAGGGGTCGAACATGAGCTACTTCTCCGGTACGGGATCAAAGCCGAAGGACCCGAACGGGTGACAACGACCGATGCGACGGACGAACAACCACGAGCCACGAGCGGCTCCGAACGTGGTGATGGCTTCTTCAGCGTATTGAGAACAGGTGGGAATGTATCGGCAGCGGGGCGCTCTGGCAGGAGCTGTGGCTCGATACAGACCAATCACTTTCAGCAAGACCGTCTTCATGAGGTTCCACGGGTCGGTTCAAGACACCGACGCACGTCGGCGACCAAGTGGTCGTACTGCAGGTCAAGAACGGATCGGCTCGCCGTCATCAGGAACGTGCCATCACACGATGCGCCATCAGCGTCGAGAAAAGCATGCCGTAGCCGACGCTTGGCCCGATTTCTCTCGACGGCGTTGCCAAAGGATCGCGGAAACGCAAACGAGAGCGCGACTCGAGTGCCGGGCTGCATGTCCGGATGGTCGAGGCCGATGAAGCGAACTCGTACCGCTCCATGACGGGCTCGGTCACCACGGGCCAACGCGGCAAACGTGGAACGCCGTGTGACCGAAGCGGTCACGCACTCAGCTTGTGACGGCCCCTGAGGCGGCGAGTACGCAGAACGGCGCGGCCTCCCCGAGTTGCTTTGCGAGCACGGAAGCCATGCTTCATTGCTCGCTTGCGGGTATTGGGCTGGAAGGTGCGCTTCATGAAGATCTCCTGGAACTCGCAGCGAGTGGCTGCTGAGAGAATTGCGCCGGCGAACAGGGTGCACGGCGGACGGGACTGACACGGGAACGACCCAGTGCTTCGGTTCGTCGCTTCGAAGAGTCGAAACCAAGAACCGAGACGGCGATCAGGCATCATAATGGTCCGAACTCGCACGTCAGCGGTGTATGGACACCACTATTCCACCAGAACGGCCCAGCTCGGGAAACACTACGGGCGTTTTCGAGAGGGTCCAACCTTTTCCACAAGTGGAGTGGTAAGGCCCGAGGTCGGCGTGTAGCGTCGCCCCTCCGAGTAGGTGGAACGACCTACCGAAGGCATTGAAACCAAGGGACACTCCGACACCAACGGACACTCCGACACAACTGTGGACAAATCTGTGGGAACTGGGGAAAGAGGTCGGTTGTCACCAACCGAGTGGGGGATCGAATTGAAGGGCTCGGGCGAGATCGCACGCATGACATCCATCAACTCGAACCGCTCCATGACTGCTTTCGTCCGGTCGATGAAGTGATGAATGCCGTCGAACTCTGGGATCTCGCATCGGCTGCTGTGCGCCGTGAGATCAACACCGGAACGTGGCAGAGCACGTTTTCCAACGTCGAAGCTGGCGGGCTGAATGAAAGGGTCCTCACCCTTCGAGTCCCAAACGCAATCGTTCGAGAAAAGCTCGACGGGCGTTATCGCAGTCTGCTCGAAGAGGCGGTCTCCGAAGCTGCAGGACACTCCCTTTCCATCGACTTCGAGCAATCAACCCCCACCCTGTTCGATCTGGACGACGTCACTCCTGCTCCGGCACCGGTTCCCCAAGACGTTGCGACACCGGGCGCCAGCGCATCGAACGGTCCGCTTGACGTTGTCTTCCCGCAGTCTCCGGAGCCAACCGCTCGTCCCACCTATGACCCAGTTCGGCGCTACGACTTCGAAAGCTTCGTCATCGGGGCGTCCAATCGATTTGCTCACGCCGCTGCGCTCTCGGTCGCCGAACGGCCGGGCGGCAGCTACAACCCACTGTTCATCTACGGTGATGCAGGACTTGGCAAGACCCACCTGCTCCGGGCCATCGAGGCCTACGTCAATAGCGTCTACCCCCGCCTGACGGTGCGCTACGTCTCGACTGAATCCTTTCTGAACGAATTCGTCGACTCGATCAAGAACAGCCAGGGCGCAGACTTCAAGCGCCACTACCGCAACGTTGACGTGCTACTCGTCGATGACATCCAATTCATCGCCGGCAAGGACGGGCTCCAAGAAGAGTTCTTCCACACCTTCAACGAGTTGTACGGGGCCGACCGCCAGATCGTGCTGTGCTCGGATCGACCGCCTGATGCGATTCCGACACTCGAAGAGCGCCTTCGTAGTCGATTCGTGATGGGGCTGTTGACTGACATCCAGCCCCCAGACATCGAGACTCGGATGGCTATTCTCCGAAAGAAGGCCGAACGAGACGGCTATTTCTTGCCGAACGAGGTCAGCGAGTTCATTGCCGACAACATCACGACGAACATCCGAGAACTCGAGGGTGCGCTGAACAAGGTCACGGCCTTCGCCAACCTCAACCAGCACCCGATGACTCGCGAACTCGCCGAGCGTACGCTGCGGGACTTCATCGACGATCGGCAGCCGCGTCCCATCACGGTCACCATGATTCTCGATGTCACGTCGGAGAAGTTCGATTTCACCCTCGACGAACTCCAGGGCAAGTCCCGTCGCCGTCCCCTGGTGCTCGCTCGTCAGATGGCTATGTTCGTCAGTCGTGAACTCACCGAACTCAGCTATCCGGCGATCGCCAGAGAGTTCGGCGGACGTGACCACACCACCGTGATGCACGCCTGCGACAAGATCTCGGCCCTCATGGCCGAACGTTCGCAGATCTATGACGACGTGACGGCCTTAGAGAAGATCGTGCGCAATCGGGCCAAGAATGCCTGACCTCTCCGCCATCCCGCCGAGCGCTCCACAAACGCGGCATCATGCTGTCTTGGCCTCTTTGCAGCAAGATCGTGCTGGCCAGGACTGCTCTGGACAAAGCTGTGGATCAACGGGGGATGGCTGGTGGACGGCCACTCGTCTATCCCCAGCCTCGACCGACGAGCACCGCTGCTGTGTGGAAACGGTAGGACAACGGGTGGACAACTTCATGCAACCTGACCAGGCCAAACAGCATGCTGTCCACAATCCACAGGCCCTACTACTGCCACTACTGATTCCAGCCAAGCAAGACAGTATTAACCACACCAGATGTGGACGGGTCGTTCAAAGCAACCCAAACCGAATGTCCACGACACGAACCTCTAGGCCGCTACGCCGGCCCTACGACAACACCAAGACGAACAGGGAGTGCCAACGGTGAAGTTCCGTTGTGAGCGAGATGTATTGGTTGATGCCTTGGGCATCGCAGGTCGAGCGGTCAGCGGCCGAGGTGGCCTACCGGGTCTCTCCGGTGTGCGAGCCGACCTCGAAGGCGACAAGCTCCGTTTGACAGGTAGCGACCTCGATCTGACCATCACGGTCTCGGTGACCGTGTCAGGCGAGAGTGACGGCGTTGCGGTCATTCCCGCTCGTTTGGCGTCAGACATCGTGCGGGCCCTCGAGCCGGGCGCCGTGTCGGTCAGTGCGGAGAACGACGAGCTACGAATTGCTGCAGGCCGGTCCGACTTTGCGATCCGCTTGATCGCAGGAGATGACTTTCCTCAAATCTCGATGCTCGGTACCGAGCCGGTGTCGTTGGACTCAGCAGTACTGGCCGACGCACTCAACCAAGTGGTTCGTGCGGCCAGTTCTGATGATTCACGTCCGATTCTGACCGGTGTGTTGCTTGCCGCCGAAGCAGACGGACTGCGACTGGTGGCCACCGACTCGTATCGACTGGCCATGCGCGACGTCCCTGGAGCATCGGTGTTGGCAGAAGGACAGACCGTTCTGATTCCATCCAAGGCACTGAACGAGTTGAACCGCATTCTTGGTCATGGTGATCAAGTGCAGCTGCGACTCGGCGAGCGTGAAGCCTCGTTCGAAGTTGGTCCGGTCACACTGATCACCCGGTTGATCGAAGGCGAGTTCCCGAACTACCGAGGCCTCATTCCTGATTCACACCCGAACGTCCTGACGCTCGAGCGAGACAACCTGCTGGATGCGTTGCGCCGTGTGAAGCTGCTGGCTCGCGAAGCAACCCCCGTGCGCCTCGAACTGTCTGATGCTGGTCTCGAACTCGTTGCAGTCACACAAGACGTGGGTACGGCCCGAGAGCAGATCGAGGGCGACTACGTCGGAACGCCGCTGACGGTAGCTTTCAATGCCCAGTATTTGATCGAGGGTGTCGAGGTTGCCGCTGCTGAGCGCATCACCTTGTCCACGATCGACGAGCTGAAGCCAGCGTTGGTTCGGATCGATGGCAACGAGGATTTCCTGTACTTGTTGATGCCTGTCCGGGTCTCTTGAGGCCAGGCAAACGCTGACGCTCAGGTGACTCAGCGTGCTGATCAGACAACTTGAACTCATCGACTTTCGAAGCTACGAACGGCTGGACCTCCGCTTGTCGGATGGTCTTACGGCGATCATTGGTCCCAACGGCGTTGGAAAGACCAATGTGGTCGAGGCGCTCAGCCTTCTGGCCACACTCAAGTCGTTTCGTGGAGCACCGACCGAAAGCATGGTGAAGCGAGGGGCTGCGAGTGCAGTGATCCGTGCGATTGGGGAGCGAGACGGTCGAGAGGTTTCGATTGATCTCGAGCTGGCCAAAGGTAGAAGTCGGGCGCAAGTCAACAAACAGCGGTTGCAACGCAGCCGGGATTTGTTGGGTGCGTTGCGCGTCACCGTGTTCGCACCCGACGACCTCGCTCTGGTGAAGGAAGGGCCGGCGTTGCGTCGGGCCTTTCTCGACGACGTCATCGTGGCTCTCGATCCCAGTGCTGACGGCGTCTTGCGCGACATCGACAAGATCCTCAAGCAGCGAAACTCGCTGCTCCGACAGAGCAACGGCCGACTCGATGAAGCGGCGGAGGGGACACTCGACGTCTGGGACATGAAGCTGGCGGCAGCCGGTGAGCATCTCACAGTTCGGCGGGAGAACACGTTGGGTCAACTCATGCCTGGAGTGGCGTCGGCCTATGACGAGCTTGCCAGCGAAGCCAGTGATGTCACGGCGTTCTATGACCGTTCATGGTCGCACGACTCGCTGGCAGAGGGTGTCGCGGATGCACGCGACCACGATGTTCGGCGAGGTATGACCTCGGTCGGCCCGCACCGAGATGACGTGTCGTTCCGAGTGAACGGCTTCGACAGCCGGGTTGAAGCCTCACAAGGCGAGCAGCGAACGCTGGCTCTTGCCCTGAGGATGGCAGGTCACCGCCTGGTGGCCGACCAGTTGGGAGAGTCACCATTGCTCCTGCTCGACGATGTGCTGAGCGAGCTCGACCCGGACCGAGCCCGGATCTTGTTGGCGACACTGCCTCCGGGCCAGACCATCATCACCAGTGCGTCAGAGCTCCCAGCCGGTACGGTGCCCGATCAGACACTCAGATACGAAGCACGGGGGCCGGGCGGCAGCGGATTCATTCAATCTTCGGGTTCGGTGGCAACCGGGCTGGCAGAGATTGGATCGACAGACACACGCACAGCGACGGTGATACCTGATGAAGCAGAAGTGGGGGCAGGGGGTGAGGAGTAGGACATGAACGAGCATCCGTCCGCGATCGGCGAAACGCTCGAGAACTACCTGGCCTACCTTGGTGCGCCACCGATTCGTACCTTGGGTGCATTGCAAGAACGTTGGGACGACATCGTCGGCCCTGCGCTGAGTGAACCTACTCGGCCGATCGAACTGCTCGACGGAGTGCTCGTCGTCGGTTGCGATGATGCCACCTGGGCATCACAGGTCGGTTGGATGGAAACCCAGATCATTCGTAGGTTTCACGAGCTCTTCCCCGAGACAGAAGTGCGAAAGATCACTACCCGCATCGGCGCCTAGGCAACACCCACTGGCACCCCCCAACTGCTAGAATCCACCAGCACGATTGTGACGGGACGTATGGACACCGATTCCAATTCCAGCGACTCTGAAAACTCGTCTTTGCCCTCGGCCCCGGCCGCGGTCGTAGGCAGTTACGGAGCCGATCAGATTCAGGTTCTCGAGGGGCTCGAGGCAGTTCGCAAACGGCCGGGCATGTACATCGGTTCGACCGGTCCCACGGGCTTGCATCACCTCGTCTGGGAGGTCGTTGACAACTCTGTCGACGAGGCAATGGCTGGCCATTGCTCGACCATCGACGTCACGGTCTTGGCCAATGGCGGCGTGCAAGTCAGCGACGACGGTCGAGGTATTCCCGTCGACAAGCATTCCAAGTACGAAGACATGACCGCCGCCGAGGTCGTGCTCACCGTTCTCCACGCCGGTGGCAAGTTCGGCGATGGTGGCTACAAGGTCTCAGGCGGCCTGCACGGCGTGGGGATCTCGGTCGTGAATGCCCTGTCGACCACGGTAGAAGTCGAGATCGATCGCAACGGCAAGCGCCACTTCATGTCGTTCAAGGACGGCGGTGCACCAGATCAGAAGCTGAAGATCGTCGGCGACGCGCCTCTTGGTGAAGGCGGCGAACCCCGCACTGGCACGACGGTGCGCTTCTGGCCAGATCCTACGATCTTCAAAGAGGGGATCGAGTTCCGCACGCAGACCCTGCTGGATCGCTTCCAGATGATGGCCTTCCTGAATGCTGGTCTTGAGTTGCGTGTCACTGACGAGCTCAACCCGGAAGCCGGCACGGTCACGCATCGCTACGACGGCGGTATTCGAGACTTCGTCAGTCATCTGAATCGCAGCAAAGAAGAGTTGTTCGACAACGTTGGCTGGTTCGAGGAAATCGACGAGACCGAAGAGGTCGAGATCGCGTTCTCTTGGAACACCGGCTACCAGACTGATGGCATCCACAGCTTTGCCAATGGCATCTCCACTCTCGAAGGTGGCATGCATGAGCAGGGGTTCCGCAGCGCACTCACCCGAACGGTGAACGCCTATGCCCGTGATCGAGAGATTCTCAAGGAGAAGGAAGAGAATCTCCAGGGTGAGGACATTCGCGAGGGTCTCACTGCGATCATCTCGGTTCGTATTCAGGATCCCCAGTTCGAAGGTCAGACCAAGTCGAAGTTGGGCAATGTCTCGGTTCGTTCACTGGTTGAGAAAGCTACCAACGAACACCTTCGTGAGTGGTTCGAAGAGCATCCCCGTGAAGCCAAGCTGATGGTAAACAAAGCGATCATGGCGGCCAAGGCCCGTATCGCTGCCACGACGGCTCGCCAGACCATCCGCCGCAAGTCAGCTCTCGACGGCGCTGGTCTGCCGGGCAAGCTTGCTGACTGTCGCAGCAAGGATCCTGCTGCTTCTGAGCTCTACATCGTCGAAGGGAACTCCGCAGGTGGTTCGGCGAAGGAAGCTCGCGATTCGAACACGATGGCGATCCTGCCCATCCGGGGCAAGATTCTCAACGTCGAGCGGGCTCGCCCCGATCGCATGCTCAAGAACACCGAGGTCGTGTCGCTGATCCAGGCGATTGGTTGTGGCCTCGGCGAGCCTGATGAAGAGACGGGCGAGGGTTTCGACGTCACGAAGGCCCGCTACCACAAGGTGATCCTGCTGGCAGACGCCGATGTCGACGGCAGCCACATTCGCACGTTGTTGCTTACGTTCTTCTTCCGTCAGATGCGGCCGATGGTCGACGCTGGCTACGTCTATGTGGCGCAGCCGCCGCTGTTCTCGACCGAGGTCGGTAAGTCCAAGATCTACCTCAAAGACGCCGCCGCGCGCGACGCCTACCTCGTCGACCATCCCAACGCCGAGTTCGCTCGACTCAAGGGGCTCGGCGAGATGGACGCGGAAGAGTTGTGGGAAACCACCATGGACCCTGATACCCGGACGCTTCTACAGGTCACGGTCGACCAGGCCGCCATCGCCGACGAAGTCTTTGCCGTGTTGATGGGCGACGACGTCGAGAGCCGGAAGAACTTCATCCAGACGAACGCCGATGACGTTCGTTTCCTGGACATCTGATTCTGTGAACAACGGAGCACCTGTATGACTGACCTTCCGCCCTCTGATTCTGGCGCTACGGATTCAGGGAGTGAGCCGCCCAGCGATGGGCCCGACACCGGCGCACCCGACTACGACAACATCGAGCCGATCGAGATCCAGACCGAGATGGAGCAATCCTTCCTCGAGTACGCAATGTCGGTCATCGTCAGTCGTGCTTTGCCTGATGCCAGAGACGGTCTCAAGCCCGTGCACCGCCGCATTCTGTGGAGCATGTTCGATGCCGGTCATCGCCCCGATCGCAGCCACGTCAAGTGCGCCACGGTGGTTGGCGATGTCATCGGCAAGTACCACCCCCACGGCGATCAAGCCATCTACGACTCGCTCGTTCGCATGGGCCAGAGCTTCTCGCTTCGCAACCCGCTCATCGATCCTCACGGCAACTTCGGCTCGCCCGACGATCCACCGGCCGCCTACCGCTACACCGAGTGTCGCCTCACGCCTCTGGCCATGCGCCTGCTGTCTGACATCGACGAAGACACCGTCGACTTTCGCGACAACTTCGATGCCAAGCACCAAGAACCGGTCGTTTTGCCGGCCCGCTTCCCGAACCTGCTGGTCAACGGCAGCCAGGGCATCGCCGTTGGTATGGCCACCAACATTCCTCCCCACAACCTGGGTGAGGTGTGTGATGCCGTTGTCCACTTGCTCGACAACGCCGACGCCACCCCCGACGACCTCATGGAGTTCGTGAAGGGCCCAGATTTTCCGACTGGGGCACAGATCCTCGGCCGTGTCGGTATTCGCGATGCCTATCGCACCGGGCGCGGCTCGATTCGCATGCGTGCGGTCGCCGAGATCATCGAAGGCAAGACCAGCGACACGATCGTGGTCACCGAAGTGCCTTATCAGGTCTCGGTGGAACAGATCGCCCGGAAGACCGCCGAACTCGTCGAACGTGGCGATCTCACCGGTATTCGTGAGATTCGCAACGAGTCAGCCAAGGGCAAGCTCAAGCTCGTCTTCGAGCTGAAGCGTGACGCCACCGGTCTGGTCGTACTCAACAATCTCTACAAGTACACGCCGATGCAGACCACGTTCAGCGTGAACATGGTCGCCCTGGTCGACGAGGTGCCTCGCACTCTCGATCTTCGTGGTTGCCTCGTTGCCTACGTCGAGCACCAGCGCGACGTCGTCACCCGCCGCACGCAGTACCGACTCGACGATCGGCAGCGCAAGGCGCATCTCAATGAAGGCCTGCTGAAGGCCCTCAACATGATCGACGAGATCATCGCCGCCATTCGGGCCAGTGATGACCGTGCCGCCGCTCGTGAAGCGCTGATGAGCACGCCATTCGAGTTCAGCGAGCCGCAATCTGACCGCATCCTCGACATGACCCTCGGCCGTCTCACCAGGCTGGCTCGAATCGACATCGAGACCGCGCTCGAAGAGTTGATGGCCGAGATCACCGAACTCGAGGCGATTCTCGCCGATCCGATCAGGCGCGACACCGTCATCAAGGACGAGTTGGCCGAGATCCGAGACGAGTTCGGAAGCGACCGCAGGACCTCGCTCGAGATGGACATGGGCGAGCTCGACATCGAGGACCTCATCGATGACGACAACCTTGTGGTCACGCTGTCGTCGTCTGGCTACATCAAGTCGGTCTCGACCGAAGAGTTCCGAGCGCAGGCTCGAGGTGGCCGGGGTGTCACGGGTGCCAAGCTGAAAGATGATGACGACGACCTCGTGCACCATCTGCTGCACACCACAGCGCACGCCTATCTGTTGTTCTTCACCACAAAGGGCAAGGTCTACCGGATCAAGGCTCACTCGATTCCGGTCACCGGCCGCACGTCGCGGGGCATGGCGCTGGTGAATCTGCTGCAGCTCGAGTCCGAGGAGAAGGTCCAAGCGATCATCGACACTCGGGACTACGAGACGAACCAATACCTATTCTTCGCTACCCGCCAGGGTCGTGTCAAGAAGACGCTGATGAGCGCGTACGACAGCTCGCTCAAAGCTGGATTGCGGGCGATCAGCCTCAACGAAGGTGACGAACTCGTGTCCGTCGTTGCCACCAATGGCTTCAATGACATCTTCATGGTCAGCCGCTTCGGGCAGGCACTGCGGTTCGCGCAGGAAGACGTACGAGCCATGGGCCGCACCGCTGCCGGTGTTCGAGGCATGAAGTTCCGTGCAGGTGACGAACTCGTCAGCATGGATCTCTTCCAGCCCGAGACCGAGCTTCTGGTGGTCACCTCAGAGGGTTACGGCAAGCGCACTGATCCGGATCTCTTCACTCGTAAGGGCCGTTCCGGTCTCGGCGTTCGTTGCGTCAAGGTCAACGAGAAGAAGGGTCAGGTCGTCGGGGCGATGTTCGTCACGCCGCTCGACGAAATCTTCTTGATCTCCACTGATGGTGTGGTGATTCGCACGCGAGTCAGCGACATCTCCCAGCAGGGTCGTGACGCCACGGGGGTCTCGGTGATGAACCTGGCCGCCAAGAGTTCGGTGGCGGCTGTTGCTCGGATGCTCGGTGTGCCTGAAGCTGAAGTAGTTGAGGGTGATGCTGTTGAGGATTCGGGCGTTGCCGCTGACGCAGTCGACCCGGAATCTGATAACGACTGAGCGCCCGCACATCTCTTCCCCCTCGAGCGACATCAACAGGGGAGCTTTGTGCCATGGATGTGTTGGCTTTTGACCAGCAGAAGACCGATCAGAAGTGCAGCGGGCGCCGGGCGCGAGAACGGGGCGCCAGCCTTCCGCTTCTCGCACTGGTGTTGGTCATGGTCTTGATGACCACCACTGTCGTCATTGGCTTGACCGTGCGGGTGATGGATCGGGCTCAAGCCCAAGCGGCTGCCGACGCGGCAGCCTTGGCCGGTGTGATGGAGGGTCGGTCTGGTGCCGAGCGGCTGGCTCGCGCCAACGGGGGAGCGCTGGTGGTGTTTGAGTCGTCGGAGAACGCCGTTCGAGTCGTGGTGACCGTCGATGGTTGGAAGGCTGAGGCTCGGGCCGAACGAAGCTTGGCGTTTCCAGACTGAGGCTCGGTGTAGCGATGTGGGGCGTGAACCGAGGACGACGCTCCAATGCCATAGACTGCCGGAATGGCCGTCGACGAACAATCGTCCCAAGACTCGACTCTTATCGATGACGATCTCGTTGCGGCGCTCGGGTTCGAACCCGTGACGACCATGGACGCCGAGCCATCAACGGGTGAGACTCGCAACGGTGACGTTGCATCGAGTGGTGACACCGCCGTGGATGTGGCTGATGGTGATGTCTCGCTCGACGAGATCAGCACGAACGGTGATCACGACGGTTTCGGAGTTGATGAAATCGATGCCGTCGCTGATGCCGCGTCGGCCGATGTCGATGTGCCCGGGGAAGACACGCTGGTCGACGATGTGAGTGTTGACGCCGAGGAGCGGGGCTCGTTTTTCGACCTCGACAGCAGCGAGTCAGAGACCAGCGAGGTCGGTGCTGACGCTGTGGTTGATGCATCGGTGGTTGATGCATCGGTGCCGATCGCTGACGAGGGCGCTGACGTCGCCTCGGTGCCGTCGATCGCCAGTGCAGAGCTCGACGCTGACGCCACCGCACCGGTTGATCTGATCGCTCTCGATACCGAGAACTCTGACATCGGGGTTGCTGACATCGGGAATGCTGGGGTCGGCGAGCTCGATATCCCGGCGTTCGATGGTGATGTGATCGATCTCGACACCGTTGACTTGTCAGACGCCAGCGCCTCTGATGACTTTGCCGATCTCGCGGTACAGGAACTCGCCGATGCCGACAGCGTCTTCGCCGACGCAACACCGGTCCTCGACCCGCCAGCATTCGACGAGCCGATCGGGCACCCGCCGACCGAGACGGTGGATCAGGTGGGCCCGGGACTGCTCGATCTCGACGCCGCGCCCGAAGCCGTCGGCACCGCTGCCGTCGCAACAGCAGCGACGGCCACCGCGACAAAGGGTCGCCGCCGACTTCGTGCTCGCAAGAGCCGTCGAGTCATTCGCCACATTGATCCTTGGTCGGTTCTGACGTTCTCGGTGTTGTTCCACATGGTCGTGTTCGCTGCCCTGTTGCTGTCGAGCGTTCTTGTTTGGAACGCTGCGATCGCTTCTGGGATGGTCGAAAACGTTGAATCGTTCATTCAAGAGCTCGGGGACTACGAGACCTTCGAGATCAACGCTGACGTCATGTTCCGGGCTGCGATTGTGATTGCCGGCATGCTCACGTTGGCTTCGTCAGTGCTTGTGGTGTTGCTCACCGTGGTGTTCAACCTCATCTCTGACCTCGTCGGCGGCATCCGCGTCACGGTCATCGAGGAAGAGACCGTGCGGGTGCCAATCGACAAGAAGCGCAGCAAAGCCCGAAACGAGTAGTCGAGGCCTTTTGTAGGCGCTAGTTTTACCGAGTCCGGGGCTATAGCTCAGTCGGTTAGAGCGCACCCCTGATAAGGGTGAGGTCACAAGTTCGATTCTTGTTAGCCCCACGGCAACTTCCCTCGTCAGTTGCCTGCAGTTTCTCGTTACTCGAAACTGCAGGCGAGTGGCGGTGGATTGCTCAGTGAAGTTCCTCGTTTCGCTCGGAACTCTGAGGAAACTTCCATCGTCTGTTCGCTGCAGTTCCTCGGAGCGGCAGCCAAGGGCAAGGGACCGTTCACGGGAACCATCTTGCGACAGCGGGGTGGTTCTTTCGGCTTTGGTCTGGTGTGCCAACGCAGTCGGGTTCTGCGGGGGCTTGCCCGCTCTTGTTTCCGGGCTACGGTCGCCCCATGTTCATGTTGGTTCGCCGGGTGGTCGCAGCGCTGTCGATGACCGGGATGGTTGCCGCTCTGTTCCGCATTCGTGGCACGGGAGGCGTTCCTCCGCAGACCGAGGGCTGGCGCGAGGTCACCGGCACTGATCTTCGGTGAGCGACGTCGCCGTTGTCGGGGTCGGAGCGACGGGCACACACGTGCTTCGGTCGCTGCTCGAATCGAGCAGTGGTGTCGTGCACGTGCACGACACGAACCCTGAGGCCATAGAGCGGGCGGTAGCCCTTGGTGCTGACCGTGGCCGTCGCGTGGTCGGCCATCGGGCTGCTGAGCATGTGCTGGGCGAGGCGAGTGTTCTGGTCCTGGCCATGCCGTCCGGGGGCCACGGGGTCGTGGCGTCGGAGGCAGTGCGATGCGGATCCAGCGTGGTGTCGTTGAGTGACTCGCTGGAGGATGTCCGTGATCTCTTCGACCTCGACGGGGATGCGAAGGCCGCACGCGTGTCAGTCGTCGTTGGTGCGGGCATGGCTCCGGGATTGACGTGTGTGTTGGCCCGTCATGCTGCTGACGGGCTGGACGAAGTCGCAGAGATTGCCGTTGCCAAGGCTGGGACGGGCGGGCCAGCCTGTGCCCGTCAACATCACCGGGCCATGAAGCAGACCGCCTGGGACTGGGTGGACGACATGTGGTTCGAGCGGCGAGGGGGGAGTGGACGAGACCTCGTGTGGTTTCCCCCGCCGATCGGGGCCCGAGACTCCTACAAAGCGGCGCTTCCTTCTCCGCTGCTTCTGCAACGAACGTTCCCAGACGCACACCGGCTTTCCGCCCGGGTCACTGCGACCCGGCGCGATCGAATGACGTCCCGACTACCAATGCTGCGGCGGCCTCATGCTGATGGTGGACCCGGTGCGGTCCGAGTCGAGGTCCGGGGCCGGGTCGACGGTCGCTTCGAGACCGTGGTGTACGCAGTAGCAGCCCACCCGTCGAAGGGCGCTGGTGTGATGGGTGCCGTCGTGGCAACCCAGGTGGTGTCTGGCCCGTTGGTGGCAGACGGACAGACCAGATATGGGTCCTTCGGCCTGTCGGAACTGGACGACCCCGCGGCGCTTCTGCATCGATGCCGATCCTTTGGCTTGCGGGTCATGACCTTCGACGGCACCGCCGATTTCTGAGACGACTGCGTTGAGTCGATCACCCCGATCTTCTGGGCGCCCTGACCCGGTTTCGATCCCAATCGCGTTGGATGACGCTTGTTTTCTGATTCGTTCGACCCGTGCGTCTGGGTCGAACGAATCGTTCCGCTGGCCCGTTCGGACCAAAACCTCACACCTCGTCCAGGTTTTTCCTTAAGGTCTCACCCTTAGTGGTCGTTGGAGTACGTAGGGCAAGAAATCTGAGATTTCTGCTCAAGTTCTCCGGGATTCCTGTCGAGAACCCTCCTGCAAGCACGGATGGGATGACATCCGGTCAATGGAGGACAACAGAGGCGATGAGCGCAATGAGTGACATGAAGTTCAACAAAACCGAGAAGAACACCGCCGAGGTCAACGAGCGGATCGAGGCGCACCTGCCCCTCGTGAAGCACGTGGTCTTCCAAGTGGCTGTCCACTTCCCTCGCCACGTCGATCGCGAAGAACTGGCTCGTGCCGGCGCTCTGGGGTTGGTCGAAGCGTCCCGACGCTACGACGAGTCACGAGGCGTTCCGTTCGACCGCTTCGCTGCTCAGCGCATTCGTGGCGCCATCCTCGACTCGGTGCGTGCCGCTGACTGGGCTCCTCGCTCGGTTCGTTTGCTCGCTCGCCGTCTCGAGGCCACCGAGCAGCAGCTCGCCAGCGAGCTGGGTCGTGTCCCGAGCCTCCACGAGATGGCAACCGAGCTCGGTGTTGGCGTCGACGAACTGGCCAAGCTGCAGGACCGCCTGTTCCGCTCTGTTGTGCTGGCGCTCGATCACGAGACCAGCGATGAAGGCGACGAAGACCTCACCCTCGTCGACGTGCTCTCTGATCGGAACGCCATCGAGCCGTCTGAAGAGCTCGAGACCCGTGAACTGCACAACTACCTTCGAGATGCCGTTCACCTCCTGCCCGAGCGCCAGCGTTTGGTGATCGTTGGCTACTTCCTCGATGGCAAGACGTCGCAGGAGCTCGCCGCCTTCCTCGATGTGACCGAGAGCCGGATCAGCCAGCTCCGGTCCGAGGCACTTCGCAATCTCAAGCTCGGCATCGAAGCGCAATACGACTCGACCGAGCAGGACGAGCCCGCTGGTCGTGTGGCCAAGCGCCGTGCCGCCTACGCCGACTCGGTTGGTGTGGCATCGCAGTGGAAAGATCGTCTCGGTCGTTGGGATGCTGACTATGACATCCCCAGCGAACCGCTGCTTCCCGTCGCCACTGCCTGACAAAACAGCGACAACTTCCACTCAACCGTCGGCTGATGCCGGCGGTCGAGTTGCGCCGGGGTCGCAGCCAGAACGCCGCAGTCAGAACTTGGCGGCTGCCTGCCATCGGTCGAGCAGGGTGGCATCGCCGAACAGATGGAGACGGCTCGGAGGGATGCGACTCCACAGCAACAAGAGAAGGTCTGACACCGGCCCACGGGCTGCAACGTCGCCCTTGGCGTGCGATCGTTCCCAGGTCATTCCGTCTGCGGTGAAGTTGATGGTCCATTCGCCGCGCTCGATGTCGGTGGCATGGAGATGGATGCTCTTGCCGGCAGCGTCGAGTTCATCGAACAACAGACGCTGCGGAGCAAACAGTTCAAGGACCTCTTCGATCCCATCGGCAGCGAGCTGAGCATCAATGGCTTCAGGGCTTGCAAAGGCTGCGAACGCGTCCCAGCGGTGCATGGAGGCTTCATTGGCGAGGCGACGGGCCCACTGTGCGGCGGACCATGGTCCGGCCCACGACGGATGCATCGATGTGGGATCGACCGCATCGATGCGCTGACCAATGATCGTGCGGGCTTCGTTGAACCAAGCGAAGACGTCAACACCGGCGGGTGGCTCGGGTACAGCGGCTCGGGCTGGCGGTGTGCCAGGGTCAGCAGCGAGGCACAGGTCGACGTACCGGCAGATCCACCCCGTGTGGCCGATGACGTTGTGAACGGTCCAGCCCTCGATGTGGGGAAGGGAAGCCGAGAGGTGTTCTGGCTTGACGCTGGCCAATCTGGCGAGCTCGACGCTGATCAGGTGAGCGTGTTCGGCCGGCCCCAGCACGTGGCCCTCGTTCGCGTCATCGGTGGGGGATTCGTCAGCGCTCATGTTGCCAGCCTGTCAGTTTCTCTCGGTTGCTCGGGGGACGGTCCGCAATCGGAGTCGCCCACGGACAGTTTCGTACCAATACCCACAGTTCTTGAGGTTTGCCCACACATCCATTTCTCATCACTCAGGTTTGTCATGAACCGGTGAGGTGGGGACCGTTGCCTCGGAGCACGTGTTGTTCGCCAACCCATGCGTCGAGGGCAACCCATCGTTCGCGAAGCCATTCGATGCGGGCGTCGTCGAGGTCGGGAAGGTCGGAGATGTGGAACGACCAGGCCTTGGTGAGGATGGGGCGGGTTGCGGGCAAGTTGTGGCGCAAACCCTTGAATTCTGCAACACCTTCGAGCCCGATGTGGCCAAAGATCACAACATTCTCTGCCCGCTGCAGCAGGGCGATCGCCCCCGCTGGCTTCGGCGGCAACAGGTAGTCGAGTTGGTTGGTGAAATCGACGAGTTCGGTGTCACCACGACGCTCGAGCGAGGCGATGACCTTCTCGCGGGTGAGCGGGGTGGCGTAGGTGCCCTCAGGGAAGATGACGATGCCGGCGTTCTGCTCGGCGTTGTCGATGAGGTCGATGATGGCGGCGACTTCTCGTTCGGTGTCGCCTGCCCGGTCGACGAAGTGATTGCCGAGACGGTGGCCGAAGATGTCGAGTGATGGCAGCCACATGAGCTCGCGTTTCAGGACGTAGTGGACTGGACGGCCGAGAAGACTCGGGAACAGATGCCCTGGAAGGACGGCGTCGATCATGCTGGCATGCCGGCTGAGCACCACGATCTTCCCGTCGGGGAATGCCTCGGGATCAGGCCACTCGACGCTGACGTCGAGGAGCCTTCCAGCCCACCGCAACAGCGAGCCCGCCCACCGACCTTGAATTCGGGAATGAAGCGGGATGTCCAGGGATCGCCCGAACCCGCCTCGGACCCAGAGCAGCGCGGACAGCGGAAGCACGAACCACTCGTGGAGGATGTAGACGATCGTGAAGACCCACAGCCGGAATGTGGGGAGTCCCTTGCGTCCGCTGCGGAGGTCTGAGACGAGGCTGTACAGCAACGAGACCGGGGTGAGGAGCAGACAAAGTGGAAGGAGGAGGATCACGAGGGGAATGGAGATCATCCGACGTTTCAACGAGGTCATGACGAATCGTTCGTGTCTGCTTCGCTGTTGGATGCAGAGGTGGGGTCAGAATCGGTGGGTTCTGCTTGGGGGACGGTGCGGTTCCAGACTGTGCGTTGGGGGAATGGAATCTCAATACCGACTGCGTCGAACTCGCGCTTGATTCGGCCGCGTAGCTCTCGAGCGGTGGCCCACTGCTCGGTTGGCTCGGTCTTGACCACGAGGCGCAATGAAACAGCGTCGGCGCCGAAACGTTCGACGCCCCAGAATTCGGGCTCGGCGATGATCGTACGATCGGGAAGCTTCTCTCGCCAGAGGTCGTTGGCGACACGGAGCAGCGTTTCAGCTGCGAGATCGAGATCGGTGTCGTAGGCGACATCGATGTCGAGAACGGCCCTGGCCCAGAGCTGGCTGAGGTTTCCGACTCGTTGGATCTCGCCGTTTGGCACGTACCAGACGGTGCCGTCGACGTCGCGCAGCTGTGTGACGCGCAGCGACATGCGTTCGACCACGCCGGTTGCATGGCCGGTGTCGACGACGTCGCCGACGCCGTACTCGTCTTCGACGATGATGAAGATGCCGGCCAGGAAGTCCTTGACCACTTGCTGGGCGCCGAAGCCGAGGGCGATACCGACGATGCCGGCACCGGCGATGATCGGTGCGAGGTTCACGCCGACTTCGCTCAGGATCATCAGGCCGGCCACGAACAGGACCAGGACGCTGACGATCGATGCGAGAACTTGTCCGAGTGTGCTCGACCGTTGGCGGGACCGTTCTCGGCGCAACGCCAACTCGATGCGCTGCTCTTCGGAGAGGTTGGGATCAGCGTTTTCGGCGAGTTGTTTGTCGGCGACTTCCTGCTTGCTGATGATCAGATTGATCACCCGGGAGCTGTGACGCCGGACGAGACGACGAACCGCCCATGCAATGCTGATGATCAGCAGGATTCGGAGACCAGAGGTTGCAAGGGTGTCGCTCGCCGATGCGAGCGTGCCGCTGTTGGTCTGTTCGTAGACGAATCGGCAGATGGGGGAGGGCGGCAGACTGCACGCCTCGGAGAGGGTGGTGTCGTTCGTCTGCCAAAACGACAACAGACCGAGCGAGTGCTCGGCCTGTTGGATCACGTTGCTCATCAGAGAAGGTTCATCGAGGGGTACTCAACGACCGGTGCGAGTGTTGAACTCAGCGCTCTTCTTTGAAGATGACGTGCTTGCGAACGACGGGATCGTACTTCTTGAGCTCGATGCGCTCACGAGTGTTCGTCTTGTTCTTGCGAGTCGTGTACATGAAGCCGGTGCCCGCGGTAGAGCGAAGCTTGATGATCGGGCGCTTTTCGCCTGCCTTGGCCATTAGACCTTGCCTCCGGAGCGTCGGATGTCGGCAACGATTGTCTCGATGCCTTTTTTGTTGATCGTCTTGATGCCCTTAGCGCTGACATTGAGGGTCACCCAGCGGTTCTCGCTGGGGAGCCAGAAGCGCTGACGCTGGATATTTGGATTCCAACGACGTTTGGTGACGCGGTGGGAGTGCGACACGCTGTTGCCGAAGCTGGGCTTGCGGCCAGTTACTTCGCAGACCATGGACATGGCGGACCTTCTTCGTGAAACGAACTTCAGCTGACGGGCGCGCCAGCCGAACACGCAAGACTAGCGCCAAGTGGTGAGGTCCCCACTACCCGTATTGAGACGTGCTAGCCGCAGGTGATGCGCAGGTGGTGGAGCTCTGCGGCGGAACCGAGCGAGATGATCACCGAGTCTTCGGCGAGCGTGGTGTCGGGCGCTGGGTTGGTGTGATATCGGCCCTGAGGTCCCCGAATCGCGATGATCAGGGATCGCCGGCCATCTTCGGTACGAAGATCCATCAAGGTCTTGCCGATCATGGGTGATCCTGGCTTGATGATGATCTCTTCGACGGCAACATCGTGTTGGTCGTCGTAGAGGACTTCGTCGAGGAACTCAGCCACGAACGGGCGAAGCGCCAACGCAGCCATGCGAGAGCCGCCGATCTCGTGCGGGTTGATCACTCGATTGGCGCCCGCCTGGGCGAACTTTGCCTCGTTCTTCTTGTCAGATGTCCGAGCAACGATGAAGAGGTCCGGTCGGAGGGCTCGCGCCGAAAGGCAGACGAAGAGGTTGTCGGCGTCGTGATCGAGTGCGATGACGAGGGTCTTGGCGTGTTCGATGCCAGCCGAGCGAAGCACGTCATCGTCGGTGGCCTCGGCAACGACGATGGGGTGGTCTGACTCTTCGTGCACGGGATCGCGGTCGATCACCACGACCTCGCCGCCGGCTCGGTTGACGAATTCGGCAACGGCGTGGCCGACCTGCCCCCAGCCAGCGATGATCGTGTGTCCTCGAAGTTCGTTGATGGCCTTCAGCATGCGACGCCTCCGTAGTTCTTCATTCAGACTTCCTTCGATCAAGCTGTCTGCCATTGCACCGATGGTGTAGAGGACGGCGCCAACACCGACAACGACCAACGACAGGGTGAACGCCCGGTAGCGAGTGGAGTTCTCGACGGTGGCGCCGATCTCGGAGTAGCCGACCGTGGTGATGCTGATGACCGTTTGGTACAGCGCATCGAACCAAGGGAGACCAAGCATCACGAAGCCGACGAAGCCATAGGCAACGACGAACCCGACCGCGATCATGGCGGTACGAAAACGACGCCACGGTTCGACGGCATCGTTGCGTTTCCACATGGCTCGCCGCCGGAAGCGACGCGGCGTCAGCTGCATTCCCCTCATCCTCCCACGCCGGTTGCGCCAACAGCGGGAGTTCTCAGTTCGGAAGTGTTCCCCTTGTCGGGTCAAGAGCCGATCGTTGGTGATGGCTGGCTTTCGGGATGAGCGAGGTGGGAACAGGCCAGCGAGGTCTTCTGGGCACCATCACTCGGGTCACCGATCCAAAGATTGGGTCGAACGACTCAGTTGAGTTTGACGGTTTGATGTCGTTATTGTGACAACCGCTTGTCGGAAGCTGTTGCAGAGGGCGCTGCGCAGCCGATGAAAGTGGTTCTGCCGATGGCTCCGACCGCGAGCCCACGTCAACCTCCAAAGGTGCCCCTGTGCAATCTGGTTCTCTCCGACCTTCACCCCGCGAGCTTTCCTCTGAGGATCGTGTGTTCCGCTGGCTGATTGCCCTCGCTGCGTTGTTTTCGCTCTCCTTCGCCCTTCCGGCAGGAGCCCAAGAGATCCGAGACATCACGCTGCCCGTGCCGGTCGAGACCGTGTACGGCGGTTACGGCGATGGTGGGGTGTACTGGTCAGACACCTACGGCGCTCCTCGAGGTGGCGGAACTCGAACCCATGAGGGTGTCGACATGATGGGCCCGAGGCTCGTCCCGTTGCTCGCCGCACGCGACGGCGAGATCTCGTGGATGCGTCTCGATGCCGCCCGTGGCAACAACCTCGTGATCACCGATGACGACGGTTGGGAATATCACTACATCCACATCAACAACGACTCGCCCGGTACCGACGACGGCGCCAACCCGATCGAGCACGCGTTCAGCGCTCGCATCGCCGAAGCATGGGAGAACGACACCTGGGAAGGCCTGCGAGTGAGCGCCGGCGAGATCGTGGCCTTCATGGGTGACTCGGGCAACGCCGAAGCGTGCAACTGTCCGCACCTGCATTTTGAGATCGTGAACCCCGATGGCATCAACATCAACCCGACCGCAAGTGTCGACGCTGCCTTCATGTTTGCCGAAGCCAACCCGCAGGGTGCGGTGGTTGATGCCTCGCTGCTCGGCCCGTACGACGAGTTCACCGAGTTCGGCACCGACCTCTATCTCACACTCGCCGGTCGCCAGATCACCTCAGCCGAGGTACTCGACCTGCGAGCCACCCTCGAAACGGCGGGCTTTGCCGCCGCCGTTGCACCCTTTGTCGACAACAGCTCGCAGAGCGCCGACATCGACCGTCTCTACGTGGCCTACTTCAGTCGTCTGCCCGACTACGACGGCTACCGGTTCTGGCACGGCCGACTGAGTGATGGTTGGGGCATCCGGCAAGCATCCCGCTTCTTTGCCGAAGACTCTGAAGAAGGGCAAAAGGCATTCGGTGACACCACGCTCGACGAGTTCCTCGATCTGTTGTACGCCGAGGTGCTCGGTCGTCAACCCGATGCCGCTGGCGAGGAGTACTGGCGTGACCGGCTCGAGAACGATCCTGAGATCGATCGTGCCAGCATCGTGGCCTTCTTCACCGACAGCCCTGAGCTTCGTGACAGAACCGAGTACCGCAGCGAGATCGTCGCCCTGACCGCATTGTTCGACGAGCGCATGCCGACTCAAGCCGAGATCGATGCGTGGGAAGATCTACGCGGCTCGATCCAGTTGGACGATGCGATCAGCCAACTGTTCGACCCCAACAACTGATCCCGGCGGGGGTGATGCGGCCAGTTCAACTGGCCGAAGCGGTGGAACCACCGGCATGCTTGCCAAATGGCATCGAGCGACCGTCCCAACACCCCCAAGCCAGCCGAACGGACGCCGTCGCCGATCGATCGTGCCTTCCTGACTGGCCAGCCCGAGACCGGCACGCTGATCCTGGTGCGTCACGGGCAACAGCAGTGGCCAGACCCGGCCACGTCGGTGTCCGCTGATTGGGTCGACCCGCCGCTGTCAGAATTTGGCCGGGCCCAAGCCGAGTGCGTTGGCCGCTTCCTCGCCGACAAGAAGATCGACGCCGTGTACAGCTCGCAACTGCTCCGGGCGAATGACACCGGCAAGGCCATTGCCAAGCATCACGATCTTGAGGTCACGGTGATCGATGCGTTGCAGGAGATCCACATGTACGGCGAGTTGCCTCAGGACCAGCGAGCCGTCGACACCATCGGAGAGCGAGCGATGAAAGGCGTTTGGGAGCGGTTCGTCCAAACCCAGAAGTGGGATGCCTACCCCTACACCGAGCGTTCGGCTGACTTCCGCCGCCGCGTCGGTTGGGCGGTCGAGTCGACCATCGTGCCGCACCCGGGCGAAACCGTTGTTGTCGCCTGCCACGGCGGAGTGATCAACGCCTATCTCGCCAACCTGCTCGGCCTCGACGTCGACATGTTTTTCCGACCGTTCCACGCCTCGTCGCACCGCGTGCTGTTCGGCCAGGGTCGTCGAGTAATCGAGACGCTCAACGAAGAGAGCTACCTCGCCGCCGAGGGCCTGCTCTCGCACTGAGACCGCTGCGAGCGTTGGCGCCCGTGCTACTACGGTGAATCGATGACCGACGACGTCGTACCCAGTGAGTCCGGAGGCCAGCCACTTCACCCGATGGCACAGCAGGCCGGAGTGGATCGGATCCAATTGGCGCTGGCCGAGGACATGGTCCGGTTCGAAGACGTCGACGATCTGTTCGAGAAGGTCTACGCGGCAACGTCACAGGCCGAGATCGATGCGGCACTCGTTGGATTGCTGTTGGAGCGGAACTCGAGGCCATTTCGGTCCTGGGCGACGCGGTGATCGACGTGTCGTCGGCTCGATTGGACCTGATGGTCTGGACATCACCGTGCGTTCATTGATCGGCGACGTGAAGGTGATCGTGCCCGACGGCGTTCGCGTCCGGTGCTCGGTCACGGTGGTGATCGGCGATCGCAAGGAAGCCCTGGTGCCGCCCGTGGCCGGCGCCCCGTTGATTCGCATCAACGTCGTGAACGTGATCGGTGACGCCAAGGTGTATTCGCTCTCGGCCGTTCCGGAGGGTGCGTTGCGCCGAGCTTGGGCAACACTGCGCCGGGTCGCCGGTTCTTGACCCTGGGCGTGTTCGGTCCGCGCTGCCTAGATTGGCGTGATGGCTGTGATCTGGATCGACCGCCCCTTCCCCGAGTTGCCGATCGTTGGTCGGGCTCGCGAAACGCACGAGGTGATCGGCCCCGACGATGAACGGATGGCGGAAGCCACGGCGGTGGTTGTCGGGGGAGCCCGCTGGGCAGCAGAGGCGATGGACCGTGTTCCTGACCTGAGCGTGCTTGCTCGAACCGGCATCGGCGTCGATGCCGTCGATCTGGACGAAGCGAAGCGCCGCGGCATCGCGGTCACCAACACTCCCGATGGGCCAACGGTGTCGACCGCGGAACATGCCATTGCGCTGTTGTTCTCCGTGGCCAAGACGTTGCATGCACACCAGCGTCGCTTGCGCTTGCAAGAGGGTGGCTACGCCTTGCAGAGCACAGCACAAGAGCTCGACGGTCTGACCTTGGGCCTCTTGGGCTTCGGCCGCATTGCTCAGCGAGTTGCTTGGATTGCCTCTGCGATTGGCATGCGCGTGATCGCTCACGATCCGTTCGTGGCGCAGGCCGAGGGCGCGGAGTTGGTCGAGTTTGATGAGCTGCTGTCTCGAAGTGATGTGCTTTCGCTCCACGCCCCGCTGACCGACGACACCGCTGGCCTCTTCAACGCCGACGTATTCGCCGCCTGCAAGCCGGGCGTCTTGTTTGTCAACTGTGCCCGCGGCGGTCTGGTCGATCACGCCGCGCTGATCGCTGCACTGGAAAGCGGACACGTCGCCGCGGCAGGACTCGATGTCACCGACCCCGAGCCGCTGGCTGCGGATCACCCGCTGTTGAGCATGGAGCAGGTGGTCGTGACCCCGCACATTGCGTCGTCGACGGTTGCGGGTCGTGAACGCATGCTGACCCAAGCGCTCGAGCAGGTGTTGATCGGGCTCGAGGGAACGACGCCGCCAAACACGGTGAACGGCGTCGAGTTCTGATTCGAGTTCTGATTCGAGGTCGCCGTCAGAGAAGCCGCTGTGACGCGGCCTTGCTGGCAAGCGCTGCCAAGAGTTCGTCGATCGGCTGCCCGTCGTGGAGGGCGGAGCGAATCAGGTCGGCCTGGCTTGGCGGGTGCAGACCCTCACTGCGTTGGTCGGTGTCGAGATTCGACGGGAACGCATAGCCCTCGGCCATCGCGGCGATGACTCGATCGATTGCTTCGGGCGAGACGTCACCAGTGGTCCAGGCTTGCAGCACGGGCACGACGGCACGGCACATCGCCCGGCGGTCCATTGCTTCCATCGCTCGCCCGAATGCTGAGGAGACCTGCAGCAGGTTGGCCATTCGCCTGCGGTCAGCTGTTTGGTTGGTTCCCGCCCCGTGGAGCACCGCCGGGTTGAAGAACACGGCATCGCCGCGTTCGAGCGGCAGTTGTACGTGACGGTCGCGGTACAGCGCTTGGACGTCGGCACGCCGCCAGGCCACGTAACCCGGGCCGAACTTCTGCGAATGGGGAAGGTACGTGGTTGGCCCGGTCTCGAGCGGCATGTCGTCATGAGCTACCGCGCCCTGCAAGGTCAGGGCGGGGGAGAGGTGATGGACGTGCGCCGGGTACTGCTGCGCTTCGTGATCGCTCATGAAGCCGAGGTGATAGTCGCGGTGAGGGTCTTGAGCGGCGCCACCGGGGTTGACCACGTTGACCTGCGACGTGATCTGGTAGCCGGGGCCCAACCACGCCTTCGACACCACGTCGAAGACCTCGTTGGCGTAGTAGTCGGCGAACACCGTTGGGTAGTCGATGGCGAGCTTTTCCATCGCGTTCCACACGCGATCGTTGATGCCCTCTGCGGCGAAGTGATCGCCCGACCCGAGATCACTGTCCTTCTCGCTGGCAATCATCGCGAGGAAGGCATCGGTGGCGGCGTTCAGATCGTCCTGGCCAACTGCTGCCTTGATGACGATGATGCCGGGCCCGTCGGCGAGGACGCCAGCAAGCTCAGTGAGCAACCGCTGATCGTTGTCGCTCACCCCCGTGAGGGGGTGGTCGAGGTGAATGAGCGATCCATCGTAGATGGGTACGCCGTGTTGAATGTCGGACGCCGAGGGCGCGTCGACGCTGCCGGTTTCGATGATCGAACGGAGTTCGTCGACGTCGACACCGTCAGCGCTGTACCACCCTCGGCTCATGATCAATCCCCTCCGGGGAAGTTGAGATCCACGCTCGACGTGCTGGAGGTCGGGTTGACCCAGCGAGCCGTGATGGCCTTGTACTGCGTGTAAAACAGGACGCCCTCGGGCCCGTAGATGTGCGTGTCTCCGAACAGCGAGTCTTTCCAGCCGCCGAACGAGTGGTAGGCGACGGGCACCGGGATCGGGACGTTGATCCCGACCATGCCGACGGTGACATCGCGCTCAAACGCCTGGGCGACCGCACCGTTCTGGGTGAAGATCGCCGTGCCGTTGCCGTAGGGATTGCCGTTGACCACGGCGAGTGCCTCTTCGAAGCTGTTGGTCCGAACCACACAGAGGACCGGGCCGAAGATCTCGTCTTCGTAGATCTTCATGTCGGTCGTGACGTTGTCGAACAGGGCGGGGCCGAGCCAATAGCCGTTCTCGTGTCCTTCGACGGTGAAGCCGCGACCGTCGATGACGAGATCGGCACCCTCGGACTCACCAAGGTCGATGTAGCCGGAGACCCGATCGCGGTGTGCTTCGGTGACGAGCGCTCCCATGTCGGGGCTGTTGGTTGGCTCGATCGGGTCACGAAGACCTGGGCCGATGTCGAGTGCGTCGGTCCGTTCCTTGATGGCGGGGATGAGCTGATCGGCGATGTCGCCGACGGTGACGATGACCGAGATCGCCATGCACCGCTCGCCGGCGGAGCCGTAGCCAGCGCTGACAGCGGCGTCGGCAGTGGAGTCGAGATCGGCATCTGGCATGACGATCATGTGGTTCTTCGCTCCACCCAGCGCCTGCACCCGCTTGCCGTGGCGGCTGGCGGTTTCGTAGATGTGTTGCGCGATTGGGGTGGAGCCAACGAAGCTCACTGCCTCGATGGTTGGGTGCTCGAGCAGTTGGTTGACGGCGTCGGCATCACCCTGGACCACGTTGAGCACGCCCTCGGGAAGGCCGGCCTCGGCGAACAGCTCGGCGGCGAGGAGCGACACCGAGGGGTCCTTCTCCGATGGCTTCAACACGAAGGTGTTGCCGCAGGCGATGGCCATGGGGTACATCCACATTGGCACCATGGCCGGGAAGTTGAATGGCGTAATACCGGCGACGACGCCGAGGGGCTGTCGGATGCTGTAGGCGTTGACATTCGTGGCCACGTTCGGCGTGAGCTCGCCCTTCAACAGTGTTGGGATGCCACACGCGTATTCGACCACTTCGAGGCCACGCTGGACTTCACCGAGCGCATCGGCGAAGACCTTGCCATGCTCGGCACTGATCAGCCGGGCCAAGTCCTGGCTGTGGCGATCGATCAACTCGCGGTAGCGGAAGAGAATGTTCACTCGCTTCGACAACGAGAACTGGCTCCAGCTCTCGAAGGCCTTGGCGGCGCTGGCGACTGCGGCATCGACGTCGGAAGGGCTGGCGAGATGAACCACGCCGGTTTGCTCTCCGGTGGCCGGGTCGAACACAGGCGAGGTGCGTGTGCTCGAACCAGCGGTGCGTGCGTTGTCGATCCAGTGCGTCAGTTCATTCATGGGTTTCTCTTTGGTTTCTCGGTGATCAAGTTGGTGGTCGGTTTGGGTACGGCGGTGGGGTGGCGCTGAGTCGGCGTTGTGGCGACGGACCCGTGGTGCGCCGAATGATGAGGTCGGGAGAGACAACGTGGCTGACGGGAGCGTCACGCCCCTCGTCGAGTCGTTCGACAAGGCATTGCGCGGCCAGCCGGCCGATCTCGACTCTGGGCTGGTTGATGGTGGTGAGCGAGACGTGGCGCAGCGATGCGAGCGATGTGTTGTCGTAGCCGACGACGTTGACGTCTTCAGGCACGCGGAGTTCTGCCTGCTGCAGGCGATCGAGAGCGGCGACGGCCATGAGGTCGTTGGCGGCGAAGATCGCCGTGGGAATCGTGCGTTCCGCAAGCATCAGCTCGACGGCTTCGGCTCCGGCGCGCTCGCTGAAGTCGCCTTCGACGAGTCGGGGCGTGAGGTCATGCTTCTGCATCGCTCTCGCGAAGCCGTCCTCGCGTTGCTGTGCACTGCCACCCTCGCCGGTGATGTGCACGATGTCGGTGTGGCCGAGATCGATCAAGTGCTCAACGGCCAGTTCGGCGCCGCGTTCGTCGTCGTTGACGACGGTGTCGATGCCATCCATCCGGTTACCGACTCTGACCACCGGCGTGGTCCGGTTGGCCTCGGCAACGGTCTCTCGGGTTGTTCTCGAACTGAGCAGGATGATGCCGTCGACCCGGTACTGCAGGAAGGACTCGATTGCCTGGCGTTCGTCTTCTTGTTGGAGCCACGCGGTGTTGAGCAACAGTCGATAGTTGTGTTTGTTGGCGATCTCGTGGATGCCGTCGAGCAGGTCGGCGAAGAAGGTGTTGTGGAGATCGTCGAGAACCACGCCAAAGGTGTGGGAACGCTTCTCTGCCAAGCTCCGGGCGACGGCATTCGGCCGGTAGCCGAGGTGCTCAGCGGCAGCGAGTACGGCGGTCCGGCGGTGATCACTGACGTTGGACGCGCCTCGCATCACGAGCGAAACCAGTGCTCGTGAGACTCCTGCTTCCAGCGCCACGTCGTCCATCGTGGGCGCCTTCCGTGGACGAGTTTTGTCGCCGGGATCCCGCTCCATGTCGGCGCACCCTAGTAGTTAGAGCGCTCCAATGGAACCCGACATTTGCGGAAATACTCTCGTCATCGTCTTGACATTCTCTGAATATTGCATAGCTTGTGGAGCGCTCCAATTGGAGCGCTCTAAATCCAAGGCGTCTTTTGATGCCTCCGAACACGTGGATGTGATGTGACCTCTGCAGTTGCCGCCCCGGCGGACTTTCTTTCTCGAGTGGCCACGGCCCCGATTTCCTGGGGTGTGTGCGAGGTGCCCGGCTGGGGTCACCAACTCGAACCGAGTCGGGTGCTTTCCGAGATGCGAAGCCTCGGCTTCACCGCCACCGAGTTGGGTTCTGCCGGCTGGTTGCCCGAACAGGTCGAGCCGCTCGAAGCCATGCTGGCCGAACACCAGCTCGGGCTTCTCGCTTCGTTCGTGCCTCTGGTTCTTCATGACGCGGCGCAAGCCGATGCCATGCTCGCGGCGGCAGCTGAAGCTGCCGACTTGCTCGAAGCAATGGGCGCGACCTACTTCAATACCGCTCCGGTCACCTCGGTCGATTGGCAGCCTCGCCGCCCGCTGTCAGATGCCGAATGGGAACACCTCTTCGTTATGGTCGGCCACATCGACCAGATCTGCGCCGAGCGCAAGTTGCTCCACGTCATTCACGAGCATGTGGGATGTGTCGTTGAAACCGCAGAGGAGATCGAGCGCCTGCTGGAGAACACCACGGTGTCGTTCGTCCTCGATACGGGCCACATGGCAATCGGCGGATGCGATCCTCTCGAGTTCGCTCGCACACACGCCGACCGCGTCGGCCTCGTCCACCTCAAGGACACCCGTCTCGATGTCGCCGCCCGCCTCAACGCAGGTGAGCTCACGCTCATGGAAGCGGTGCAGGCCGGCTTGTTCCCAGCACTTGGCCTCGGCGAGTTGCCGATCGGCGAAATCGTCAGTCATCTCGAAGCCACCGGCTTCAACGGTCACTATGTGATCGAACAAGATTGCGCCATCACCGGCGAGCTTCCCGCTCTCGGTGACGGCCCTATTCGTGACGTTGAGATCAGCGTCGCGTACCTCCGAGACGTCGCAAACAGCGATCGATCGGAATCTCTGGACGCGTCATCATGACGAGTTCGGAATCACTACAAACAGGGGAGAGGAAACCCAATATGAAGCAACTCAAGAGCTTGCTCGCACTGCTCTTTGCCTTCGCTCTTGTCGCCGCTGCTTGCAGCTCCGACAGTGACGAAGGTGCCACGGGGGACGATGGCGCAACGGAGGAAAGCTCCGGCGACTCGGGAGATGACGGCGATGCCGTTGATCTCACCCAGGGCTCGGATCTCACGTTCCACGTCATCACCCACTCCGATGATGGACCGTTCTGGTCCGTCGTGAAGCGTGGAGCTGACGCAGCCGCTGCCGATCTCGGCGTGACCGTCGTGTGGCGTCCAGGTAACAACGACGCCAACGTGATGGTGCAAGACATCGAGGCCGCTGTCGGCGAAGGCACCAACGGTATCGGCGCATCGCTGCCCGATCCGGCCGCTCTCGTTGGTCCGCTCCAGGACGCAGTGGGCAACGGCATTCCCGTCATCACGCTCAACTCGGGTTCCAACGACTACCAGGACATCGGTGCGTTGACCCACGTTGGTCAGACCGAAGATGTCGCCGGTAACGGTGCTGGTCTCCGGTTCAACGATGCGGGTGCCACCAAGGTTCTCTGCGCACAGCAGGAGCAGGGCAACGTCGGTCTCACCGAGCGTTGTGATGGTCTCGCTGCGACCTTCAACGGTGAAGTCGTGATCGAATTCATGGGTCTCGATGCTGACACCGCTGAACAGCAGAACACCATCAACGCCACCCTCGCCGCCGATCCTGACATCGACGGCATCCTTGGTGTTGGCCCGGTCATCACCCTGTCGGCACTGCGTGCCGCTCAGGACCTTGGCCGTGACGACATCATCATCGGTGGCTTCGACATGACGCCTGAACTCCTCTCGGAGATCGAGGCCGGTGCCGTGGCGTTCACTGTTGATCAGCAGCAGTACCTGCAGGGCTACCTCACGGTGCTGTTCCTGTACCTCAATGCCACGAACCAGAACACCGTTGGCGGCGGTCTCCCCGTCCTCACCGGTCCCGGCTTCGTGACGCCGGACAACGCGGCTGCCGTCGTTGCTCTTTCCGAGCAAGGCACCCGCTGATCACTCGTTGATCATCTGAAAGCACTGCCGTAGCGGGTGGGGGTCGACCTCGGTTGACCCCCACCCGTCACACACGTCGATGCCCACCTCAGCGGCATCGTGCAACAACCAAAGGGGAACAAGTGAGCGACGCAGCAGCGTCTACGCCAGCGGCAGCAGCCGCCGCGGCGAGAAACCAAGACGATGAGCGACTCGCTTATCGCTCGGTCTTCCAACAACTCTTCATCCGACCCGAAGTGGGAGCCATCATCGGCGCCATCGGTGTCTGGACATTCTTCTGGGCCGCATCGGGGACCTTCGGCACAGCAGGCGCAAGCTTCGCTTGGATCGACATCGTGGCCTCGAGCCTCGGAATCATGGCGGTTGCGGTCGCCATGCTCATGATCGGCGGTGAATTCGACCTCTCGTCCGGTGCCATGACTGGTGCCATGGCGATGTTGACGGTCTTCATCGTCAAAGACGTCAGTGAACTTGGAGGCCTCGGCCTCCCGATGGCGGTTTCGCTTCCGCTCGGTCTGGCCATTGCTCTCGGTATCGGCTGGCTGAACGGCACGATGGTGGAACGGACGGGTCAACCGAGCTTCATCATCACTCTCGCCACCTTCTTCGCCCTCCGCGGCCTCAAGCTCGGTCTGGCCAATCGCTTTGTCGGCCAGATCCAGGTGTCCAGCACCGAAGAGGCGTCTGACTACGACTTCTGGCGGCCGATCTTCGCTGGCGAGTGGTCTCGCAACGATCACATCTTCGAGTCTCGGGACTTCTTCTACACCAGCTTCGCCGTCATCGGCATTTGCCTGCTGGTGCTCGCCGTCGCCGACCTGTGGTTCGAGCGTCGTGACGATCTCCAGTCCGTGGGTCTCGTGCAGTTCGTCTTTGGTATCGCCCTCGGTGTGGGTGGCGTGATCGTCATGCACACCACCGACGGCGCCCGCGCAAACACGCTTGCTGGCGCTCTCATTGGTGCCGGAATCCTGGTGGGTCTCCACGGTTTCTGCCAGTGGCGCTACAAGCCGACCACCAAGACGGGCGCCCTCACGATCGACGCCCAGATGCGTAATCGCATCGTCGGTGGCTTCGCCCTCATCGCCATTGGTGCGGTCATCGCTTTTGCCATCGACTCTTCCAACACCGACGAGATCATCTTCCCGTTCACGGTCCAAGGCTTGCGGGCCATCTTGTTCGCTGCCTTCTTCGCTTCTGGCATTGGCCTCCTCGCTCTTGCGTCGCAATCAGCCATTGCGGTCAACGCGGCAACCAAGCGAGTTGCCACGCTGGCGCTGGCGGTTGGTGTGTTGGCCGGGGCACTCACGGTCTTCTTCGATTCGGAGTCGGAGAAGTTTCGTGGCGCACTGTTCGCGATCCTGCTGGTGATCTCCGCTCTGATCGCAAGCTGGTCGGTCGTGGTCTCACGCTTTGAGGAGCGCCGGTCCGTCGACAAGGAGAAGGACAGGTTCGGCTACGCCATGACGCTTGTCGGCTTCCTCCTGTTCTTGCTCGGTGTTGCGATCCGGATGCTGTTCGTCACCCAGGCCGAACTTGATGCGGCGATTCCCCCGACCAAGACGTCAGTCCGCGTGCTGTGGTTCGTGGCATTCACCGGCGTCATGGTCTGGGTGCTGGCTCGGACCCGCTTCGGCAGCTGGACCTTCGCCGTTGGCGGCAACAAGGACGCTGCTCGCCAAGTCGGTGTGCCGGCCGCTCGGACCAAGACGCAGCTCTTCATGATCGTGTCGGCTGCCGCCTGGCTCGTCGGTGTGCTGCTCGCCTTCCGAATCAACTCCATCCAAGCCAATACCGGCGACGGTGAGGAGTTCGAGTACATCATCGCTGCGGTGGTCGGTGGCTGTTTGCTCACCGGCGGCTACGGCTCGGTGATCGGTGCCGCCATCGGCGCCATGATCATGGCGATGCCATTGATCGGTATCTCGGCGTCGAGATGGAACACCGACTGGCGGTTCCTCTTTGTTGGCGTGATCTTGGCGCTGGCCGTCGTGTCCAACAAGTACATCCGAAACCGTGCGGAGGCCCTGCGACGATGACTTCTGAATCACTCCTTGAACTCGAGGACATCTCCAAGTACTACGGCAACATCATCGCCCTTCGGGGTGTCACGACGTCGGTGAACGCCGGTGAAGTCACCTGCGTGCTCGGCGACAACGGCGCCGGCAAGTCGACGTTCATCAAGACGCTCGCCGGTGTGCATCAGCCCTCCGAGGGCAGCATCCGCATGCTCGGCAAAGAGGTGAGCTTCACCAGTCCTCGTGACTCGCTCGATGCCGGTATTGCCACCGTCTACCAGGACCTCGCCATGGTCCCGCTCATGTCGGTGTGGCGGAACTTCTGGATGGGTTCTGAGCCCACGAAGGGCTTCGGTCCGATCAAGTGGATCGACACCAAGATGGCCAAGGTCGTGGCCAAGGAAGAGATGGCCAAGATGGGCATCGACATCCGCGATGTCGAGCAGCCCGTCGGCACCTTGTCCGGCGGCGAGCGCCAGTCGGTGGCCATCGCTCGGGCGGCCTATTTCGGCGCCAAGGTTCTGATCCTCGACGAGCCCACTTCAGCGCTCGGCGTGAAGCAGTCTGGCGTTGTGCTCCGCTACATCGTCGAAGCGGCAAAGCGCGGTCTTGGCGTGATCTTCATCACGCACAACCCGAGCCACGCCTACCCGGTCGGCGACCGCTTCATGATCCTCAACCGCGGCCAGTCGATGGGCAACTTCGCGAAGGATGAGATCACGCAATCTGAACTGACCCAGTTGATGGCTGGCGGCGCCGAGCTTGAGGCGCTGCAGCACGAGATCGCCGAGGCGATTGGCGAATGACTGGTTTCGACGGATCGGCGATCCTCGATGACGCTTCCTATGGAGCGCTGCTCGACCGTCGGGTCGACGACCCTTCGTCTCTTCGGGCTGCCCTCCGCGATCGCGTGCCCGCGCCGAGCCTCGTGCCGGCCGATGGCCGCCTCTTCCTGATTGCAGCCGACCACCCCGCTCGCGGCGCCAACGGCGTCGGGGGCGATCCGCTCGCGATGGCCGATCGTCGTGATCTTCTGGCCCGGCTTTTGGTCACGCTCGCCGACCCAGGGTGCGACGGCATCATGGGGTCGCCGGACATTCTCGAGGAACTCGCCTGCTTGACGCTCCCCGGCGGGCAGGCGGCCCTCGATGGCAAGGTCGTCATCGGCACAATGAACCGTGGCGGCCTTGCTGGTTCCTCCTGGGAGCTCGACGATCGTCACACGGCGTACTCCGCCGAGTCGATCGCCGACGCCAAGCTCGACGGCGGCAAGATGCTGCTGCGCATCCACGACACCGAGCCGGGCACGGCTCGCACGATTGAACTCTGTGCCCAGTACGTCACCGAACTGTCTGCTCGCGGCCTGATGGCGATGGTCGAGCCGTTGCCCTACGCCACCGATGAGGCGGGCAAGCACTACCTCGTGAACGACACCGAACGTCTCATTCGCTGTGTTGGTGTGGGCAACGCCCTGGGCGACACGTCGTCCCACATCTGGATGAAGCTGCCGGCCACCGATGACATCGAGCAGGTGATGGCGGCCACCACCATGCCCACCTTGATCCTCGGCGGTGCGCCTGGCCCCGATCCGGCCACCGCGTTCGAGGCGTGGGAACGCGCCCTTGCCGTTCCGCATGTTCGCGGCCTCACCGTTGGTCGAACGCTTCTCTACCCACCCGACGGCGACGTTGCCGGCGCTGTGGGTCGAGCCGCTGCCATCGTGCACGGCTGACCTGTCACTTCTCTTCCTCACACTTTCACTCGGAGCTTTCCCTTGACCTCTGCACTTCCTCGTGTCGGCATTGCCGTGATCGGTTTCGGCTGGATGGGCCAGGCCCACAGCCGTTCCTACGCCCGAATTCCGTCGCTCTTTCCCGACCGACCGGCCGATCCCGAACTCGTGATCTGCTGCGACAACATGCCCGATCGGGGGGTCGAGGCCGTGCGCTCGTTCGGCTTCCGCGAATCGACTACCGACCCCTACGAAGCCATCAACCATCCCGATGTTGATGCGGTCATCGTTTGCGCGCCGAACATGCTCCACGAGGAGCTGTCGGTGGCTGCCGCCCAAGCGGGCAAGCACGTGTTCTGCGAAAAGCCTGTGGGTGGCACGCCGGACCAAACCGCGAGAGCGGAAGCTGCGGCGCGGGCCGCAGGTGTGATCACCGGTGTTGGCTACAACTACCGCTGGGCACCACTCGTGCAATACGCCAAGCAGCTCATCGACGATGGCGTCCTTGGCCAGATCACCAACTACCGCGGTCGGTTCTTCTCGATGTACGGCTCGGACCCCATGGGGCTGCTGAGCTGGCGCTTCGAGCACGAAGGGGCCGGCTACGGCGTCAGCTCCGACATCTTGAGCCACGCCATCGACCTCGGCCACATGCTCAACGGTCCGATCGAGAAGGTCGTTGGTCTGGAAGACACCGTGATCACCGAGCGCCCGCTGCCCAAGCCAGGCGAAGGCACGCACTACGACCGGGGTGAGCCAGGCGATCCGACTGGCCCGGTCACCAACGAGGACTACGCCGGATGCATGGTGCGCTTCGCCAATGGTTCGGTCGGCAGCTTCGAAGCGAGCCGAGCCATCGTTGGTCCGCAAAGCCAGATGGCGTTCGAGATCTACGGCACCAAGGGCTCCATTATGTGGAACCTCGAGACCATGAACGAGATGAAGATCTTCCTCACCGAGTCCACGGGCCAGCTCCACGATGGGTACACCACGGTCTATGCCGGTGATCGCTACCCGTTCCACGGTGCGTTCGTTCCCGGCGATGCGAATGCCATCGGCTACGAAGATCTGAAGGTCATCGAGTGTCTGCAGTTCTTGCAGGCGGTCGCGTCGGGCGAGCAGCACGAACCTGGCTTCTCCGAAGCCGTCGACTACGTCAGTGTGCAGTCGGCCCTGATCCGCTCGTGGGAGAGCGGTTCGTGGGAGACCGTCGAGAGCATCCGGTTGCCATGACCACCGCAAACGAGGCCGTCTTCGGCTTTGCCGGCAAGGTCGCCGTGATCACCGGTGCCACTCAGGGACTGGGGGAGACCACGGCCCACCAGATGGCTGCGCTCGGCGCGGCCGGCATCGTCGTCGTAGGTCGCAGCGCCGAACGGGGCGAAGCCGTGGCGTCGTCCCTGCCGTGCGAGGCCGTGTTCGTGCCCGCTGATCTTGCCGATGCTGATGCTCCGGCAGCGGTGATGGCTGCTGCCGATGCAGCATTCGGTCGAGTTGATGTCCTCGTCAACGGTGCGGCACTGACCGTGCGTGGTTCGGTGTGGGACACCGACGCGGCGCTGTGGGATCAGATGCTGCACATCAATACTCGCGCCCCTGGACTCCTCATCACCGAGGCAGCCAAGATCATGGCGAGGGAAGGCATCGCCGGGTCCATCGTGAACATCGGCAGCGTCGCTGCTCACGGGGGTCAAGACTTCCTCTACCCCTACGCCACGTCGAAGGCCGCGCTGCAAGCACTGACCCGCAATGCCGCCTATTCGCTGATGCGTCGACGCATTCGGGTGAACCTGATCCAGCCCGGCTGGATGTCAACACCCGGCGAAGACGCGATCCAGCGCGAGTTCCACGATGCCAGTGACGGATGGCTCGACCAGGCAGCTGCTGGTCGTCCGTTCGGTCGTCTCATCGACCCAGCGGAACTGGCCAGGACCATCTGTTTCCTCGCCTCCGATGCCTCCGGTCTGATGACGGGGGCCATCATCGATTTTGATCAATCCGTGGCTGGCGCTGGTGATGCGCCGGTACCCGGAACCGAACCCACCTGGGGAGAACCAACATGAGCGACACATCCATCGGCGTTGGCGTGCTCGGCGTCGGCCGCATCGGCAGCATGCACGCTGACCTCATTCAGAATCAGGTCGTTGGCGCTCATGTGGCTGGCGTGTTCGATGTGTATCGCGAGGGTGCGCAGTCGGTTGCCGGTCAGCTGGGATGCCAGGTCTTCGAGTCACCGGATGCGCTCATCAACGATCCGTCGGTCGACGTCGTAGCCATCTGCACGAGCACCGACACCCACGTCGATCTCATCGTGCAGGCCGCAGCAGCGGGCAAGCCGATCTTCTGCGAGAAGCCGATCGATCTTGACCTCGACGCCGTTGATCGCGCCCTCGACGCAGTGGGTGCCGCCGAAGTGCAGCTCCACATCGGGTTCAATCGTCGATTCGATGCCAGTCACGGAGCGGTACAGCAAGCGGTCGCGGACGGCACGGTCGGCGAGCTTCGCCAGATCCGCATTACAAGCCGCGACCCTGCAGCGCCCCCGGTCTCCTATGTGAAGGCCAGCGGCGGCATCTTCCTCGACATGACCGTGCACGACTTTGACATGGCCCGCTTCGTGGCCGGCAGCGATGTCGTTGAGGTCTACGCCAAGGGTGCGGTCATGGTCGATCCCGAGATCGGCGAAGCCGGCGACCTCGACACGGTTTCGGTCATGCTCACCCACGCCAATGGCGTCATCACCTTGATCGACAACTGCCGACAGGCGGCCTACGGCTACGACCAACGAGTGGAAGCGTTTGGCTCGGCTGGTGTTGCGGGGTCGGAGAACCACCTCGACCACTCGATGGTGTTCCGAGGTGAACGAGGCGGGGCAACGGCCAACGTCCAACACTTTTTCCTCGATCGCTACATCCCGTCCTACCTGGCGCAGTGGCGTGACTTCTTTGCTGCGATCGCCGCCGGCACGACCACACCGGTCAGCGGTGAGGATGGCCGAGCTCCGCTTGTGATCGGCTTAGCCGCCTGGCGCTCGGTACGCGAGCAGCGCCCCGTGCAAATCAGTGAGTTCTCAAGTCGGGACGTGACCTGACGTGAAGACGCTGCTGACCGGTGCATCCGGGTTCGTTGGTTCCAACATCCACAAGGTGTTGACCGACCGCCACGGCGACGAGGTGGTGTCGACGCGCGTCGACATGACCGACCGTGATGCTGTCCTTGCGAATATCGACGCGGCTGCCCCTGACGCGATCATCCACTGCGCGATTCTCAACGACTGGGATCTCATGCACGCCGATCGACGGCTGGCTTGGGACTCCTATGTCGAGGCCACTCGGCATTACGCAGACGCCGCCAACACCCACGACATCCCGTTCTGTCTTGTGTCGACAGACTGGGTGTTCGACGGCACCCAGCAAGGTGCCACCGAGGACACGCCACCGAACCCGATCAATCTCTACGGGTTCCTCAAGGCGGCATCGGAGATCGTGGCCCTCGACCGTGGCGGCTCGGTGGCCCGAGTTTCGGGTGTGAACGGCACCCATTGGGCTCGACCAAGCACGCCTCGCGCCCAGGACCCCGGCTTCGGCTACTTCGTGGCGTCGATCGTTGATCACCTCGAACGAGGCGAGCCTTTCACCGTGTGGGAAGGGTCCGAACTCAACAGCGTGGCGTCACCGTCGCTCGGCGCAATGTGCGGCGAGGTGATGCGGGCGGCGGTTGCGCAACGCACGTCCGGCATCTTCCACTGCTGCGGTTCGGAATTCACCACTCGCCGCGAACTGGCCGAAGCCACGGTCGCCGCGTTCGACCTCGACCCCTCACTCCTCCGATTCGGCGCCGCTCCAGTCGAAGCCTTTGCTGGCCAGACCATCCCACACGACACCTCGCTGTCTGCGGTGTCCACGTCGGAGCGGTTGGGCACCCCCCTTCTCTCCCTTGCCCAAATCCTCGAAGCCTTCCGGACCGAGCGCGCCACCGGTGCCCTCGCTCCTCTTCCCTGACCCTGCAGCGAACGTTGCTGTTCACCAACCCTGGATGTCGACCATGACCACTCGATCAACAATCCGACTCACCACTGCCCAAGCCATCGTCCGCTGGATGATGGCGCAACGCACCATTCTCGAAGATGGCACCGAAGCGCCGCTGTTCCCCGGCGTCTTCGGCATTTTTGGGCACGGCAACGTGACCTGCCTCGGCCATGCCCTCGAAGAGGTCAAAGACGAGTTCCCGACCTGGCGAGGCCAGAACGAGCAGGGCATGGCGCTCGCGGCAACTGCCTACAACAAGGCGGTCAAGGGCCGTCAGGTCATGGTTGCCACGTCATCGGTTGGCCCCGGGGCCACCAACATGGTGACCGCTGCCGGTGTGGCCTCCGCCAACCGTCTGCCGCTCTTGCTGATCGCTGGCGACACCTTTGCCTCTCGGATCCCTGATCCGGTGCTTCAGCAGGTCGAGAACTTCGGCGAACCGTCGACCACGGTCAATGACTCGTTCCGCTCGGTCACCAAGTACTGGGATCGCATCATGCACCCGGCGCAGGTGGTCCAGTCCCTGCCTGCGGCACTGGTCACGATGATGGACCCCGCCACCCGCGGCCCGGCGTTCATCGGCCTTCCGCAGGATGTCCAGGCCATGGCGTTCGACTACCCCGAGCAGTTCTTCGAGCCCGTGGTGCATGGTCTTGCTCGCCCTCGCCCCGACACCGGCGAGTTGCTGGCCGCAGCCGAAGTGCTGCGCAACGCTCGGAAGCCGCTAATCATCGCTGGTGGCGGCGTGCACTACTCGTTGGCGGAAGCCACGGTGGCGGAGTTCGCTCACAAGCACGGAATCCCGGTCGTCGAGACGGTTGCCGGCAAATCCAGCCTCCTCGGTGACGACGAGCGCTACGTCGGCCCGGTCGGTGTGACCGGCTGCGAAGCGGCCAACAACCTTGCAGCCGAAGCCGATGTGGTGCTGTCAGTCGGTTGCCGACTGCAGGACTTCACGACCGGTTCGTGGACCATCTTCAAGAACGACGACACCGTGATCGTCGGGGTGAACACCGCCCGGTACGACGCAGTCAAGCACCGGTCGGTCCCTGTCGTGGGTGACGCGCAGGAGAGCCTTCGGGAGTTGTCCGCCCAGCTCGGGTCGTGGGCCGGACCAGACGAATGGATCGAACGAGCAGCCCAGGAGAAGCAGGGCTTCCGTGACTACCTCGCCTCGATCGGGACGCCATCGGATGACCTGGTGAGCTACGCCCAGGTGGTCGCGGCGATCAACGGCTCGGCAAGTGACCAAGACGTCTGCCTTGCCGCCGCTGGTGGCTTCCCCGGCGAGGTCAACAACGGGTGGTGGAGCAAAGGCATCGGCACGTTCGACTGCGAGTACGGCTTCTCTTGCATGGGCTACGAAACGGCCGGGGGCTGGGGCGCAGCCATGGCCTACGGCGCCGGTGGCGGTGCGGCCAACGACGGTGAAGTGTTCGTGTTCGTCGGTGACGGCTCCTACATGATGATGAACTCCGACCTCTACAGCTCGGTGCTGTCGGGTCACAAGATGATCGTGATCGTCTGCGACAACGGCGGGTTCGCCGTCATCAACCGGCTGCAGACCAATCAGGGCGGCGCACCGTTCAACAACCTGCTCGAGGACTGCCGACTCGCCGGTGAGCCGTTCGCCGTCGACTTTGCGGCCCACGCGGCGGCAATGGGTTGCGGCTCGGAGAACGTCACGACGATCGACGAGTTGAGCGCCGCAGTCGATCGCGCTCGGGCATCGGACCGCACCTACGTGATCGCCATGAAGGTTGATGCCTACACGTGGACCGAAGGCGGCACGTTCTGGGAGGTCGGCGTCCCCGAAGTGTCGAACCGCCAATCGGTGGTCGATGCCAGAGCCGAACTCGACAAGGGCAAGACCGAACAGAGAGTGGGTTGGTGACCATGAGCGACGAAACGATCGAGATGCTCGCGATTGGGCGGGTCGGAGTCGATCTCTACCCCCATCAGGTCGGCGTACCGCTGGCTGACGTGTCGACCTTCCAGTCCGCCATCGGCGGCACAGCAACGAACGTTGCGGTCGCAACCGCTCGCTTGGGCCATCGCTGTGCACTGATCACCAAGGTGGGTGACGACTCCTTCGGTGGGTATGTCCGCAAAGCCCTCGACCGCTTCGGCGTCGATTCTTCTCGAGTCGGGACCCATCCTGGCCTCGCCACTCCGGTCGTCTTCGCCGAACTCGACCCCCCGGGCGAGCCCAACATCTGGTTCTACCGCCAACCCTCGGCGCCTGATGAACACTTGGAGATCGGCGACATCGACATGGACCTCGTCCGGTCCGTTCCGTTGCTGTGGATCCCTGGATCGCGTGTGGCCTTCGAGCCATCGGCTACCACGATCAACACCGTCCTTGACGAGCGCGGTCGCCGATCACACACGGTGCTCGATCTTGATTACCGCCCCATGTTCTGGTCGTCGGCGCAAGAGGCCAGCAAGAAGATCGGCCCCCTCCTCGACAAGGTCACGGTGGCGGTCGGCAACCGAGAAGAGTGTGAGGTCGCCGTGGGTACTGGCGATCCGCACGAAGCAGCGGCCCGCATGATCGAGCGAGGGATCGAGTTGGCCATCGTGAAGATGGGCGGTGACGGTGTTCTCGCCGTGTCCGCTGACGGCACGTCCATCGTGGTGCCACCGACTCCCGTCGAGGTCGTGTGCGGCCTGGGCGCCGGCGACGCGTTTGGTGGCGCGTTGGTGCACGGATTGCTGACGGGTCTCAGCCCGGAGCAGATGATGATCAACGCCAACGCGGCCGGGGCGATCGTTGCCTCTCGGCTGCTGTGCAGCGACGACATGCCCACGCTTGAAGAGATCGAAATCATGGTGGCCACCGGAGTGCCACCAGTACGCCAGACCGAGACAGAGGAGATGTCATGACCGAACCCGCACCACTGAGGAACTCGCAGAAGGACAAGCGAGCACCCATCACTCCAGAATCCGAGGGATGGCGTTACCTGTCGTTCGCCGTACACAATCCAGCTTCGGCCACCGAGGTCGGCGAAGCGGCCCAGGAAGTGGCCGTGGTCCCGCTCAAAGGAACCGTCACTGCCACCGTCGACGGCAAGGACATCGAGCTGAGCCGTACGTCGGTGTTCGACCAGATGCCGAACATCTTGTACGCCCCTCCCGGAGCGTCGATCACCATCGAAGGCGACGGTGAGTGCGCCGTTGGTTCGGCTCCGGCCGAGGGTCGCTACGACGTCCGGGTCTTCACACCAGAAGACATGAGGATCGAGATCCGCGGTGGCGGTGCAGCTCGCCGCCAGATCGTGCACGCATTGGCGCCGCCGCTTGAAGCCGAGCGCCTCATTCTCTATGAGGTCTACGTCCCCCGCGGTTCGTGGTCCGGCTGGCCACCTCACTGTCACGACGGTTACGACGGCTCTCCGTACCTCGAAGAGGTCTACTACTTCCGGACCGACCCCGAAGACGGGTTCTGCATGCACCGGAACTGGCGAGTCGATGAGGACTTCGACGAGCTCCACCTCGCGAACGACGGCGACCTCGTCACTGTGCCCAAGGGCTACCACTCGAGTGTCGGCTCACCCGGTTCGCACATGTTCTTCTTGAACTTCCTCGCTGGCGAGCTCGTCGGCGAAGAGCGCAAGACCCCGCCGTGCTTCCATTCGGCATACACGTGGATCGAAGAGGACTGGGACGCCAACGGGTGGGACCTGCCCAAGGTCACCCCCTGAGCCGGGTGCTTCCTCGATGATCGATCGCGAGTACTTGCGACCTCTCCTCGACGACGCAGGCCGCCTTTGCGTGCTTGCGATCGATCATCGTGACTCACTTCGAGTCGAGTTCGATCGGGCCGAGCCGGCCTCGGTGCCGATCGAACGCCTGGTGGACTTCAAACAGCAGGTGGTGGCAGCGCTGGGAACCCGGGCGTCCGCCGTCATGCTCGACCCTGAACTGTCGATCGATCAGATCCTTCGGGCCGGCCTCCTGCCCGAAGGAGTCGGTTCGCTCTGCGCCCTGGAAGCGCAGGGCTATCTGGACGACGCAAGTGTGGTCGTCAACCACTTGCTCGACGGCTGGAGCCCCCAACGAGCCAAGGATGTCGGTGCGTCGGCGGCCAAACTCCTGGTGCTTTACCGGCCCGATCGCGGTGACGCCACTCGCGCCCAGGATGATCTGATTCGTTCGGTCGTCGACGGGTGTGGGCAAGCCGAGTTGCCGTTGTTCGTCGAACCTGTGCCCTACGAGATCGTCGATGTCGCTGATCGGGAGCGAACGGTGGTGGCCTCGGCCGAGCGGATCGCCGCCCTCGGCCCCGACGTGATCAAGATGCCGTTCCCGTCCGACGCCGACCATCCGGAACGCTGGTCCGCGGCCTGTCAGGCCGTCGACGACGCCATTGAGGTGCCCTGGGCGGTGCTGTCCTGGGGTGCACCGTATGAGGTGTTCCTGCACCAGACCGAGGTGGCGTGCGCCCATGGTTGCGCTGGGTTCATGGCCGGGCGTGCGATCTGGGGCTCATCCGTCCATGCCGAGGACCGTGAACACGAGCTGGCCACCGTGGCAACCGCCCGCTTCGACGCCCTCGTCGCCGCCACAGGTGCCTAACCGCAGACAACGGTGGTCGGGGGCCGACCTCAAATCGTGCGGCGAAGGCGGAGGAGTTGTGAGGCCAGGTACGGCCGGGCTCGGCGTTGGCCGCCTTCGTTGCCGATGCGCTGTTCGAGCGCTTCGAGGGTGGCAACGATGCGGGCTCGGTCTGGGGCCCAACCCAGGCCCTCGCACTCGTCGGCCCATTCGGCCGGGGTGCGGTGGCCTCGGCGGCCGTTGCAACGCCGGCATGCGGCCAACTCGTTCTCGGGCCAGCTCGGCCCGCCCTTCACTCTCGGAATGACGTGTTCGGTGGTGGCCGGAACGAGACGGGTGTCGATGGTGCGAGCGCACCAGACGCAGGTGTTGCCGTCGCGTTCGATGATTGAGGCGAGTCGTGCCCGCCGACTCGGCTGGCTCATGGCTGGATCGTGTCAACCTCGAACGGGATCGGCAGACAGCGAATGCCCCAGCCGCCCATCGAGTCGAGCAAGCTCGAGGGCAGTGGTGCGCTCTGTGCCTTCCAGCCTCGGGGCCGGTGCTCGCCGCCGCGACCGAACAGGGTGAGCGCCCGCAGCTTGGCGGTGACGTCGTGGCGCGGGATGGAGAGGAGACCTCGATGCCCGGCTGCTGCCAGTGCGGCGGCCCAGCGTCGGGTGATGGGGTAGTAGCCCGTGGTGTGAAACTCGCCGGTCAATCCAAACGCCCGTGCCCGTTTCACCGGGCTGTTGGCCACGGTCAGGTCCTCGGGCAACTGCACGACCGAGAGGTGGAAGCGGTCGAGGAGTTCCAGCGGCAGCATCGTGATCGGCCGACGTGCGAGTCGCTCGAGAAACGCTGCTTCCGCCTGCAGCGCCCAGTAGGACGAGCCCTTCGGCGTCGCGAGGTCGAAGCGGCCACCGGTATCGGCCTCCGGTTCGGCTGAACCGAACCAGAACGGGCCCAGCTCATGGTGATGGATCCGATGGATGGACGTGCCAGCCCGAAGCGTGCGCGTCGGAAAGCGGGCAAGAGCATCAGAGCGGTCCGGGGGTTCAGCGAGATAGAGGTCCATCAGAGGCTCAGCCGCGGAGTGCGCCGGCCAGCTCTCGAGCGGCCGCCAACACATCGTCGACCGCTCCGCTTCGCAGAGCCTCGAATGGTGCTTGGTGACCGAGCTCGGGGTCTGGAGTGGCGAGCCAGGAAGCAACCATCCAGGCCTCGGTGTTGTCTGGCACCAGCACGTCGAGCACGGCACCGAGTCCGTCGACCACCTGCTCATCGTGGAATTGGGCTACCGGGTACACCAGGCGCCCAGACCCTGTTCGGAGGGCAAGCAGACGGTGACGCCGAACGCGATCGTTGACGGCTTGCTTCGACACGCCGCCGAGCAGCGACATCACGCCTTCGGTGTCGTAGAACGGGCCGACCGCATCGGTCCACATCGCACCGCTGACCGCCTTGAGTGCCGCTCGTCGACCCGCCTCGGCGGCATCGAGTTGCGGCTGCTGCTCGCCAACCAAGTCGATCAGCGCAGATTCGAACGCCGCTGATGCGTCATCGATCCATCCGGTTGTGTTCATACCTTGACCTCCTTGACCCAAGGCTAGCAGGTCAAGGTCGTCAAGGCTGATCAGCAATGGCGTTGGCGGTGCGACACCTGCAAGCATCGCCCGATGGTCACCACACCTGATATCGATCTCCTCGCTGCCTCGACGTTCGCCGATGGTCACCCGGCGGAGGTCTACCGATGGTTGCGGACCAACGATCCCATGCATTGGCACGAAGAGCCCAACGGTCCTGGCTTCTGGGCGGTGACTGGCTTCGAAGACGTCCGCCGAGTGGGGCGAGAGCACGAGACGTTCTCGAGCGAGCCGACCATCATGATCAGTGATCCGGCCGATCCTGCCGACGACCCCGAGGCCAGTGCCATCCTCGGCGATCACAAGATGATGTTGATGGCGGACCCGCCCTACCACACCCGCCTGCGCCGTCTTATCAGCAGTGACTTCACGCCCCGCAATGTTCGGCAGCTCACCGAGCGAGTCGAAGGCCTTGCGGTTGCGATCGTCGACGAAGTGATCGAGCGCGGGACGTGTGATCTCGTGTCCGACCTCGCCGGTGAGATGCCGAGCTACCTCATTGCTGATCTCATGGGCTTACCGCTCGAGGATGGCCGTGAGCTCTACAAGCTGACCGAGATTCTGCACTCGTCAGGTGATGTGGTCACCACGGAGCAGCGGCGGCAGGCCCAAACCGACATGTTCACGTATGCAGCGGAGGTCTACGGCAAGAAGTCGAGTGAGCCCGGCGAAGATTTGTCGACCCGGATCATCAACGCCGAAGTCGATGGCCAACAGCTCGACATCATCGACTTCGCTCTGTTCTTCATGCTGTTGGTCGATGCCGGTGGAGACACCACTCGCAATCTGGTGTCGGGCGGCATGCTCGAGTTGCTCCGCGACGGTGACCAGATGGCGGCACTGCAGGCTGACCCTGACGGATTACTCGCGAACGCGGTCGAGGAGATGCTGCGGTTCGTGTCACCGGTGATCTATATGCGGCGAACGGCAACTCGAAGCACCACGTTGGGCGGCAAGGAGATCGCCACCGGCGACAAGGTGGTCATGTACTACGGGGCCGCCAACCGTGACTCGAGTGTGTTCGCCGAACCCGATCGGTTCGACATCACGAGGTCGAATGCGGCGGACCATCTGGCGTTTGGTGGGGGAGGCCCGCACTTCTGCCTTGGGGCAAATCTCGCTCGGCTGGAGATCGACGCATTGCTCCGTCAGATCTTGCTTCGACTGCCGGAACTCGAGTTGGCCGGGCCGACGCCGTATCTGGCGTCGACGTTCATCTCGGGGCCGACCACCATGCCGATCCGTTTCCCGGTTGGCCAACGGCGAGGAGCCTGAACGGCCGGACACCGCCTGGTTCGTTGGGAGAAAGCGTCCCTCACATTGCTCGTGAGCGTGCCGATGGAGCCGAAGTCTTCTCTGGAGGCGATGATGCGCAACGAACAGCAACAGCAGATTCTTGGATACAGCGAAGACGAGGTGGCCATGGCCCATCTCGCCAAGACGAGTCATGTTGGCTCCGCTAGCAAGGCTGCGGAGCTGCATGCCCGCCTTGCGCCCGTCGTCATGGAGGCGATGATCAGTGCGGCAGAATCGCCGGCCAAGGTGAAAGATCTCTTTGTGACCGCTCGAGGTCTCTCCTGGGTCGAGCGGGCACGCCCGGATGGGCTTTTCGGGCGCGACGATGCTTCGCTCGGCCATAGCGTGAGCTCGTTGATCTTCGGCTCGACCATGCCGGCTCTTGTGTCGGGTGTTGCCGAGGCCGAAGGGGTATCTGAAGGCAGTGCCAAAGAGCTCCTCGAGACCATCAGCGCCGTTGTTTTGGGTGTGATGGCTGGGCTGCCAGACCGGCGCCTCACCGAGGAAACGCTGGCAGCGACCCTGGCCGAGAACACACCGTTGCCGGTCAAGACGGCGCCGCGCAAAGCTCCAGTGATTGACGAAGTTGTCGCCGTTGTTTCCGCCACCGCCCTGGTCGACGGTTCGAGTGCTGCCGAGACCGGAGTGGCGATGGGCTCGAGTGCCGATGAGGGCAAGAAGTCGAACGCTGGCCGTCTTGTTGGCGCCGCCGTCGCAGTTCTTGTGCTTGCCGGTGTCGGTTTCGTTGTCTTTGGTGGCGGTGAGAGTGGGGTGACGAGTGAGCCGGACATTGTTGCGTTCGACTCCGAAGAGCCGACCACCACGGTCACGACTGAGCCGGCGCCACCCATCGAGACCACAGTGACAACGGTCGAGCCGGAGATCGTCGAGACCGACATCGAACCGGTCAGCGTTGACACAGGAGACACTGTTTCTCTGAGCATTCCGATGCTCGACATCACCGACGCCGATCGTGGTGCCTCAGGCGTCTTGGGCTTCGACTTCAACACGGTGACGGGCGAGGTCTGCTAC
>CAYGQE010000001.1:0-48196 GCA_964351995.1 uncultured Acidimicrobiaceae bacterium | reverse complement strand
GTGACGGGCGAGGTCTGCTACAGCGTGGAGTCGACCAACATCGAAGGTCCGTATCGCTCACACATTCACGTCGGTGACGCTGGCGTGAAGGGCGGGATCGTGGTCGATCTCGGGCCGCTCGAGAGCGGCGATGTCGGGTGCGTCGAGAACCTGCCGATCGACACCAACGCCATCCTCGCCAACAAGTCCGGGCATTATGCCGAGCTGCACGACGTCAGTGAAGAGTTCACCATTCGTGGCCAGCTCTCCGAGACCATCGTGGTCGAGGACGGTGCTGAGCTCGAGGCCCAAGTGGATGCCGAGGGTGGTGGAGCTTCCATCGTGCTCGATGGCGGAACGGTGTTCCTCGAAGGCGCGGTGCCTGATCAGGCCACGGCCGACGAAATGTTCGAGTCGCTTGCCGGGATCGATGCGGTCACGCCGGTCGTGAACAATCTCACCGTCGACCCCGATGCGCCGCTGCCTTCTGGCCGTGTGGTCATCGCCGATGCGGTCTTCTTCGATGTCGCCAGCTCGGAAGTCAAGGACCTCGACGAGGCAACGCTGAATGCCATCACGGCGCTGGCTCTGTCTCGCGACGATTGGATCCTCACCGTTGTCGGTCACACCGACAGCCAGGGCTCCGATGTCGAAAACCTCGAGCTGTCACTGCGTCGGGCAACGTCGCTGCGAGATCTCCTGGCGCTGCAGGGTGTGCCCGACGAGAACCTCCGGATCCGAGGTGCTGGTGAGACCGCTCCAATCGGCGACAACAGCACCGATGCCGGTCGGGCGGAGAACCGCCGCATCGAGTTCGAATTCACTCCCAAGTCTTAGGAACATCGCCTCGTTCGTCATCCGAGCGGCAGAACTACTGTCACTCGCATGGCCGACGAGGCGGTTCCAACTCCCGGGCGGCCGTCACGTCGATGGTTCGGCTGGGGTCTTGCTGCCGTCTTCGCCCTGTTCTTGGGCGGTTGCGTCGTCGCGCTGGCGTCGGTGAACCGTTCTCTCGAGTCGAGGACGGGTACGGCTGACCCCGACGACTATCGCGTTTCCATTGACGTGTGTCGCGTTGAGGACGTCACGCCGTTCGCTTCCGGGACCATCAGCAACGCAGGAGACAGCGCAAGGGGCTTTCGAGTCCAGGTCACGACGTTCGACGGGGAGACTGCGGCGATCTTGGGCAGCCGCAGCGTTCCCGTTTTTCTGGAACCAGGCCAGACAGAACCGTTCGAGATGTACATCCTCGACTTTCGCGATCTCGATGGCTCGGCGCTACCCGATGTCGTCGGCTGCGTCGCGAGCGTCTTCTACAACTGATCGAGGCGCGAAGCGCCTGTCGGGCGTCTGTGCCGCCGAATCTCATCCGCGCCCTGCCATGAAGGGCATGGAATCATGACCGCGGGGGAAGTCGCGCTTGTGCACGACCGCGATGGACACCTGTTGCCGGAGGGCCGAGGGAGCCGCCGCGAAGAAGCAATGGGGTTGCTGGTCCGCACCAGGAAATGACCGCCGCCGCGTCTCGGCGAGGACGATCCCCCGGGCACGGAATGAACCTGGACGAGATCCGGGCTTCTGTCGATGAATACCGGAAATCTGGATTAACGGTCGTGAGCGCCTGCGACTTGGTCGGAGCCTCTTGCGGGTATGCCCCTGATTCGGTGCGACGCGCCTACTACCGCACCTAGAGCGCCCACGAATGGCTACTCCAATGGCTACAGCGGGAACGCAAAAGCCCAGGCGGATGGCCTCTCTGGCCTTCTCACCTGGGCTTTCTTCAGCGCGCCCGTAGGGACTCGAACCCCAAACCTTCTGATCCGTAATCAGATGCTCTATCCAATTGAGCTACGGGCGCTTGAGCGAGTGAGTGTAGAGGGCAATGCGGGATCCGCACACGCAGATTCTTGCCTAACGCTCAGGTAATCAGACGATGATGGAGATCGGCCGCAATGGTTGCGGGGGAGCGGTCGGCGGTCTCGACGCTTTCGAAGGCTGTGTACGCCGCTTCTCGCTCGGTCAGAAGTACTCGAATCCGGCCTGCGGGGTCGTCGCCGTCCAGGAGCGGACGATGGGCGGTGCCGTCGCCCACCACCCGGTCGAGGATCACCTCGACCGGCGCGGTAAGGCAGAACACGCGACCGGATGCTCCGAGTACGGTCGCATTTCCAGGGTCGAGCATGAGCCGACCGCCGGTGGCGATGACCAAACCCGCTCGCTCAGCAAGCTCGGTTGCCACCTGGGCCTCGATCTCTCGGAAGGCGTCTTCACCCTGCTCGGCGAAGATCACGGGAATCGGTCCGTGGTCGGCCTCGATCAGTTGGTCGGTGTCGACGAACTCGAATTCGAGCAGCTCGGCCAGAGCGCGACCGACGGTGGTCTTGCCCGTGCCCATGAATCCGGTGAGCACGACGTTTCCCGCCAGTGATGCCATGGCTCCAGCGTAGATCGCTGACGCAGCGCTGCTTGGTGTCTACGCTCGCCGGATGGCGAACGCTGAAGGCCTCCGAATCCTCGTGCTCAACGGGCCGAACCTCAACCTGCTCGGCACCCGTGAACCCGAGGTGTACGGGAGCATGACGCTCGACGACATCATCACCGGTCTCGCTGCTCGTGCTGGTGAGGCAGGTGCGGCGATCAGCCACTACCAGTCCAACAGTGAGGGCGAGCTGATCGATGCGCTCCAAAAGGCTCGCACCGAAGCCGACGGCGTGGTGTTCAATCCGGGTGCGTACACCCACACCAGCGTCGCGCTGCGGGACGCCATCAGTTCCATCGAGATCCCCGTGGTCGAGACGCACTTGTCGAACGTGCACGCCCGGGAAGAGTTCCGCCACACCTCGCTGCTGAGCGCTGTGTGTCTCGGCGTCGTCGGCGGCTTCGGTGCAGAGTCCTACACCTTGGCGCTGTACGCACTGCTCGCTCACCTGGCTGACGCTCCGCAGTCCTGAAATACAGCGTTCACCTAGGCCGGTCTGGCACGCCAGGGGGCACACCGGTACCGTCGGTCGTCATGAAGATTGGTGCTTTCCTCTTTGGTGGAGTCGAGATGGACGATGCGGGCGCTGGCATGCCCGCTCCCACCGACCGCCGCTATTCGAACGCCGAGTGCTGGCGGGCGTCAGAACAGATGCTCGAGATGGGCGTGCTCTCCGACACCCTCGGCTACGACAGCTACTGGCTGACCGAGCACCACTTCCAGCATGAGGGGTACGAGGTCGTCCCCAACGGTCTGATGTTCGGCGCGATCCTGGCCGAACGAACCAAGAACATCCGCATCGGCACGATGTTCAACGTCGTTGGTCAGTGGCATCCGCTTCGGCTGGCCGAAGATTTCGCCACGGTCCACAACATCTCAGGTGGGCGCGGCATCCTTGGCGTCGGCCGCGGCACGGTCCCGCGTGAAGCTCGGGCGCTCGGCACAGACATCGGCAGCTTCGACAACCCCGATCAGGCCGCCGCCGACACGCTCAACCGCAAGCAGTTCGACGAAGCCATGCAGGTCGTCGAACTCGCACTCAACAATGAGACGTTCAGCTTCAAGGGCGACATCTTCGAGTTTCCGCCCCCAGGCATTCCTGACCGCGGTGGTTTCGTCGAACACCTCACGCTGATCCCGAAGCCGATCTATCCGTACGAGACCTGGCAGGCCATCACGTCGCCACCCACGCTCGAAACGGTGCCCAAGAAGGGCTGGGGCGGTGTGTTCTGGCTGAAGCACTACTCATTCGCCAAGCAATTCTGGGACCGCTACGCCGAGATCCATGACGAGACCTTCGGCGGCTCGCTCGCTGCCGGTGCCAAGCGCACCCTCGTGTTGACGCCCTGGATCGCTGACACCAAAGAACAGGCCATGGCCGAAGTACGAAATGGTCACGACGAGTTCTGGAAGTTCCTCGGCCCCTACGGCTGGAGCCGTGGCTACATGGGCGAGGACGGGAAACCTTCGGTGGCCGGCCGTATTCCGACGCTCGAAGAATCGATGGAGAACAAGACCTGGCTCGTCGGCACCGCCGATGACGTGATCGAGGGCATCGAGTTCTACAAGGATTTCCTCGGTGGGCTCGACAACCTGATCATCTTCCCGAACATGCCAGGCGACAAGTATTCTCAGACCGCCGAGCAGCTCACTCGCTTTGCTGAAGAAGTCATGCCGAAGGTCCAGTGAGCGCCCTCAGCCCAGAACTCGAAGCAACACTCGTTGCGGCTGGTTACCTCCTGTTGCCGGCGCCGGCCGAGCCCCACGCCCACCTCGACAAAGCACTCACCGCCGATCTCGTCCCCAATCCCAGGGGCGATCTCATGGGTGCGATCCACGGCTGGATCGCTCATCGCGAAACACTCGACAAGGCCGACTTCGTGGCTCGTTCCGAGCGAGCCGCTCAGATGTCGTTGGCCAATGGCTTCACCGCCATTCGCACCCACGTCGATCTCGGCGTCGACATCGGCACGACGGCGGTGGAGGCGTTGCTCGAGGTACGAGATCGCATGGCGGGCCTGGTTGACATCCAGATCGTTGGCCTCACTGGCCGTCCCTCAGGTGGGCTTGCCGGTGCCGACAATCGCGCCATCCTGCGTGATGCCATTGCGATGGGGCTCGACGTGGTTGGTGGGTGTCCTCACCTCGACGAAGACCCGGTCGCCTGCACCAACGATTTGCTGGCCATCGCCGGCGAGGCCGGCCTTCCCATCGACCTCCACACCGACGAAACCCTTGACCCGTTGCATCTCGAACTCGAACTGTTGGCTCAGGCGGTGCTGTCGACCGGTTTCGAACACGGGGCAACAGCGAGCCACTGCGTCAGTTTGTCGATGCAGAGCGAGGCAGTACAAGACCGGGTGGCGGCCACCGTCGCCGAAGCCGGGGTCAACGTCGTCGCCCTGCCGCAGACGAACTTGTTCTTGCAGGCCAGAGGAGTGCGAACCGCTCCGCCTCGGGGCCTCACCGCCACAGCGGCACTCGATGATGCCGGGGTCAACGTATGCGCTGGCGCTGACAACCTGCAAGATCCCTTTTGCACCGTTGGTCGAGCCGACCCGTTGGAGACAGCAGCGCTGATGGTCATGGCCGGTCACGACTCGCCGGAGTTGGCGTACGAACGGGTGAGTGCCAAGGCCCGCCAGGCCATTGGCATGCCCGCCAACGGTGACATCTTGGCCATTCGAGCCACCACAGTCCGAGAGGCCGTGGCCTCAGCATCGAGTGACCGCATCGTCATCCGTAACGGCCAGATCGTCTCCGGCACCCTCCCTGCTTAGTCAGGGGTCGAGGTGGATTTCCATGCAGACGCTGAACTCGTTGGTGGTGTAGCTGTCGAAGGGTTCACATCGGGCGAACCCGAACGATTCGTACAGCTTCCGAGCTGCTGCGAACTCGTCCATCGTCCCCGTCTCCAAACCCACCCACGTGCAGGACCGTGACCGGGCGAGTTCGACGAGGTGCTCCAGCATGAAGCGGGCCACGTGTTGGCCACGAGCAGCAGCTGCGGTGTGCATCGACTTGATCTCGGTTCGGCGAGCGCCGAGATCTCGCAGCGCCCCGATGCCGACCAGCTCGCCGCCTCGGCGGGCGGTACAGAACGTGATGTCAGGCGTCGTCAACGCCGAAACATCGAGGGCGTGCACGTGGCCGGCAGGTGACGTCGCACGAGCGAAGTCGAGGTGTGCTTCGAGCAGTCGCACGACCTCGGCACTTTCGGGAGACTCGATGGCGATCGTTGGCTCAATGAGGTCGATCGGTCGCCAAGAGTGCACGACCCGCTGTCGTTCGCAGTCAAACGCCCAGTAGTGGCCCTGGCCCGGTTGGTCGTGGGACCGGCTGATGTCGACGCCGAGCAAGCGAGTCAGCAGGAGTGTTCCGACGCCGCCGTGCCCGACGACGAGATGGTTCTCTTCGCTGGGTTGCAGGAACCGAGCCGTCGCACCAGCGATGCGCTGTTGTGCATCGATCGCTCGCTCCCAGCCATCGGCTGAGGCCGCCGGTTCTGCGAACAACTGATCGGCCAGTGCTTCGTGACGATCGTGGGTGACGAACCCGGTCGCTGAGCGGTCGATCTCATGGCTGTTGTTGATCACCACGACCTCGATCGCGAGATGATCGCCCAAGACGCGGGCCATCTCGAGGGCCTTGGTCTCAGGGCTCGACCCGATCGAGGTCACGTGCGGCAGCCAGGGTTGGTCGAGCATGGCGTGCGCTCGACGGCGACCCACGTCGCTCAGACCCCACTGGGGTACCGGTACCTCAGGGTCGACCGCCACCTCGGGGTGGCTCACGTAGTAGAAGCGACTCACTCTTTGGTGGCGAGGAGGAGGCCGAAGTCACCGTTACCGGCGAACAGTTCGATCAGCTCGAAGCCAGCTTCATTGACCTCGCCGATGATCTTGTGCGGTCGGAACTTCGTCGAGACCTCGACTCGGATCTCCTCACCCGCCGCCAGGTCGACGTCGAGGTCGAGTCCTTCGATCCGCACTGTCTGATCCAGCAAGGAGAGGCATCGCATGTCGACCCTCGAGTGAATGGGATCCCACATGGGTACGTAGCTGAACGTGTCGAGCTCGAAATTGGCACCGAGTTCTCGGTTGATCACGGCCAGGACGTTCTTGTTGAAGGCCTCTGAGACGCCGGTGTCGTCGTTGTAGGCCGCGATGATGCGGTCGACGTCTTTGAACAGATCGACCCCGAGCAGGATTGATTCGCCCGAGCGGAGGGTGTCGGCGAGTGCGCCGAGGAATGCGCGTCGCTCTTCTTCGTAGAAGTTGCCGATCGTGCCGCCGAGGAAGGCGATCATCCGCTGACCCTCGGTGGGCAGATGAGAGAGGTGGAGGGTGAAGTCGCCAGCGACGGCGTCGACAGCCAGGCCGGGGTATCGCTGGGCCAGCATCTCGGCTGCTTCTCGGAGCGTGGCTTCACTCACGTCGAACGGTACGAATCGCTCGAGCTGACCGGTGGCATGGAATGCATCGAGCAGGGTGCGGGTCTTGTCGCTGGTGCCCGAACCCAGTTCGACCACCGTGGTTGCGCCGGTTCGCTCGGCGATGTCGGCCGCATGGGCAGCCAGCAGCGTCCGCTCGGCCTCGGTGGGGTAGTAGTCAGGCAGACGGGTGATGGCGTCGAAGATCTGCGACCCGTGATCGTCGTAGAGCCACTTGGGCGGGAGCACGATCGGGCGATGCGTGAACGCCCGCGTGACGTCTTCTCGCATGGAGCTCTCTGCCCAATTGCGATCGAGGTGTGACTGGACACTGATGTTGTTCACAAAAGCGTCAACCAGCGGGAGCCGGCCGATGTTCCCGGCAGTCTTCGCCAGGCGACAAGGTGGAGGCGCCTCGCTAGAGTCCCGCCGGGGTATGAAACCTTACGTTCACATTTCTCGAACAGGCTGTCCATCGACAGCCCGTAGATTGTGCGCCTGTGCAGGAGTTGATCGATTTGACCGAACCGAAGCCCGTTGGCGCTCCGGCCCTCGTCTTCGACGGGGTCGGCAAGACCTTCCCTGATGGCACCGAGGCGCTGCGTGACGTCACGTTCGACGTCAACCCCGGCGAGTTCGTCACGGTGGTCGGTCCCTCCGGCTGCGGAAAGAGCACGCTCCTTCGGCTGGCCTCCGGGCTTGACGATGTCACGGCGGGTCGTTGCGACGTCGATCGAAGCAACATCGGTTACGTGTTCCAGGATGCAACGCTGCTTCCCTGGCGTTCGGTCATGGCCAATGTCGAACTCATCGCAGAGCTGCATGGCGACAGTAAGGAAGACCGACGGAAACGATCAGCTGCGGCCATCAAGAAGGTCGGGCTTGCCGGTTTTGAAGATCACTTCCCGAAGCAGTTGTCCGGTGGCATGCGGATGCGGGCGTCGCTGGCTCGCTCGCTGGTGATGTCTCCGCCGATCTTCTTGTTCGACGAGCCATTCGGTGCACTGGATGAGATCACTCGTGAATCGATGAACGAAGAGACACTCCGTCTGTTCAAAGAAGAGGGGTTCGCTGGTTTGTTCATCACACACTCGATCAGCGAGGCCGTGTTCATGAGCACCAAGGTGCTGGTGATGTCTGGTCGGCCCGGCACGATCGTCGACTCATTCGACGTGCCGTTCGACTACCCCCGGTCGCCGGATCTCCGCTTCGATCCTGCGTTCGCTGAACTCAGCGGCCGGGTGTCGCACTCGCTGAGAGGAGCACACGCATGACCCAGGTCGAAGACGTCGATGCAACATTCATGGCCGAGAGCTCGTTGGTGACACCGGCAGTCGGTGCGGCCCTCCCGACCAAACCGAAGAAGAACAGCACCTTTGGTTTCGGTTCGTTCGGCCCCCTGGCCGTCCTCGTGGGCATCGTCGCCATTTGGTACGCGATTCACTTCTCGATCGATGAGAGTCGGCGCTTCATCCTGCCGATGCCCCACGTCATTCTGATCGATGGCTTCATCGACGGCGTGACCTTCGGTGGCCTTGTCGACGTGGCCCGAACGGTTGCCTCTGACGTGATTCCGTTCGTCTCCTTCGAACCAGAAGAGATCGACCGAAGCGTGGTGCTGATCGACGGCCTGCTCGCCCTGTGGATGACCGTGAAGGTGTCGTTCGTTGGACTTTTCGTTGCGTCCTGCCTGGCTGTCTTCGGTGCCATGGTGATGAGCCAATCCCGGCTCATCGAGAAGGCGTTCTTCCCGTACTTGGTGATCGTGCAGGCCATCCCCGTGCTGGCCATCGTGCCGCTCATCGGTGTGATCTTTGGTTTCGGCTTCAACTCACAGGTGATCGTCTGTGTGATCATCTCGTTCTTCCCGATCGTGGCGAACACATTGTTCGGGCTGAAGTCGGCTGAGCGAGGGCAGCACGATCTGTTCGCGCTGCACAGTGCGAGCCGGATCACCAAGTTGAAGAAGCTTCAGATTCCGGCTGCGCTTCCGGCGTTCTTCACTGCGATGCGGATTGCCGCTGGCCTCAGTGTGATCGGCGCCATCGTCGGCGGCTTCTTCTTCGCCAGAGGTGAGAAGGGGCTCGGCTCATTGCTGAAGACCTATAGCAGTCGCCCATCAGAGACCCCTGAGCTTTTCGCCACGGTGATCTTGTCGTCGTTGCTCGGCATCGGTGTCTTCTTGTTCTTTGGATGGCTCGGCAATCGCTTCATTGGTAAGTGGAGCGACCAAACCGTCTGATGTTGATCTCAACCGGTTCCCAAACGGAGGAAATAACCATGAGAATTCCCCTGAAACGCCTTCTGGCGTTGCTCTTCTCCTTTGCATTGATCGCCGCAGCTTGTGGCAGCGATGCCGAGGAAGCCGTCGACACGGCAACGGACGCTGCGAACGCCTCACTCGCCGAGCATTGTCCGTCCACGGTGGTCTTCCAGACCGACTGGAACCCCGAGGCAGAGCACGGTGCGCTCTACGAGATGGTCGGCGACGACTACACCGTCGATGCTGACAACTTCATCGTCTCCGGCACCCTCGTTGCCGGTGGTGAAGACACTGGCGTCATGATCGAGGTTCGCACCGGTGGACCGGCGATCGGCTTCCAGCAGGTCACAGCCCAGATGTACCAGGAAGACAGCATCACCTTCGGCTACGTCTCGACCGATGAAGCAGTCGAGAACTTCGCCGAGCTTCCCACGATTGCGTTCGTCGCTCCGCTCGAGATCAACCCGCAGATGATCATGTGGGACCCCGACACCTATGCGGTCGAGACCGTCGCTGAACTTCCCGACGAGACGTTCGTTCGCTACTTCGGTGGTGCCACCTACATCCCGTTCCTCGTTGCCGATGGCATCTTGGATGAAGCGCAGCTCGACGACACCTACGACGGCACGCCCGCCGTGTTCGTTGCCGAGGGTGGCGCCATTGCTCAGCAGGGCTTCGCCTCCGCCGAGCCTGCGATCTACGAGAACGAGGTTCCCGAGTGGGGCAAGCCCGTGGCCTTCGAACTGATCCATGACATGGGCTTCGAGTCCTACGCCGCAGCGATCAGCGTCAAGGCTGCTGACTTCGAAGAATTGACTCCCTGCATGGCGGCAATCACGCCGATCATCCAGCAGGCTCAGGTCGACTTCATCACCAGCCCCGATGCGACCAACGAGTTGATCATCGAGCTGGTCGAGGCCTACCAGACCGGCTGGATCTACAACCAGGCCATCGCCGATTACTCGGTCGAGTCGCAGCTCGAGCTCGGACTCGTTGGTAACGGCCCAGACAGCACCCTCGGCAACTTCGACCTGGATCGGGTCGACTCTGTCGTCGAGATCTTGGTCAGCAGTGGCGTGTTCCCCGACTCGGCTGGCGTCACGTCTTCGGACTTGGTGACCAACGAGTTCATCGATGACTCCATCGGCCTGTGATCTGACGATCGCAGTCTGAGAGCAATCACGTAATGACACAGACCGTGCGTCCCTGTTCGCTGAGCAGAGACGCACGGTCTGTTCGCGTGTTGGAGTACCCGTGCGAGTCTTGATCGTTGATGGGTTTCGGAACGACCAAGCGGGAAAGCCGCTACTCGATGTTGCTGGCGCCGCGTTGACTGGCTCGGGGCACGAGGTTCACCGCATTGATCTGGAGGCGTCTGGCTTTCCGATGGTGATGACCACCGAGGAGCGCGTTCGCTATCACGATGAGGATGACAACATCTGTTGTCCTCATGTGGCGGCGAGCGTCGAACACGTGAAGGCCGCCGATGCCGTCCTCTTCGGTTACCAGACCACGCTCCACACGATTCCTGCCCATCTCAAGGGTTGGCTCGAACGCACGATGGTGCCGGGTGTCGGGTTCGTCCTGAACGAGAACAACAAGGTTCGCCCAGGCTTGGCCTCGGTACGACGCATCGGCGCCGTCACCACCACGCCCCATGGCCGGCGTGCGACCCTGCTTGCCGGTGACAACGGTCGGCGAACCCTGATGCGATCGTTCCGGGCGAACTGCAACCCGCGTTGCCGACGGACCTACGTTTCCATTCAAGACCCGCAGATCGCCAGCGGATCCGACCGGGTGAAGCGAGCCTTCAACCGTTGGTGATCCGGCGCAACTCCTCGGGGATGCCAGTGACGAACGCCGAGCGCGTGTCGGCGTTCTCGGCGTCGATGCCGTAGTAAGCCAACCAGTGCCATGAGCACGTGGGCGAAGCGAGAGGCTTGACCGAACGCTTGAACAGTTGACGCCCCGGCTCGCCGGTGATCCGGTTGAGCAGTTTCGGCGACCCATGGGTGGTGATCGCGACGAGGTGCTCGACCGCCGCGATGGGGGAGGGGCTCGCCGGCGAGCCATCGATCCACGGCCCGAGCCGACGCTCCAACCAATCGAGCAGGCTGGCCGGTGGGCCACCCCACCAGGTCGGATAGACGAAAACGAGCGTGGACACCCCTTGCAGGTCTTCGATGGTCGGGTCATCGCCGTCGGTGAGCGAGGCGTGGGCGGGCGGTTCGCCCGATGGTGTCGTCAACCCGTCGATCGCGGTGGTGAACAGCGCGCGGTTCAAGCTGTCGGCGACTGGGTGGGAGTGGATGACCAGTCGCGATGTTGGGTCGCTCGTCATCGTCAGTCCTCGGCGTCAGGTGCGGAAGCGAAAATCGGCGATTTCGCCGAAGGCGGCGCTGAGACGTGAGACTGCGGCCTCGAAGGATTGTTTGCCTCGCTCGGGAGTTGCGCCGGTCGGGTCACCAATGTGGCCGTCTGGCCCGAAGTCGCTGGCCAACCAACCGAAGCTGACGGTGCCGCCGAACTTCACGTGCTCGTTCTCAGCCAGGTGTTCCGGCACGTTGCGTGAGGCCAGCTCCATGCGCACGAGGTCGGGCCGCAGGTGCAGCATGATCGACGTCTCGCCCACGCCGCCATGGATGCCGAAGCCGAGCTCTTCTTCGCTGGACGGGCCGCCCTGATCTGGTGGCACGTTGGGGTGCATCAGGAACGTCTCGAGGCCGTGATGGAGGCGAAGTTCCCGGCACGCCACGTTGATCAACGATGAGTTGCCGCCGTGACCGTTGAGGAAGGCCAGCTTGCGAGCCGGTGTGGCTGCCATCGAGCGACCGATGTCATCGAGGACACGAAGGAGGGTCTCGGGCCCCAGCCAGAACGTGCCGGGCGTGCCAGCGTGCTCGTTTGACTTGGTGAACGCCAGAGGTTCGAGCAGCCAGAGGTCGTGTTCGTCGCCCACCTGGTCGACGACAGCTTCGGCGCAGGCTCTGGCAATCTCGAGGTCGGTGCTGAACGGAAGGTGAGGGCCGTGCTGCTCGATGGCTCCCATCGGCAGCACCAGGATCGACTCATCGGTCAGATGATCGAGAAGATCCGAGGCTCGGAGTTCACTGAGGCGGCGCGACGACATCTCCGCAAACTAGCGCCGTTCTGTCTGGCGTATCAGGGTGCCAGTGTGTCTTGCTGATGAACGACGACTGATTCGCTCGCCGGGGTGTGGCTGCGTTTGACTTCCGCTGCGACACTCTTCGGATGCAGGACTACGACGTCATCGTTGTCGGAGGTGGCCATAACGGGCTCGTCTGCGCCGCGTACCTCGCCAAGGCCGGGCTGCGCACGCTGGTCCTGGAAGCTCGCCACCAGGTCGGTGGGTGTGCTGGTACCGAATCAGCGTGTGGCGTACGAGTCAACATCTGCAACTGCGACCACACCATGGTGCGTAGCGTCCCGCTTCGAGACGAGCTCGGACTGGACCGGTTCGGCCTGCAGTACATCGACATGGATCCTGGGATGGTCGCTCGGGGCTGGGATGCTCCCGGCCCCATCCCGATCCGACACAGCGTCGACGCCACGCTCGAGTCGCTGGCCATCACCCACCCTGAAGAAGTCGACAACTACCGGCGCTATGCCGCCGTCGCGATTCCGGCTGCTGAACTCATCATGGGCCTTGCTGCCGAACCACCGGCCACGCTCAACCTCATTCGACGGGGGATCGGGCGTCGGGCAACACCAGCGGCCCTCACCGTGCTGCAGTGGTCTCGCCGATCAGTGGGCGACGTGCTGCGGAGCTTCTTCACCTCCGAGGACCTGCTGGGCCCGGCGATGGCGGCGGGACCCGCAGTGTGGGGACTCTCCCCCGAGACACCAGGCACTGGTCTGGGTGCACTTGCGTGGGCGTTCAAGCACGTCGGTACAACGGGTCGGCCTGTTGGCGGCAGCGGCGCACTCACCGATGCCGTGGCTGCCGCTTTCGAAGCATCGGGTGGCACCATCCAGACCAGCGCTCGGGTGCAGTCGATCTTGTGCGAAGGCGAGCACATGCGTGGGGTTGCCGTTGCCGACGGGCCGGACGGTGACGTGCGAGTGATCGAGGCGCGGAACGTTGTTGTGGCGTGTGACCCTCGGGAGGCCATCGTCCATCGTCTCGACGGGCCACCGGCGTCGGCTTCTGACTTCGTCGAGAAGTGGCGAAAGCGCAGCCCGCAAGCCGGCTATGAGTCCAAGATCGATGCTCGCATCACTGGACTTCCCACCTGGAAGAACCTCGACAGCGATCGCTTCGCCGCCGCAGGGTTCACCGATTCGCTGTCGCCGAGCACGATCGTTGCCCCCTCACTGGCCGAGATCGACCGTGGCTTCCACTTGATGAACGACGGCAAGGTGCTCGATCGTCCGATCATGTTCCTGAACATCCCGAGCATCAATGATCGAACCGTTGTGCCCTCGGGCAACGAGGATGAGCACGTTCTGAGTCTCGAGGTGTTGTTCACTCCCTATGGCCTGACCGGTGGATGGGAGGCCAGCACCGAACCAGAGCGGTGGCTCGAGGTGGCGGCCACGCTGTTCGAGCCAGGCTTCGCCGAGTCGATCCAAGAGTGGCGCTCGGTCACCCCGCTCGAGTACGAGCAGGAGTTTTACCTTCCGCAGGGCCATGCCACCTCGTTCGCCGGCGGACCTCTGGCCGCCCTGCTGGCGAGGGATCGCGAACTGACCCGCTATGTCACGCCGATCGAAGGGCTGTTCCTCACTGGCGCCGCCACGTTCCCCGGCGCAGGCGTGTGGGGTGCATCAGGTCGCAACTGTGCTGCGGTGATCATCGATGACGAAGTCGGCGGCCACGCGAGGAAACGAGCACTCTCGGTGTTGTGAGGGTGTCCTGAGCTGGTTGCGCCCATCGTGCTCAGTCGAGGTAGCGGCCGCACTCGGGCCACGGCGACGAGCCCCGTTGCTGATAGAGCAGAGCAGCGCGAAGGTCCTGTTCGTCCGGGGTAGCGGCGGCCGGATCACCCACGCCACCGACTGACTCCCAAGTCGGGATGTCGAACTGGTACGCCCCGCGGTACTTACCGGAGAAATTCGTGACGGCGTAGTTGCCCGTCGCCTCACAGTGACGGAGCTCGGCCCACTGTTCGGGCGTTGGCTCTTCGCGCTGCGTCGGGGCCGTGGCAAACGTGCGGTCGCCCCACACGGGGGTCGGGGCCTGCACTTGCGGTGCGTCGGGGCCGCCCCGCTCGTTCTGCAGCGTGACCCGTTGCGCTTCCGCCAAGATGCCGAGGCCGATGGCTGCCGCCGATGACGACGATGTGATGGCATCGGGAGCAGCAAGAATTGCCGTCTCGCCGAGGGTGGCGGTGAATGCGTGTACCTGGTCAGAGCGGAACCCGGTGATGGCAACAGGCGTCTCTGCCCCGGCGACGTCGGTCAACGAGGCGTCGGGTACGGCCGTGAGCCCAGCGAGGCCTACGCCGACTGCAAGCCACGGCACGAGAATCGACGGACGCTTCGACATCGTTGTCGCTGGAGCGAGCGAGTCTCCGGTTCTCACCGTGGGTGCGAGATGAGTGGGAGGACGAGTCACGAGCCGCTAAATCTAGGCCAGTGAGCGGATCTACCCAACGTATTCGTCTTCGGCGAGACCGGCGCCGGTGACGCTCGCTGTGAGATCACGGCCGATGTTGAACGACCGGGAGTCGAGATCAATGATGAGTTCGCCGTTCACGACGTCCACGATGAGATTGTCGGCCAGGCTCTCATTGACGCTGACGCTCTGCGTTTCGCCGTGTCGGATCGTCACCACGAACCGAGCGTCGATGCTGGTGGCGCTGACTGACGCAACGTCGAACGATCGGAGAACCCAACAGGCCCCGGACCGAGGTCCGGGGCCTGTTCACGATGTCCTGAGACATCACGATGGCGGAGAGGGTGGGATTTGAACCCACGGTGGGCGTAAACCCACACCTCCTTAGCAGGGAGGCACAATCGACCGTACTCTGTCACCTCTCCGAGGTTCCGAGAGTGTAACCACGGCGGTCCACGGGAACGACCGCAGAAAGCCTGTCAATCGAACGGCTCTCGATCGAGCAATCGGATCACTCAGTTCTCGAGCGACGCGATGAATGCTTCCAACGCTGCATTCGTGGCTGCTGGCGCTTCCTGCTGCACCCAGTGGCCGACCCCGTCGATCAACGTCGTCCCTCGATAGTCGGTCATCGAAGCGCCGGGATCGGCGAACAAGTCCATGCCGGGCACGAAGTGACGCACGATGTCGTTCTCGCCGGCGATGAAGCAGGTCGGCTGGGCCAGCAGCGGATCGCCGACTGGTTCGATCAGCGCGCCATCGAGGTGTTGGGCTCGATACCGGTTGAACCAACCGTGCATCGGGCCGTCGCCATGGACATCGGTGATGGCTGTCATCTCTGCGGCATCCATCCAATGCGGTGCCGGGTCGGGGTCGATCAAGAAGTCGAGGAACGGGATGTCCCGCGGCTGATCGCCGGTCCACAGCTCGACCGGCGAATCGCCACTGCCCGCGAAATACACCTTGCGCAGGGCTCGAGCCCGGTCGGCATCGAAGGCGGCCTCGGCGACCCCGGGCTCTTGGAAATACCGCATGTAGAAGAACTTGTCGGCGTAGAGCAGGTCCCACAACTCCATCGGGTTTCCGGCCGTCGACGGGCTGTACGGCACGCTCATCCCGGCGACGGCCTTCACTGCTGCGGGATGAAGGCGAGCGGTGTTCCAAACGACTGGAGCACCCCAGTCGTGGCCGATCAAGATGGCGGGAGCATCAGGCGAAAGTTCAGCGATCACGGCGGCGACGTCGCCGGCGAGTTCGGCGATCGTGTAAGCGGCAACGGCTTCGGGCTTGCTGCTCTGGCCGTAGCCCCGGACATCCATGGCCGCGACGCGGTAGCCGAGCGCAGCGAAGTGGGTCATCTGATGGCGCCAGGAGTACCAGTTCTCCGGCCAGCCGTGAACGCACAACAGCAATTGGCCGTCAGTGGGACCGAGGGTGACGAGGTGGAGGTCGATCGGCCCGTGATCGGGACTGATGCGGCTGATCGTGGTCGACGTGGCGTCAGCGAGCGAAGGATCGATCGAAGAAGGGAGTGTCATGGCTGCGATGTTTGCAGACAATCACCAGGTGCACATCCCGCCGGTCACGTTCAATGCTTCGCCGGTGAGATAGCCAGCACCCTCACTGCTAAGGAACATTGTCAACTCGGCCACATCGTCTGGGCAGGCGAGTCGTCCGAGAGGGCTCATGGCCGACCACTCGGCGACTTGCGATTCGGACCGGGTCGCCGCCCCCATGTCGGTCAAGACGTACCCGGGGCAGATGGCGTTGACCGTGATCTCGTGAGCCCCGAACTCCATTGCCGCAATGCGCGAGAGGGCAACCACGCCAGCTTTCGACGCGCTGTAGGCGGCTTCGCCGGGGGTTCCGAGCTTGGCTGCCATCGAGGCCATGTTCACGATTCGGCCGCCGCGCCCGCCGGCGATCATCGCTGGCGCGACGAGCTGTATGAGCGCGACCATCGAGCGAACGTTGATGTCTTGCACCTGATCCCATCGATCGAGATCGATCTCGAGAATCGGGGTCTTGTCGAAAACGCCATGGTTGTTGACGAGCAGCCACGGCGTGCGGCGCTCGATCTCTGGTGTCAGGGTTGTGCGCAGCGTGGCGCTGTCGGTCACGTCGACGACGAGTGCTCGCGCTCCGAGTTCGTCGGCCAGCGCTGCGACGGATGGGTCCCGGTCGATGAGGAGTAATGGTCGATCCCCACCAGCAAATCGACGCGCGATCGTCTCACCGATGCCGCGAGCTGCTCCGGTCACGACGACCGAGCCTGCTTCGTCGATGTCCATGGAGCGACTCTAGATCATCGTCTCTGACGGTGGTCTGGAGCGTTTGTTACCATCACGTTTCCGCTCGACACCGCACGGGTCGACTGCAACGAGAGTGAGCGTCAATGCATCCAATAATTGCGTCCTGGAATGAAGTTGCCGAAGCGTTTGGTCAGCGACTCGAAGCGGTGACCGCCGAGCACGGCGAGACACGATCGCCCTGTGACGAGTGGAACTGCAACGAACTCATCGAGCACACGGTGTCCGTGCAGCACGGTGTGGGTGCGCAACTCGGCGTGGAGGTGACCGACGGCGATGCTGCCTCGGCGTGGAGCGACTTTCGTCAGGCCATGGTCGACGCGATGTCGGCCGACGGTGGTCTCCAGATCGAAGTCGACACCCCCTTCGGCAAGCGTCCGGTGGCTGAGGCCATGGGAATTCCCACCCTCGATCTTCTCGTGCACACCTGGGACTTGTCCCGAACGATTGGTCACAACGACGTCCTGCCGGCGGCAGCGGTGACCCACGCCTTCGAGCAGATCAAGCCCATGGACGCCATGCTCCGAGGTCGCGGCGTGTTCGGTGACAAGATCGAGATCGCCCCTGACGCCAGCGAGCAGGATCAGTTCATCGCCTTCACCGGCCGCCAACCCTGACGCTCTCTACCGAGTCGGCCCTTAGGCCGCAACAAGCCCGCGGATGTCGAGCTCCTGTCGAGCGAGGATGGGATCAGGCGTCGGGACGGTCTCGCTGGCTGACGCTGAGTGCTCGGTATGGCCGCTTTCCAGTGGGAGCACGAGATCGAATCGCTCGATCGAAACGATGTCGGCGGTGCGGTAGGAGGCCACCCTGGTACTCCAGGAGTCGATGACCTGGCGGCCGGAACCGGTCGAGAAGAACGTGGTGAGTGGGCCTTCGAATTGGTAGGTATCGGCTTCGCTGATGGTGATCGTCTCACCCTTGCTGAGCTGAATGGCGAACTGTGCCATGACTGTCTCCGATCTCGGTGGGGAACCTCTCTTCATCTTCCTCGCGGGGTGTGACACTGCGGTCGCGTCGACCCTCGGGCTGTCTGTGTGTGAAAAAAGACCTCGTCGCACATAGTCCGAAATGCTCATAGCGTCGCCTTCGGCGCCGATGAGTAGATAGCAACGACGCGGCTTTTTGTCTTCGCCCCCGTTCGCAACCTCGCAAGGACCCATGACTTCCACCTCCACACCGGCGCCCGTGGGTGCTGAGCCATCCTTTGCTGAACGCATGAAGGCCGAGTGGCTGTCGAACCCTCGGACCGATCTGCTGTCTGGCCTCGTTGTTGCTCTCGCTCTCATCCCCGAGGCCATCTCGTTCTCGATCATCGCCGGGGTCGATCCGAAAGTCGGGCTCTACGCCTCGTTCTCGATCGCCATCATCATCTCGATCGCCGGCGGCCGTTCCGGCATGATCTCGGCCGCCACCGGCGCCATGGCGCTCGTTCTGGTCGACTTGGTCGCCGAGCATGGCGTTGCCTACCTCTTTGCCGCCACGATCTTGGCCGGCGCACTCCAGGTCGGGCTCGGTTATCTGGGCATCGGCGAACTCATGCGGTTCGTTCCTCGAACCGTGATGGTCGGCTTCGTGAATGCCCTTGCCATCCTCATCTTCCTCGCCCAGATCCCGCACATCGTGCTTTCTGACAGCGATGACGCCTCGAACCAGCTCCCTTTGAACCTCGTGTTCATCGCTCTCGGCCTCGGCGTGATCTACGGCCTTCCTCGCCTCACCAAGTCGGTGCCATCGCCGCTGGTGGCGATCGTTGTTCTTGCCGCTGCCGCCATGTACTGGGATCTCAACCTCCCGACCGTCGGCGACATGGGCGAACTGCCCTCAGCGCTTCCATTCCTGAGCCTTCCCGACGTGCCGTTCACGCTCGAGACGCTGCAGATCATCCTGCCGTTCTCGATCACGCTGGCCTTCGTTGGCCTGCTCGAGTCCCTTCTCACCGCCCAGTTGCTCGATGACCTCACCGACACACCGTCTGACAAGAACCGCGAGTCCCGCGGTCAGGGTGTGGCCAACGTCGCCACCGGTTTCCTCGGCGGTATGGCCGGTTGCGCCATGATCGGGCAATCGATGATCAACTACCGCTCCGGTGGTCGTACTCGGCTGTCGACACTGGCCTCTGGTGTCTTCTTGTTGATCTTGATTCTCGTGCTCGGCGATCTCGTCGCCCAGATCCCGATGGCTGCCCTCGTGGCCGTGATGATCATGGTGTCGATCGGCACGTTCAATTGGAACAGCATCAAGCTTCCTACCCTTCAGCACACGCCAAAGCCCGAGACGATCATCATGGTCGTCACGGTCGCGGTCGTTGTCTTCACCCACAACCTCGCCTACGGCGTTGCCGCCGGTGTGGTGCTCTCCGCCGTTGCGTTCGCTCGCAACATCTCCGAAGTCGTCAAGGTCACCAGCGTGGTCGACCCCGACAACCACGAGCGTCTCTACGCCGTGACCGGCGAGTTGTTCTTTGCCTCGACCAACGATCTGGTTTGCTCATTCGACTATCACAACGTGAAGGTCAAGCGGGTCGAGATCGACTGTTCGGATGCCCGCATCTGGGACACGTCAGCGGTGGCTGCGCTCGATCAGGTCGTGGCCAAGTTCGCTGACTTGGACATCGAGGCCCACCTCGTTGGCCTGAATCGCCACGCCTTCGATCTGCATGCCCGCACCACGGGCAAGGTTTCTGCCGGCCACTGACCCACGGGGCCGTCTCGGTGCAACACTGTGCGCCGTGGCTACGAAACTGATCTTCATCCACGGCCGAAACCAGCAGGGGAAAGACCCAGTTGAGCTGAAGCGGCATTGGCTCGAGGCGTTGATTGCCGGCTTCGATCGACTGGGACTCGATCACCCAGTCGATGAAGCCGACATCATCTTTCCGTTCTTCGGCGATGCCCTCCACGAACTGACGCGGGAGGAGTCACTCGAAGAGGCTGATGCGGTATTCGGTGACGAGGTTGTCGAGGAAGCCGGTGGATCGGCGGAGTTCGGGCGCAAGGTGCTTGGCGAGGTGCTCGATGCTTCTGGCGTTTCCGCCGAAGCCATCGATGCCGAGATCGACCCCGAGGTGGTCGATGAAGCTGCGATCGAAGATGCCAAGGGTGGTGGTGCCCTCACCTGGGAGTGGGTGCACACCGGGCTGTCGATTCTCGATCGTTTCATCCCGGGTGCCAGTGGTGCCAGCGTGGCCTACGCCACGAACGATGTCGCTCAGTATCTGAGGAACGAGCTCATCCAGGACGAGATCAACGGTGTGGTCGCAGCCGCCTTCAACGAATGCGAACCGGACGACACCATTGTCGTGATCGCCCATTCCCTGGGCTCAGTGATCGCTTACAACCTGCTGGCCCACGGTGGCCTGGCGCACGACTATGAGATCGCCGCCTTCGTCACGATTGGATCACCGCTCGGCGTGACGGCCATCCGCAAGGCCGTCAGTCCCATGCTGCATCCGCCGACCGTCGACCACTGGCTCAATGCTTATGACACCCGTGACGTCGTGGCGCTTTACCCGCTTGACCATCGACACTTCGCTGTCACGCCACCGATCCTGAATCACGGAACGGTCGACAACGAGACCATCAACCACCACAAGGTCGAGGGCTACTTGAACGACCCCACCATTGCGTTGACGGTCCACGAGGCGCTGACGACAGGCAAGCTTCCGCCGGTTCTGCGTCGGCAGCGCCGGCTTCCTGGCGAACCAGGCTCGATCGAAGATCTACCCACGCCGGCCCTCGTGGTCGAGTCGTCGATCTTCGAAGCGAACTGTGCGGCGATGGATTCGGTCCGACCCGGCGTGCAGTTGCGGCCCCATGTGAAGGCCTTCAAGTCGACGGAGTTGGCCAAGCGGTTGGCCGCCGATCGCCACACGGCTTTCTGTGCCGCAACGCCTCGAGAGATCGAGGGACTGGTCGCTGCCGGGCTCACGTCTGACCTGCTCCTGGCCAACGAAACTCTCGACACCGCCCGTCTCGGAGCGCTTGCTGACCAGGCCCAGATCACTGTTGCCGTCGACAGCGATGCCACCCTCGACGCGGCGATCATCGGTGGGATCCGCTCGGTGCTGATCGACGTGAATGTCGGCTTGCCCCGGTGCGGGTGTCGTCCCGATGATGCCGGCCGGCTTGCGGAGCGAGCAAGGAAGGCTGGCCTCGATGTGCGGGGCGTCATGGGTTACGAGGGTCATCTGATGATGATCGAGGACCGCTCGAAGCGCATTGACAAGGTCGAGGCATCCATGGCCGAGTTGTTGAAAGCAGCTGACGTGGTCGGCGGCGACATCATCTCCGGCGGAGGTACGGGCACCTTCGACACCAACACGTGGTGCACCGAGATCCAGGCTGGGAGCTATTGCCTGATGGACACCCAGTACGACAGCCTCGATCTGCCGTTCTCGGTGGCGCTGGAAATCCTGGCCACGGTCATCGCCATCCACCCGGACGGCTGGGTGATCGCCGATGCCGGCCTCAAGGCCCAGGGCATGGACCACGGGAATCCGTCGTGGGCCCACGGCAAGGTGATGTTCTGCTCAGACGAGCACATCACGATGCAGGCCAACGAGCCCGGAGCGTGGTCGGTGGGCGATCTGATTCGACTGCAACCAGCCCATGTCGATCCAACGGTTGCTCGTCATCAAGACATGTGGCTGGTCGATGGCGACAAGATCATCGACCGTTGGCCGGTCGACCTCCGTCACTGGTGAGGGCAGCTATTCGGTGACGCTCTGGAAGTTGACAACGAGTTGCTGCGGGCCATCGGCGCTGTCGGTGCCGCTGCTGATCATGCCGTTCCAGTCAGCGCTGCTGACCTCGGTGAACTTCGAGGTTTGGCTGTCGCTCTCGAACGACGACGTGCTGCCAGTCGTGAATCCGTTGCTGGTCAGCTGGTCGACGTACTCGTCGTGAGCGGTGGCGGCGTCGTCGACCTCTGTCACGAGGGTCAGGATTCGATCATCGTTCTCGCTCATCATGGTCGAGCTGACAATGGTTCCCGGAGGAACGGGAAGTTCGGTCGGCCAGTTGTCGGGGAGGCCCTCGCCCGTAACCATCTCGAAGGTGTTGCCGTCCTCGTCGGTGCTCGACATGACCGAGCCGCCGTCGCCGTCTTCGTCGACGTCGATCGAGAATTCTTCGCCGTTCTCGCCCTCGATGGTGAGTGTGCCGTCGTCACCGTCGAAGTCGATCTCAACGCTTTCGCCGCTGTCGGCTTCGATGGCTTGCTCGATGGCTTCCTCGGCAAGGGCGCCGCAGCCGGTCATGCTCAGAGCGAACACCAGCCCGGCGCCGGTCACACCAAGACGTCGTGCGGTGATGGTCGGTACGTAGATCTTCATTGTGGAACCCCTCCAGGTCGCGATTGGTCCCCGTCTTCATCGGACGGTTCTTGCCGGGACCGAAGGACATTCTCTCACAGCGACCAACGGAGGCATCGGGGTCATCCCCGTGCCGGTCGGGGAGGCTGCCTACTGCTCCCAGGGCGGGGTCCAGTCGCCGTCGAGCCGGAACGACAATTGGGCGTCGTCCTCGATCTGTTTTGCCACGTGCAACTCGCCGACGTCGCTGCCGTAGCGATCCGCTGCCTTTTGGAACGTCGCTTGGGCTGCGTCGGTCATGGGGAAGCTGGCATCGATTGGTCTGTTGAGTTCCTGAATGAGACCGAGGTCCTTCAGGCAGAGATCGAGGCTGAACGAGGGGTCGTAGTGGCCGGCAAAGATCGACGGTGCGTCATGCCGGGCAACGAAGCTGTCGCCAACGCTCTCCTTGATGGCGAACCACAAGGTGTCGAGGTCGACGCCGTTCGCGAGACCGGTCGCGAAACCCTCTCCAATCGCTGCTGCAGCGACGAACCACAGCTGGTTGGTGACCAACTTCACCACGTTGCCAGTGCCAAGTGGACCGCAACGGATGACCAGGCCGAGGTTCTCGAGCACGGGGACGACCCGATCAAGCGAAGCGTCGTCACCGCCCGCAAAGAGGGTGAGTTTTCCGTTCCTGGCACCGTCAACCGCGCCGGTGACGGGCGAGTCGACAACGGTGACCCCGTCTGGCGCTGCCGCTGCGAAGGCCTGCACGAGTTCTTTGCGGTTCGTGGTGAGATCAACCCAGATCGAGCCCGGCTGCAACGCAGCGAGAGCACCTTCTGGCCCGCCCATGACTGCTTCGACGTGGTCGGGCCGGGGGAGCGAGGTCAAGAACAGTTCGGCAGCCGAAGCGCACGCAGCGGCGGAGCTTGCGGCACGGGCGCCAGCAGTGACCGTTTCGGCAATTGCATCGGCGTTGAGATCGAAACAGATGACCTCGTGCCCTGCGGCCGCCAGGCGGCGAGCCATGGGTCCGCCCATGTTGCCGAGGCCGACGAAGCCAATGGTGGGAAGATCAGGTGCTGAGTTCACGGGCGAGACACTATGCGAGGACGCCATTGCTCGAGCGCCTGAAGTTGATCAGCCGACTGTTGCGAAGGCTCTGACCGTGAACGTTCCGGCTCCTTGGATCTTGGGCGGCACGGCGGTGAAGGTGAACCCGCTAGCCGGCAACTGCTCGAGATGAACGAGATGTTCGATGATCGGAATCTCTGAGCCGAGCAGCGTCGTGTGCACCGGTCGCTCGCCGCCGTCGGTGCTGTCGATGTTGAGGGTGTCGATGCCCACGCAGGCAACGCCTGCCCGCACGAGAGCCTCGGCGGACGCTTTGGTGATGTATGGATGATCGACGAAGTAGGCGTCGGTGCCCCAGTGGGCAGCGTGCCCGGTCTGGATGAGCACGGCGTGGCCGGCAACGCTGCTGAGGTCTTCGTCTGTCAGTTCGATCGCTCGGTTGCCGTCAATCAGATCGCTTCGCCGATCGAGGTGCACTGCAGGCACTGCGGCAACTCGCTCGAGCTTCAACTGGGTGAGGTCATGGCCATCGGCGAAGCGGTGGAACGGCACGTCGAGATAGGTCCCGGTGTTCGTGCACATCGTGATCAGACCGATCTGGAATGTGATGCCGGGGCCGTAGATCTGCTCGGCTGTCTCGCGAGTGAGGTGGTCGGCCACGGTGGGCTCGGGCAGCCCTGGGTAGGTGGTCATACCGTCGGTGATCACGTGGCTGAGGTCGATGAGTTTGGCCATGTCGGCACCCTACGAAGGTGGCCTCTCGACGCAGGTGCCCCGTCCGGAATCTCGGGACTCTTGTCCGCTCACTCTGGGCGAGCGACGGTCTCGGCCAGCCATGTGCTGACCGAATCCACCGCTGCGGTTCGACGGCCATGCTTCCAGGTGACGTGGTACGCCCGGTCCGAGGCGACCGATGGCCCAACGATCGTCAGTACGTCATCGGCGATCAGTTGATCAGTGAGACCTGACCATGCCAGCGCAACGCCTTGACCGCTGACGACCTGCTGCAGCACCGACGGGTAGTTGTTGAAGACCACTCGGCGCCGCCCAGGTGTGAGGGCGAGACCGAACGTGGCCAGCCAGTCTGACCACGACAGCCATGGCCGGTCGGCGGCGTCCATGTGCAGTAGCGGGGCCCGCAGGACATCATCGGCTGTACTCTCAGGGCCAAGTCCCCACTGCTCGGCGACGGCTGGAGTCGAGACAGGAAGCACGACCTCGGCCAGAAGGAACTGGCAGTCGAAGCCAGCCCAATCTCCTGTCCCGACCCGGACAGCGGCGTCAAACGAACTGTGTCCCAGTTCTGCCTCTCGGTCATAGAGCCAAAGCCGGAGATCCCGATCGCCGAGGGCCCGTTGGAGCTCATCGAGCCGGGGAACGATCAGTTGCTGGGCAAAGCCGGGCGGCATGGCAAGGACGAAGGTGTCGTCGACGCGCGCGATCTCGTCGAGCGTGTGTTCGAGCGCACCGAAGCTGATGTCGAGACTGTCGGCGAGGAGATGACCGGCGTCGGTCAAGGTGCTGCGATTGGCGTGACGCTCGAAGAGCGAGACGTCGAGTGCTCGCTCGAGAGCCTGAATTTGCCTGGTCACCGCTGGTTGGGCCAGCCCGAGTTCGCGCCCGGCAGCCGAGAAGCTGCCCAACCGTGCCGCCGCTTCGAATGTGGCCAGCCGCTGAAGCCGATCGACCGATCGCACGAGTGGTCTCATGTCGAGGTTCGCCACCGAATCGAGAGAGCCATGCTTTGAGAGTATGGCAGCTTGCCAACTCGGCGGCTGTACAGCCGATCCATCTGCACCGATGATCGTGGCGTGTTGGTGCGTGGAAGTGTCGAGGTACGTGTCGTTGACGGTGGTGTGCTGCTCCGGTGGGGTTGTGAGCTCATCGATCTCCACCCGTTGTGGTTGCGGGAGCGTTCGACATCGATGGACGCTGTCGATCCGGTCAACGGCCAGCGTCTGATCGAACCGACAGACATCAGCGTCGACCTGCAGGTCGTACGAGCGGGCCTGACGTGCGACCAGCAGCTCGAAGTCACGTTCACCGATGGACACGCGATGTGTTTGCCGCTCTCGACGATTCGAGCGCTGGAGCATCGACGTGTCGAGAGGGAAGGGCCGCCCGCTGCGGTTCCGTGGCGGGCCGCCAGCACCGACGTGCCGGTCATCGACTTCGGTGCCATCGCCGGTGATCATGTCGATGTGGCGATCGCGGCAAAGCGTCATGCGCTCACCGCCTTCTTCGAGCTTGGCTTCTTCGTGCTGCGCGGAACTCCCGCAGTTCCCGGTGCCCTGCACGAGATCACTTCGCACTTTGGACGGATCTCAGCGACCAACTTCGGCGTGCTGTTCGATGTCCGCACCGAACCGATGGCGGTCGATCTTGCCTACACCCCGGTGGCATTGTCGGCCCACACCGATCAGCCGTACCGGGCGCCCGCACCGGGGCTGCAATTCCTTCACACCATCGTGAACGATGCACCCGGCGGCGCTTCGACGATGGTCGACGGGCGAGCGGCGGTTGACGATCTGGCCGTCGCCGACCCGGAGGCGTACGAGTTGTTGTGTTCGTTGCCGGTGGAGTTTCGCTACGACATCGGCACGGATGTGAAGGTGCATCGAGCGCCGCTGATCGAGCGTCACCTGGACGGATCGTTTCGCCAACTGCGATTCTCACCTCGCCTCGACTTCGCACCGCTGGCCAATCGGAAGACGCTCGACATCTATTACCGGGGACGGCGCTGGCTCGCTGAGGTGCTCAACGATCCGAGTCGCCAGCTCGAGTACCGCATGTCCGCTGGCGACACCCTGGTGGTCGACAATCACCGGGTGCTCCACGGCCGGACATCCTTCGATCCCACCCTCGGCCATCGACATTTGCAAGGGTGCTACATCGACCACGACGGCCCCATCACCGAATGGATCCTGGCCGCCCGAAATGAGAGCACCGCATGACCTCGACCGAACACACCACTGTGTCCTTCACCGAGATGCAGCACGGCACCGCCGCTGACTACGCGATGCTCGATCGATTCGAACGAAAGGCGGCCGCTGGTCTGGCCGACCGCTTGATTGCTGAACTGGCTGGGCTCGAAGACTCGCTCGACGGCTACCAGATCACTCGTCGGCAGCACTCGCTACAGAGCGCTACTCGCGCCCGGCGGGCCGGAGCCGACATCGACTGGGTTGTTGCCACCCTTTTGCACGACATCGGCGATGCGCTCGCTCCGTACAACCACGCCGAATATGCCGCCAGTGTGTTGCGTCCGTACGTTCGGGAGGAGGTGAGCTGGGTGATCGAGCAGCACGGTGTGTTCCAGAGCTACTACTACTCGCATCACCTCGGCGGTGATCGCAATGGTCGGGACGCATTCGCCGGCCACCCTTGGTTCGAACTCTGCGCCGACTTCTGCGCACAATGGGACCAGAACTCGTTCGACCCGGACGGCCCGATCGACTCGCTCGCATCGTTTGTCGACGAGGTGCAGGAAGTGTTCGCTCGAACCCCGTGGGATCCCGCGGTGATCGCTGCTGGACCAGGCAAACTCGTCGCATGAACACCACGGATTCGAACGACATTGATCTGCATTCCCCCGATCTGATGTCCACGACCGTTGGCTTTGTCGGCCTGGGCAACGTCGGTGGCAAGCTCGCTGGTTCGCTGCTGCGCAATGGTGTCGACCTCGTGGTTCGCGACCTCGACGTCGACCTCGTGGCGTCGTTCGTGGCCGACGGTGCAACGGCTGCTTCATCACCCGCTGAGTTGGCGGAACGTTGCGATGTGATCATCACCTGCCTTCCGTCACCCGCTGCTTCAGCAGCGGTGATGGAGGCTGACGACGGCGTGTTGTCGGCGTTGCGTCCGGGCACGGTCTGGCTCGAGATGTCGACGACTGATTCGTCCGAGATCACCCGGCTCGGAGCGCTCGTTGCGGCAGCCGGTGGCGCCGCTGTCGACTGTCCCGTCTCGGGCGGCTGCCATCGAGCCGCCACCGGCAACATCTCGGTTTTTGCTGGCACCGACCGAGCCACCTTCGACCGCGTGCTTCCCTTGCTCACGATCCTGGGTCGGCGGGTGCTTCACACTGGCGACCTCGGGTCGGCATCGATCCTGAAGGTGGCAACCAACTATCTCGCCACCGCCAACTTGATCGCCGTCACAGAAGCGCTCACGACGATGGCTGCCGCAGGCATCGATTTGGCCACGACGTACGAGGCGTTCCGAATCTCCAGCGGCAATTCGTTCGTCCACGAGACCGAGGGGCAGGTCATTCTCAATGGCGGTCGCGACATCAGCTTCACGATGGATCTCGTGTTGAAGGACATCGGGCTCTTCCAGTCGATTGCCGACGACGTTGGTGTCCCGCTCGAGATGAACCCGCTCATGATCAACATCTTCGAAGATGCCGCTGCGCGCTACGGCGATCGCGAGTGGTCGCCGAACGTGATCCGTCGGCTCGAAGACGCCACCGGTGTCTCCGTCACAGCGCCGGGGTTCCCAGCTGAACTGCTCGACGACGAACCAGAAGAACGCGGCGCCGAAGTCACCACCGCTCGCTCCGCTTACGGGAACCCTGCGGGTTCCTGACGGAGTTGCTCGCTGGGGCTCTCAGCTCCCACCTTCGCGAAGTTGTGCACTGCGGACCCCACGTTGTTGCTTGTCGCTTCGCTTGGTTGAATGTTGACTAATCCGATCGGGATTAGAGAGTTTGACCAAGGGGAGTCACCATGACCGCAACTGGAACCACTCAGACCAACAACGTGGACATCGCCGCCGTCGCTGGGTTGGCGAACAAGATCCAAGAGTCGCCTGAGCTTGCATCGACCATGTGGAACGCCAAAGTTCAGTGGCACGAAGGGTTCCGGTCGAGCGCCTCAATCCGTGATTTTGCTCCGATCCATTCCGATGAGCCGACATCGCTGGGTGGCGCCGACACCGGCCCCAACCCCGTCGAACAACTGCTCGGAGCGCTCGGGAATTGCCTTGCGGTTGGCTACGCCGCGAACGCCACCGCCTCCGGAATCGAGATCAACGATCTCTCGATCGAGCTCGAGGGTGACCTCGACCTACACACGTTCCTTGGGCTCAACCCCGAGGGCAACGCCGGCTACGAGGCCATTCGGGTGAAGGTCAACCTCGACAGCAACGCCACCGACGAACAGCGAGCCGAGCTCCACGCCAAAGTCGTCGGCACCTCGCCGGTCGGTCACACCCTCAGCCGCGCCGTCCCCCTCGCCATCGATCTGGCTTGACTTGGGAGGACCCGACCCCTCCCACGCAACAGTTGGGAGGGGTCGGACCCTCCCAACTTCAGCGGGGGTCGTCGGGGGGTTCGGGGCCTTCGTCTGGCGTCAGGTCGATCGATGGGGCGAGGGGTTCGTCGGCCGGGTCGGGGAGTGACGACACCACGACGGGAGCGGGAACGGTGATGTTGATCACCGGTGGCTCCGCCGGCTTGCTGGACTGTGAACCCTGACTGCTCTGGCGAGACAGCGTTTCCGCCACCTGCTCGATTGCTGCGACCACGCGAGTGGCGGGGTCGCGGTCGTCGCCGCCGAGGCGCTGTTGACGCTGGAACACACGCAGGATGTCGTCCCATCGCTCTTGGTGTTCGGCAGTCAACGTTCCTCGCATCGAGCCGAGCTTCAGCAGGTTCGCTTCTGCCTGACCGGTGAGCGCTTGGGACTCGGCGACGTAGTGCTCGTCAACGATGCGATCGACTTCAGCGTTGGTCATTGCTGGAAGAAGCTTTGACGCCATGCGGGCCATGTTTCGATACGAACCCTGCAGCAGAAACGGTGGTTCGGTGCGGTACTGATCGTCGGTGGCCGCTGATGCGATGTACTGCCGATTGACCTTCAGGACGACTTCTTGGACTCGCATGAGGTGGCCGAGGACAGTGACGATCTCGCTCGACTCTGCGCTGGAGTAGCCGTGTTCGAGCGATGATTCTTCGAGCGGCGAACCCTCAGCCGCCCGGAAGAACAGCTGGAGATCGGCTGCGCTTCGACCTGCCAGCGGAGCAAGCGTGGGGTTGGCCGTGAGAGCGTTCTCGATGTAGCTGCGAGCGAAGACGTCTTCGTTGCCCGAGAGCACGTCACCCAAGTTGTAGGTGTCGGCGCGGTTGGCGAGCATGTCGGGAATGCGGAACCGATCGCCGGACTCGGTGTAGGGATTGCCCGCCATCACCACGGCGAAGCGCTTACCTCGGAGGTCGAACGTTCGGCTCTCGCCGTTCCACACACCCTCGACCCTGCGCTGGGCGTCACACAGCGAGATGAAGCGCTGCAGCAGTTCGGGGTCGGTGTGTTGGATGTCATCGAGATACAAGATGACGTTGGTGCCAACGGCGAAGGCCAGGTTGATCCGTTCGATCTCACGAGCCGCCGTGGCGCTCGGCGCCTGGCCGGGGTCGAGCGAGGTGACTTCGTGACCAAGGCCGGGGCCCGACACTTTCACCAGTGCCATGCCGAGGCGAGAGGCGACGTATTCGACCAGCGTGGTCTTGCCGTAGCCGGGAGGCGACAGCAGCATCAACAGCCCAGATCGCTGGCCACCCTGGTCATCGACGGTGCCGATCTGGCGGGCGAGGTTGTCGCCGATCAGCGGCAGGTAGATCTGGTCGATCAGCTGGTTGCGGACGAAACCATCGGGCACTCGGGGCTCGAGGTCGTCGACTCGAAGCGTCTTGCGCAAGCCTTCGAGGGTTTCGCGCCGAGCAGCGGCAAAGGCCTGGTGCATCGGCAGGACCGTTGCCCGGTGCTGGGCGACTTGGTCGAGGAGATCGTCGATCCGACCGGTCATCTTGCCGTCGACGATGGTGGGGTGGCGGCCGTTGAGGCCGGCCACGGTGAAGCCGAGCTCGACATCGACGGTGCGCCGTTCGAGGTCAGGAATGGCAAGGGCGACGGCGATCTCGGGGACGACATGGCGTTCGTCTGGCATCGCTCGTTGCACGGCGTCGGCGATGACCGGGAGGATGCCAACGACGTCGGCTCTGGCCGCTTCGAGCACCGCTTTGAACGCCTTGTCCCGTCGCATGGTGGCGATCTGATCAGCGGCTCGGGAGGATTGAGCGAAACTGAAGCCCTCTGGACGGACGAGTTCCGACAGCAGATAGTCGGCCATGCGCCGGTCACTGTTGGTTGTGTCGACCAGCTCCTCGGCCAGCCGGTCGAGCGTGGCCCGGCCTGCGCCTGCGGTGGCGATGGCTCGACCTCGATCGGTCCACAGGTGGCGAGATGCATCGGCCAGCCCCGCCCACACGACCTGGGCATTGGCCCGCACATCACTCGGCGTCGTGAGCGGTCCGGCCTCGATGGCTCTGGTGCCGATGACCCCGAGGATCTGCGTGGCGTCGACATCATGAACCCCACGGTCGTACCCCTCGCCGAGGCGCCGATCAACCGCCGATCGGACCTGATCGAGCAATGCGGTCGTGTCACCCGGCGTGACGGCACCGTCGACCGTGCCGATCTTGGGCTCTGGAATAGTGAGCGAGATCTCGCCGTCGAGCTGTTCAGACGAATTGAATTGACTGAGTGCGGTGAGGAGGAGGTCGCCGGCGAGGAAGGCTGATCGGTACAGCTTGGGCGTCTCAGATGCCAGCGGTTGCTCCCAGAGCTCTTTGTGAGCATCAAGTCGTTCGTCTTCGATGGGGAGTCGCAGATCGGTGCCGGTGAGCACGGCCTGCAGGTGATGCTCGCCGGGGACGAGCGTGAGTTCGCGGGTGCGATCGTCCACGCTGAAGCGAAAGCGGCCGAGCTTCACGGCGTCGCCGTCGAAGAGATCCTGGCGGTCTCGCAGCGCACGGACGGCACGGTCCCGGGAGGCGCCGAGTTGTGACTGCAATTCGTCTGCTCTGACGGGCTCACCGAGCTCGCGGAGATCCTCGACCAGTTTGCGGACACGGCCGACCATGGGGTCGGCGGCGAAGAAGGCGTTGACGTCGTCGGCTGACGGCATTGTCTGTGCCCGCTCGGCCACTCGGTCCAGGGTTCGGGTGGCGGCGGCGATCAGTCGATCGGCTCGCTGCTGGCGATCGTCGACCAGTTGCTGCCGACGAGACGTGAGTGCCTCGGTGACCTGGTCTCGCCTGGTGGAGAGCTCCTCGACCTGGTCGTCGGTGCGGGGACCAGCGGTTTCGAGTTGTTCGAGCTGAAGCAAGAGACGGGCCAACGCGTCGTCGCAGGCTTCAGGGGTGTTGGCCCGGCTGACTGCAGTGGCGATCGACTGGCCGAACAAGCCGAGCTCAGTGGCAAAGGCCGCGCCGGTCTCGTTCTGGATCAGCTCATCTCGCTTGCCTTCGATGCCGGCCCGCACCCGATTCATCTCGGCGAGCACGCCCGCCACCTGTTCGAGCACCGAGGTGCGCACGCGAGGGTCGTCAACGACGAGATCGCTCACCGTGTTGGCGACCAGATCCATCGATTCAGCCAGTGCATCGACGGCTTCGAGGGTCTCGGTTGCTTCCAGTGACGACGCTGCAGCGGGGGTGGCGTTGGAGAGCGTAGTGAGTTGCTGGTGGTACGGCTCGAACGCTCCGTCGGCGGCGAGGTGAGCCGCTGCTTGCTGGGCAAGCGTGTCGTGGATTTCGGTGGTCGAGGTGATCAGCTCGTCGATGCGAGCGATGTCGATACCGCGGCGCTCACGCTCGGTGTGGAGGTGTCCGATCTGGCGACGGATCGCGGCCAGGCCGTCAATGAAACCCTCGGTGGTCTTCGGCGGCGAGAGGCGAAGGTCATCGGTGATCTTGAGCGCTTCGGCTTCGGCCTCTGCCAGGGCTGCAGCGGCCGCAGCTTGTACCGCTTGCATACGCTCGAACTCGTCGATGACCTGCTCCGCAACGACACGTATGTCGTGGGCGCTCTCGGCCAGGTTGCCAACAGTTTCGTCACCGCTCCAGTGATGGCTGTCGACGAATCGGCTAGCGGACAACAGGAGATCGGTGTAGATGGCGGTCGACGGCTCGACGTCGGCGATCAGCCGGGACAGCGAGAGTGCGTCGGCGATGCCGCTGACGAGGCTGGCGTTACCGATGCGGTCAAGGTTTGATGCGGTGCGTGGCTGTTGGGCATACCACTCGTCGGCGCCGAACGGCGTCGACCAAACCTGCATCGGATGGATGCGTGTGGGCTCTGGCTCCTCGCGAAACACCACAAGCGTTCCGTCATCGAACACGGTGTGACCGTGACACCAGATCGGTGCCGCCACTTCCTGACGCACCACGTTGTACGGCAACAAGATGGAACGGCCGGAGGTGCGTTCGTGGAAGACGTAGAGCACGTCTTCGCCGTTGGGGGAGCGGACCACTTCGAGCAACTCGGCGTTGGCAGAGTCGACATCGAAGGTTCGCATCTCGCCGGTCTTGAGGTAGATGCCCTCGGGAAAGATGAGGCCCTGGCCATCGGGTAGCTGACGGAACGCAGACCCCAGCGCATCCATGCGGACGGCCTTGTCGACCAGCAGATTCACGATGTAGTAGCGGTGCTGAACTTCGCCGTAGGGAAGCACGTCGATCAGCATCAGATCGCCAGCTCTGGCCCAGCGAATGGTGCAGTCCTGCAAGCTCTGGTCAGCGTGGTCGAGGCGATCGCTCAGCAGCTTTGTGCCTGAACCATCGCCTCCGCCATCGGCCAGTTGGATCACCAGCGACCCGCCGAGCGGGTCGATCAGCACGCGCTCGCCCAGCCCCACATGCGTGGCGTTGACGTGATCGGCGCGGGTCGACAACGTCCACGAGACGTCTTGTGACGGCGGGAAGCGGTGGTCTCGATCGCCTCGAGCGTCGAGGTAGGTCAGCTGGTCGTCGAGTCCGATCTCCCAACGGAAGACGCGAAGGTCGCCCTCGCCTTGGCCGGTGCGAAACACCGCCAACAGCTTCTGGCCAACGGCGTAGAGCTGTTCGAGTTTTGTCTGACTGAAGTAGGTGTGGAGCTCTTCGAAGTCACGACGGAACTGGTCGTCATCGAGGGCTGAGCCGTCGAGACCTTTGGGGTTCGGACTGAACCACAGGGTGGCGTCGCCCTCGGAGCCGGGCTCGAGGTGATGGACGCTGAAGACGTCCTCCGGTCGGACCTCTGACCGGACGCCGACCTCGGCGTTGTAGGCCATGACCATCTGCGAGCCGATGTTGGCGATGTCGCGCGGGATCGTGTTGAGCTCGGTCCGAACCCGTTCCGTCGTCAGCAGTTCGAGCTTGGCTGAACCGAACGCCTCAAGCCGCCGGGCGTTGAGAGCATCCGCTCGCTTGACCAGTTCCTTGGCCGCGGCTTCCAGCCGCCCTCGAAGCAAGTCATAGGTCCCCTGCGAGATCCCCTCATTGCTGCTCGCCGGTGCTTCTTCAATTGTTGAACTTTCAGTATCAGTCATGTCTTCCCAGGTGGGAGTTGTGAGCGCCAGCGAGCAACTCTGTTAGTGACGAGGCCCCCAGGGCCGAGGAACGGCAGGCCCCCTAGGGCCGAGGACCGGCACCGAGCTGGCGAAGGAGATCAGCAACGGAGAGGTCGCGAATGCCGTCGGCGCCGAGACCAGCGATGGCTTCGGAGATCTTGGCCACCAAGTCCTCGTCACCGTTCTGGTACTTCTCGAGCGATGCCGACGCAAGGTCGGAACTCTCGACGAAGCCATCGACGGCCTTGCCGGTGCTGATGGCGCCGACCAGTTTGTCGATGAAGATGTCCGAGCCGCCGACGATGTCGATGTTGGCGCTCTCCAGACCGACCTTCATCGCATCGGCCTGTGCCGTCGCCACGTCGATGGATGCATCGACTTGTGCCAGCCGCACCTTCGTGTCGGCTTCCAGCTTGCGCACGAATTCCTCGTGCTCTTGGCCAACCCCTTCGAGCTCGCGCATGGCCGCAGCCTTGTCGGTCAGACCGCTGGCCTCACCCTTGAGCTTGGCCTCGACAACTTCAGCCTCGGCCATTCCGGCGTCGCGGACTTTGGAGGCCTCGGCGGCACCGAGCTCACGCACGGCGTCGGCCTTGGCTCGTTCGACGGTGACATCGGCGAGACCGAGCTTTTCGTTGGCCGCAGCTCGGGCTTCCAGCACTTCGACTTCGGCCAGACCAACTGCGGCTGCTTCGGCCTGGACACCTTCGGCCAGCTTGATCTTCGCTGCGGCGTCGAGGTTGCTTGCCTCCATTCGACCCTTGGCCATGCGAACGTCTTCGGCGGCCAGGTGTTCGGCAGCTGCCGCCTGTGCTTCGGCGGCCTTTATGTCCTTGACCAGCGCGGCTTCCGCTTCACCCTCAGCGAGGATGATTGCTGACTGCTTCTGACGTTGCGCCTCCTCGACCATGCGCAATGTCTCGATGGCTTCTTCTTGTTCGGCCACGGTCTTGTCGATGGCAATGCGGCTTCGGCGAATCTCGGCGATCGTGCCCATCTCGGTTTCGAGTGCCTTCTCGGCAGCGAGCGTCTCGACTTGGCGGCTCATGTCTTCGAGTTCGGCGGCTTTCTTGACTCGCTCTTCTTCGACGGCGAGGACGCGCTCACGATTCTTCGCCGCGACTTCGACCTCGCGCTGCAGGTTTTCTCGTTCGACGCCAAGCTTCTGGTCGACTTCGATCGCGGCCATCTCGGCCCGCAGTCGCTCTTCGGCGGTAATTGTGTCGATTGTGGCTTGCTCGCGAGCCTGCACGCCCTGAATCTCTCGACGTTGCCGAGCCTCGGCATCGGCCTGCTGGCGCTCGAGTTCGAGCACGGCTTCACGGGTCTCGACGTTCTTGGCTGTGATCTGCTTTCGCTCGTCGTTGGCAGCGTTGTTGGTAGCGACCTTCTCGATGGCGGTCAGCTCGGTGATCTTGCGAATGCCCTGTGAGTCGAGGATGTTGTCGGCGTCGAGCTGGCTCAGCGGCGTCTGCTCGAGGAAGTCGATGGCGACGTCTTCGAGGCTGTAGCCGTTGAGGTCGGTGCCGATGACCTCGATGATGCGGTCACGGAAGCTGGCCCGCTCGGTGTAGAGCGAGATGAACTCCATCTGCTTGCCGACGGTCTTGAGCGCCTCGGAGAACTTTGCGGTGAAGAGCTCTTCCAAGGTTTCGACCTGGCTGGCTCGCTCGCAACCAATGGCTTGAGCCACTTTGATCACGTCTTCTTCGGCCTTGTTGACCCGAACGAAGAAATTGACCTTGATGTCGGCTCGGATGTTGTCTTCGCAGATCAGACCCTCGTGCGCTCTGCGATCGATCTCGATGGTCTTGACCGAGATGTCCATCATCTCGGCCTTGTGGATCACGGGGATCACAAGGCGACCAGTGAAGGTCACCTCGACGTTCTTGGCCGTGGAGACAACGAGTGCCTTGCCCTGTGGCACCTTCTTGTACAGCGATGAGTACACCAGGCCGGCCAGGACGGCGAAGGCCAGGACTCCCAGGACCAGGAAGACGAGAATGAGGATGATGGTGCCCATGCGTTTCTGCTTTCGATGCTTGGTGTTCGGTACTTGATGCTTTCGATGCTTCGGTCGTGCTCTTGCTGTGTGGCTCTGGCGCCGGTCAGACGAGGTCTTTCACGTCGGGCGACACGATGAAGCGGCCGTCGTCGTCGACATCGACGATGAGGGCACGCATGCCCGAGCGAAGATCGTTGTCGATCTCGCATCGGACTTGGATGAGATGAGTACTTCGTTCGCCGTCGACCACTTCGGCTTGACCGAAGTTTCGGTCGACTCGGCCGGTCTGCACGGTGCACAGGCGGCCGATGAGGTCACGGCGCTTGACGTGGACAGCGGGCACGAAGATCGGGCTGAGAAGGTTACCGACTCGACCGGCAACGAAGATGCCTCCGGCGAGGCCAGTGAGCACGAAGGCAAGCGATGCTGCGAAGTTGGGAGAGTTGTCCGAGGTGAGCAACAGGGTGCACACCGCTGAAATGAACCAGCCGACCAGCGAGACGATGGCGAAGGTCAGGGCCAGCGGAAGTATGTGCAGGTTGGCGGCTTGGAGCAGGCCAGCGAGTGCACCGGTGCTGTCGCCGTCGGCACCGTCAGACCCGCCAGCGTCTGGACCGCCAGCATCGAGCTCGACGTCGAAGTCGCTTCCTCCACCTTCGCCCACACCGAACAGGAAGGTGATGAGGAAGAAGCCGAGGCTGATGGCGAGCGCGGCAGTGAACAGGATCGTGGGTAGGCCGAACACGATTTCAAAGAACTCAGACACCCGGCCCCCTCTCCAGTCGGCGATGACGTGACCATGTTGGCACGCCGCAGGTGTTGAGACTGTGAACGGCTTCACATCCCCAAGAGTTCCCCAATTCTCCAAACGGGATCAGGGCCGTTCGCTTCAGCTCTCGTCGGACGTGAAGTTGAAGTTGAAGGGACCTGACCCCGGTACTACTTGCCGCTGGGGCCGACCTCGACCTCGACCTCGAACTCGAGCAGGGTGGCGCCCATGCTGACGGGGCGCTGCGGCGCTTCGCCCTCTTCGGCTCCGTTCGGCTTGGCGTGCGCGTTCTGAGCACCATCGCCGTCACGCCAGCCTTCATATGCCGCTTGGTCAGCCCAGCGGGTGTAGACGAACCAGCGGGTTTCGGCCTCTCCCGTCGGGCGAAGGAGTTCGAATCCCTCGAAGCCAGCGACATCAGCCAGGCTCGACATGCGAGCGGTGAATCGCTTGACGATTTCATCGCCGGCCTGGGGTGGAATCTCGAGTGCGTTGATCTTCACGACAGTCATGGAGAAGTTGTACCGCTTCGTCGCGGCGTCATGACCATTCGAGCTGATGCAATCGGAGTGATGGTGGCCGACATGGCGGTGGCGTTCTACCGCCATCAGGTTCTTGAGTTCCCGGAGGGGTTGAAGGCAACGATCATGTCGAGGCAATCGTCCCCGGCGGCATGCGGTTGATGTTCAATCCGTTCGCTGGGTTGCCAGCTTGAACTCTCCGACTGAACGTTGACGAAACGGTTCCCGTTCAGGTGGCCGACCCCGGCTGCTCACCGCTGGGCAACACCCCCGAAACACGTCTTCCATACCTTCGACGCTTGTGTATACGAGCGCATCCGCATCGTACGGCTGCACGATCTCCTCATTGCCGATCGTGTCAACCAGACGATCATCCAGCACCACCAGACCGCTTCGCGCTTGTTAGAACGGCGGGGCGACGATGCGCTGAGCATGCCTCTCGAGACTTCCGAGCGCGTGGTCGAACAGCGTGCTGCGCTCACCATCTTGTGCGTTCACGGGGTTGGCCTCTGGCCCGGCCTGTTCGACGATCTCGACTTTGGGTCGACGTCGGCGGCGGTGACCCGTCCTGGCTATGGCCTGATCCCTGCGGTTGCCAATCTCGCCGAGCAGGTCGACGGTCTCGCCGAGATGGTCGCCGCCCGTGCTCCGGCTGCTCTTGTTGGGGTGAGCGGGGGAGCGACGCTGGCGTTAGCCTGTGCCGCTCGCGGCATCGACGGACTGGTTGCAGCGGTGAGCCATGAACCGTTGATCGGCCATCTCGAGCCAGAGATCGACGACCGGGTGCGGGGTGGAGCGAATGCGCTGGAAGCGACTCCGACGCCTGAAGCAGCCGAGGGTTTTCTCGAAGGTCTGTATGGGGCCAAGAGCTGGCAGCGAATGCCGGCTGTGGCTCATCTCTGGGCCGCTGATCACATCGCCACGATCTGTCGTGAAGTCCGGCATTTCAGTGAGTATCAACCGCCGGCGACTGAGGTGCGGACACTCCCTGTCCCGCATCTCACGACGGTTGGTGCTCACTCAAGTGCCGCCCGACATCGCGTGGCTGCCCTCCTCGCTGGAGGGTCGTCGGACGTTGCAACGATCGACAACTGCGGCCATCACGTTTTGATCGATCAACCGGACGACTTTGCTGCGGCGGTCCACCGGTTTCTCCTGGAGGTCACCTGATGCTTGCGCCTGACACCACTCCGTCTGCCTGGCCGTACGACGGCATGCTCGACGCGAGCACGGGTGTGATCGTGGTTTGTGGCAGTGGCTTCGAAACGACCGTCCACAGCACAGTTCGATGCTCCAACGATTGGGGCGATGAGTCGGTCACCGTGGCAGTCGGAACAACTGGTGCCGTCATCAACACCCTCACACTCTTCCAACCGGAGGCTTCCTCATGACCACCTATCCACCCGTTGCCGCTGATCCGTACACATGGCCATACGACGGCTCGATCGATCCATCCAAGACGGCGCTGATGCTGATCGACTGGCAGACCGACTTCTGCGGTCCCGGTGGCTACGTCGATGCCATGGGCTACGACCTGAACCTGACCAGGGCCGGTCTCGAGCCAACAGCCAAGGTGCTTGCCGCCGCTCGAGAAGCAGGCATGTACGTCATTCACACACGAGAAGGGCACTCGCCCGATTTGGCCGACCTTCCGGCCAACAAGCTGTGGCGATCGCAGCAGATCGGTGCCGGCATTGGCGACCCCGGCCCGTGCGGCCGGATCTTGGTGCGAGGTGAAGCCGGGTGGGACATCGTCCCCGAGGTCTACCCGATCGAGGGCGAGCACATCATCGACAAGCCGGGCAAAGGCAGTTTCTATGCCACCGATCTTGAATTGATCTTGCGGAACAAGGGCATCACCCACCTGATCTTCACCGGCATCACCACCGATGTCTGTGTCCACACCACGATGCGAGAAGCAAACGATCGCGGCTTCGAGTGCTTGCTGTTGGAGGACTGCACGGGAGCAACCGATCACGGCAACTACCTTGCTGCGCTGCACATGGTGAAGATGCAAGGTGGAGTCTTCGGTGCGGTTGCCACCTCGTCAGCTCTGCTCGACGTGCTGAGCTCCAAGTGAGCGCTGCAGAGCGACTCGATCGATTCTTTTCTGACATCGAACAGTTGGATGACTCGGCCATCTTCATCTCGATCGGCAACGCCGAGGTCTTGCGGTCGCTGGCGTCGGCGATCGACGCCAAGCCGGCAGCCGCCGTGCCGTTGCGCGGCTTGATCTTCGGTGCAAAGGACAACATCGACGTCGCTGGAATGGCGACCACGGCGGGCTGCCCTGCCTACGCCTACGACCCCGATGGATCCGCCCCGGTGGTGCAACAGCTGATCGATGCGGGGGCTCTGCCCGTTGCCAAGACGAACCTCGATCAGTTCGCCACGGGCTTGGTCGGCACGCGCTCTCCCTACGGCACGGCCCGCAACCCGTTCGATCCCGAGCACGTGCCCGGCGGATCGAGCTCGGGCTCTGCGGTTGCGACCGCTCGTGGCCTCGTCGACTTCGCACTCGGTACCGACACCGCAGGTTCTGGACGGGTGCCGGCGGCGTTCTGCGGAGTGATCGGCGTGAAGCCGACGGTTGGCCGGTTGTCGACCCTGGGGGTCGTTCCCGCCGTACGCACGCTCGACTGCGTGTCGATCTTTGCCGCAGATCTTGATGTCGCACGCTTGGTGTTGGAAGCGGCATCGGGCTTCGTGCATACCGATCCGTATTCGCGGCCGCCCGTCTCGCCTCCGCCGGTTGATGCGGTTCGCTTCGGCGTGCTCGAGGCTGACGTACTGGCGAGCTTCGGCGCCGATGACCGGACGATCGCTGCCTACGTGGAGATGGTCGATGCCCTCCCTGCGGACCGTCGATCGGCCATCGACTTCGCTCCCTTCGCGGCCGCTGGCGATCTTCTCTACGGCGGTCCCTGGGTGGCCGAGCGCACCTACGCGGTCGGCGCCTTCATCGCCGAACACCTAGACGCCGTCGACTCGACAGTCGCTGCGATCATCTCGGGCGGGTTCGCATACTCAGCGATCGACGTCTTCGACGCCGCCGGTTCCCTCGCAATTCTCCGTCGCCAAATCGACGAGGCCATGGCCGAGATCGACGTGTTGGTCCTCCCCACCACGCCGCATGGCGCCTCGCTGGCCGAGGTCGCGGCCGATCCCGTTGGGGTGAACAGTGTGCTTGGGCGCTTCACCACGTTCGCCAATTTGGTCGACCTCGCCGGACTCTCGATTCCGATTCCAGCTGACGACTCGTCACCCGTTCCGCTCGGCGTCACTCTCTATGGCAAGGCATGGAGCGATGAGCTGCTGATGATGGTGGCCGGTGAAGTCTTGGGCAGTCCGCAGCCGAAGCCCGGAGCGGAGTCGATGATTCCGCTGGTCGTCGCTGGTGCCCATCTCAAGGGGCAACCGCTCGAGTGGCAGCTGACCGACCTTGGCGCTGTGTGGCGCGAGACAACCCAAACCGCACCCACCTATCGACTGTTCGCTCTCGAGGGTGGACCGCCGAAGAAGCCGGGAGTGATCTTTGATCTCGAGGGTTCGTCGCTTCAGGTCGACGTCTGGGATCTCACCCCTGCAGCGCTCGGCACCTTCCTCACGATGGTTCCTGCACCGCTTGCTCTCGGCACCGTCACACTTGCCGATGGTCGGGAGCTCACCGGTTTCGTGTGCGAGCCCCGTGCGTTGGAAGGTTCCACCGAAGTCACGTCGTTCGGCGGTTGGCGGGCCTACGTGAGCACAGCGGGGAGCGAGCGGAATTGATCGACGTCGTGGCCGAACAACAGGCGACAGCCCTCGTCGTCTCGGAGCCGCCGCAGCTCGATCATTGACGCTTTCTGCTGGTCGGTGTCGTAACCGAACTTCGGCACCTGCATGCTCTCGAGCATTTCGTGGAAGTAGATGCAGTCGCCGGTGAGCACGACGGGGCCAGCATCGAGGTTCACTCGTAGCGACTGGTGCCCGATCGTGTGGCCGGGTGTCGGTACGCAGATGACCTTGCCGTCGCCGAACACATCGTGCAGCCCTTCGATGGTCTGGATGTCGTGACCCAGCACATAGTCGTCGGGCATGTAGGCGCCCTTCTCGATCAACCGGGGATCAGTGCCAGCCGACCATTCGTCGGCTTGCACGATGATGCGAGCGTCTGGCACCTCGGCCGTGCCACCCACGTGGTCGAAGTGCAGATGGCTGAACACGATGTGGGTGATGTCGGACGGGCGGATGCCCTGGGCGTTCAATCGAGCGGCCAGTTCTTCGCCGACCGGGAAGTCGGGCGTGAAGAATCGAGCCGAGCGGCCGATGCGATCGGTGCTGGTCTGGAGGTCGGGGTGGAGTCCGGTGTCGAACAGCAGCAAGCCAGCGGGATGCTCGACCAACCAGCTCGGAATTGGCAGGGTGGCGGTGTCGTCCGCGCCGGTGATGATGGACAGGCTGGCCTCGAGGCGACCGATCTCCAAAGGAATGAGCTTCATGGCCCAACGCTAGATGAAACGCAGCGGGCCAGGAGCAGGTCAGCCGAACTCGAGTCCGTTCAACATCTCGCCGCTGACGGTCCGCCCACGTGCGTCCTGATAGCTCGTGAGCCGAACGAGCCAAACGGCATGCGAGGCCTCATCGACGTCGAGAGAGGTGATGATCGTCGGGATTCCGGACCACACCACGACGTCAGCGCCGTCGGTCGGGATGATCAAACACGGCTGGATGCCCACACAATCGAGATCTGCTGCGGTGGTGTTGCTGATGGTGACTTCCCAGCGAGAGCGGAGTTGATCCCCGACACGAACGCGGCTGTCGTTGACGACGATGGCTTCGTCGTCAACGAGACGCTCGATCTCTTGATCAATGTCCGTGGTCCCTGTAGCGATCAGGACGATGGCGGCCGAGCCAGAGAGATCATCAGCAGACCTGGTGAAGGAGATTCGATCGCTGGTTTCTTCGACCACGGTGATGCCGTCTGGCAAGGGGAGCTGTATTCCATCGCCAAAGTTGGAGAATCGCACTGCAGTCCCGGGGTCATCCGACTGCGATGTCGGCCCCGACTGCACTGGGTCGGTGGTCTCCGAGGCGGTGACGGCGGTGTTCGAGACATCAGGTCTCGAGACCCAGAAGGCGAGGGCCAGCACGGCTGCGGCAGCCAAGAACCACTCGCCGGTTCGCAGCGTCGAGGCTTTCCGTGGCGTTGTGACCTCGTCGTCGATCACGGTGGCAATGCTGGGTCGTGGATCGTCCGCCTCGTTCACGCCGTCGAAAACAGAGAGCATGTCGTTGAGGAGTCGTTCGCGTTCTCCCGAGTTCGGCTGACTGTGGGTCTCGAGTGATCGCAGAAGCTCGGCCATTTCAGAGTCGGTGAGCAGCTCAGAATTTTCCCCGGTCATCGCTGTGTCCTCTGTTCCTGCCACGCCATCGAAAAGCCACGTCGCCCACGTGCCAGAAGTGATTCAGCGGCTTGGTACTCGCACCCCAGCGTTTCGGCCACTTCGGCTACTGAGCATTCGTCGAGGTAGCGCAAGGTGATCGCTGCCCTTTGTCTCGGCGGTAGCGACTGCAGTGCCTGCAGTACTGCCTCGGAGCGCCCGCCATCCTCCAACATCTCGTCGATCGGGTCGTGGTCGGCCGATGATCGTTCCTTGCGCAAACGGTTGAGTCTTCGAACGTTTCGCTCCTCGGCTCGCCACGCATCGACAATTCTTCGCTTCGCAACAACGAACAGCCACGAACGATCAACGACCGACTCCGGGTGTTCTCGAAGCGTTCGAGCTGCGGCAAGGAATGCTTCGGCAGTGGCGTCGTCAGCAACAGCCCGGTCTCCCGTTCGTGAGAGGCAGAACCGATAGAGATCTCCGACGGTTGTTTCGTAGAGATCAATGAGGTGCTGACGGACGTCGGGAGCGCAAAGCGGTGCCGCGTTCGTGTCGCTCGGGGTCCTCATGCCTGGTACGACGACGCACCTCCCTCGAATCTGTCGCCAACGGGAACATCGTGACAGCATTTCCGAGTCACCGCGACAGAAAGCGTGGTCGCCCGTCGTTGTGGATCGCGAACCAACAATGGGGGAATCACATGTTCAGCAGCCATCGCCTTCGCCGCCGACAGCACCTACTTCGATCGGGCGTTCTGGCCCTCGTACTCGTTGCCACGGCCTGTTCGAACTCATCTGACGGCGCGAATGCTACGCAAGCTGTCGAGGTGGACTCGACTGAGACCACGCTCCTGGAGGGCGATGTCCGGGATGCTGCCGAGCCCGATGTCGCCGACGACGGAGCCTCTGTCGATGTTGTGACCTTTGCGACTCGCCCAGACGAAGGGCGTCAGCTGTATCGCGGCTCCTCGATGGGCGGGGTGGCCTTCCAGGTGGCAGATGGCGACCCTCTGTTCGTGTCCGGTGACACCGTCGTTGTTTCCGATCGGCCCATTGACGAGTTCGGTCCGACGGCGGCTGTTGGGCTCATTTCGCAATTGATGAGCGGCGATCCAGTGAGCGAACCCGCAGACTTCATTGCGGCGATCGAGTCGGTGCCAGGCGCAACGATCGAACCAACAGGAACGGCGATCGATGTCCTCGGGTATCGCCTCATTGGCTACCGCACCGAGGCGCCCCTGGCTGCTGCTGACACGCTCTTGTTCGCAGATCAACGACGGGGAAGCGAACCGCAGAGTGGTGCGTCCCCGTTCCCCTTTGGCATCACCTTCGTCGCTGAAACGCCAAGTGGGCTCCTCACGGCGGGCATGACCTTCTTCGAGCCCGACCAAGCCCAGACACTCGAGCCAGCGTTCGGCACGCTGCTGGCGAGCATGGCGTTCACCGGTCCTGGCCTTGACGAGGTCCTGACCTCCGACACGGCTGCGGCTGAGGAGCCAGCTGGCGAGCCGGCCCCGCCAGCCGACGTTGTAGAAGGGGGACCCCCACTCCTCGGGGCCCCCTTCTCACCGGTCGAGCCTGGTAGTTACCTGATCGACAATTTCGGTCGAGCCCTCGTACTCGACCTCGGGGAGGACTGGTTCGTGCTCCCGAACTTCCCCGGGATCGTTGCCATCGGGGCCACGGGAAGTATTGGCCCCGGTGATCGAGACCTGGTGATGGTCAACGGCATGGTTGATGCGGTGCCAACAGCGGGACCCCTCGTTGCCGGTGAGGCCGTGCTCATGGACGACATCGAGGCCTTCCTCGCCTCCCCGCCATCGGCGGTGTCGGTGAGTGACATCGAGCGGTTCGACATCGATGGCACCGAAGTCATCCAGTTCGACCTGCTTGCGAACCCCGATGCCGATTGCAGTGCCGAGGATCCTTGCGATCTCACATTCCGAACTGACTACGGCGTCGACACAGCCACACAGTCGACACAACTGCACCGCATCTGGTGGTTCGAAGAACATCCGAATGGCCCGGCCATGATCATTGCCATGGACGCGGCAAGCGGCACGTTCATCGATCGGGCCACTGGCGTGATGCGCACCGCCCGCTTGCTCGATTGAAGTAGCGAGCCAGTTGGGAGGACCCGACCCCTCCCAAGTCAGTCGACTGGTGCCGCCGATGAACCGCCGGCACTTCGTTTGGGGCTAAATCGCTCGATCGGTGTCAGCCCAGTAGGGGTCACGCAGCTTGCGCTTCTGGACCTTGCCGGTGCCGGTGCGAGGAAGCTCGTGGACCACATCGATCGAGCGGGGCACCTTGTAGCCGGCAAGGTTTTCTCGACAGTGGGCACGAAGTTGGTCGAGTGTTGCGGCCTGGTCTTGCGGTGAAACCCGGTCGCTCAACACCACCACGGCTTTGACCTCTTCGCCGAAGTCATCGTTTGGCACACCGATCACGGCCACATCAGCAACCAACGGGTGGTCGCCGAGGGCTCCCTCGATCTCGGCCGGGTAGATGTTGACGCCGCCGGAGATGATCATGTCGATCTTGCGATCGCTCAGCCAGAGATAGCCCTCATCGTCGAGGAAGCCCACGTCGCCAGTGGTGAAGACACCGGGTTCGAGGTGAGCCTCGGCGGTCTTCTCTGGCGCGTTGTGGTAGCTGAAGTCGGCCCCGCTGCGGAAGTAGAGCGTGCCACTCTCATTCGGCCCGACCCGCTGGCCGGCATCATCGATCACGAGGATCTCGAAACCCGGCAAGGGAGGGCCGACACTGCCTCCCTTGGCCATCCACTGGGCCGAATCGATCATCGTGATGACCGATCCTTCGGTCGAGCCGTAGTACTCGGTGATCTTCGGACCCCACCAGTCGATCATCGATTGCTTCACTCCTGGAGGGCATGGAGCTGCGCCATGCAGGACCATCTCGAGCGACGAGCCATCGAAGCCAGCCTTCACCTCGTTGGGAAGGTCGGTGAGCCGCTTCATCTGGGTTGGCACCAAGTGCACGTTGGTGACGGCGTGCTCATCGATCATGCGGAGCAAGCCAGCACTGTCGTACTTGTGCTGCATCACGATGGATGAGCCGACGACCAGCGGCAAGAACGAGAATGCCCATTGCGCCGAGTGGTAGGCCGGGCCGCACAGGGCCGTCCGGCCGGGAGTGGGAAGGAACCCAGCGATGCCGCTGCCGATCAGCTGCCAGATCGACGGATCGCTTCCCGGCGGCATGCTCGCAAGCGAACCACTGACCCCTTTGGGATGACCCGTCGTGCCCGAGGTGTAGAACATCGGGCCACCGAAGCTCTGGCCTTCTGGCTCCTCAACCGAGCCGCTCGCCAAGAACTCGTCGTATGACTGGAAGCGATCAGTAGTTGGTGCATCGGGCCCGGTGGTGATCAAGGCGAGCTCGACCGTAGAGGTCGAGGGATCATCCAGCGCGTTGGCGACCGCTGCTTCGAACTGGTGACCGGCAATCACGGCCTTCGCCCCGGAGTCGCTCAAGATGTAGGCGATCTCGGGGCCAACGAGATGCCAGTTGACCGGCACAACGGTCAGGCCGGCATGGGCGGCAAGGAACATGGTCTCGAACCATTCGACGCTGTTGCCGGCGATGAGCGCGATCGTGTCGCCAGCGCCGATCCCAGCGTCTCGCATGGCGTGCACCAGTTGATTGACATGGGTGTCGAGCTCGGCCCACGTTCGGGTGCGAACCTCGTCAGCGAGGGCGAGGTCGTTGCCTCGCTCTGCAGCAGCATCCTTGGTGAGCACAGCCATCTGGTACCTCGATCTTCGAGTGGCGAACGTCACAGACGCTAGGTCAGGATGGCCGCTCGACGAAAGGGAGGACATGATGACCACGACAGAACCCGGGACTGAGGACGTCCAGGTGCCGTGGCACCTACGGGGCAACTGGGCCCCGATGCACGAAGAGCGCACCGAGACGGAGCTCGTCGTCGAGGGGACGATTCCGCCCGAGTTGAACGGCGTCTACATCCGCACCGGTCCCAACCCAGAGTCGGGCACGTCGGCTCACTGGTTCTTCGGTGACGGCATGGTGCACGGCATCCGTCTGTCCGAAGGCCGGGCCGAGTGGTACCGCAACCGCATGATCCAGACCGAGCGGATCACCGGCGAGAAGCCGAAGCGGACCGGAGGCGGCGGCACGATGGACTTTCTGCGAGGCACGGGCAACACCCACGTGCTGCCCCACAACGGCGAGATCCTGTGCCTCGAGGAGGGCCACTGGCCCTGGCGGATCGACACCGAACTCAACACGCTCGGTGTCCAGAATTACGGCGGTGCGCTCACCACGTCGATGACGGCTCACCCGAAGATCTGTCCGGTCACCGGCGAGCTGCTCGCCTTCTCCTACATGTCGTACGAACCCCCGTTCCTCAACTACATCCGTGTCAGCCCGCAGGGTTCACTTCTGCAGCTCGAGCCGATCGAGATCCCCAACATGGTGATGATGCATGACTTCAACGTCACCCGGAATCACGTTGTGTTCATGGATCTGCCGCTCTGCTTTGACCTGAGCGTTGTCCACACAGGATTGCCGTTCCAGTTCAAGAAGGAAGAGGGGGCGCGGCTTGGCGTGATGCCTCGCAATGGCACCAACGCTGATGTGCGATGGTTCGAGATCGAGCCGTGTTACGTCTTCCATCCGGTCAACGCGTTCGAAGAGACCGGGCCGAACGGTGAGGAACGGATCGTGTTGCACGTCGCCCGCAAGGACTCGGCCTACGGCTCGGGTGGCGACGACTACTCCGATGACGGATCTTTCCTGTGGAAGTGGACCATCGACCTCACTGCAGGCACGGTCACCGAGGAACAGATCGACGACCGCAACGCAGACTTCGGTCGGGTCGACGAGCGATTGGTCGGGCTCGATGCTCGCTTCGGCTACATGATGGCCCTCGGCGATGACGACGGAACCGAGCCGGTCTACGGCTCGTCGCTGTTCAAATACGACCTGCGCAGCGGTGCCTTTGAGGAGCACTCGCTCGGTGGGAACCACGTGCACGGCGCCGAGCCGGTGTTTGCTCCCCGAGCCATTGATGCCGGCGAGGATGACGGCTGGATCATGAACCTGGTCCACGACGAAGCCACCGGCGTGTCGAGCTTCGTGATCATCGACGCTCAGAACTTCTCAGCGCCGCCGGTCGCCAGCATCCAGCTGCCGCAACGAGTGCCCTATGGCGCCCACGGAAGCTGGATCTCGGACTGACTTGGGAGGACCCGACCCCTCCCAACTTGAAGTCGATGCGTCGTTCGAGCAGTTCACAAGATCATGGGCACCGCGTTGCCTCAGGGGTCGCGGTCGCGCCATCGGGTTTCGGCGAGTCGAGTACCGTCGGCGTCATGCGCGCTCATTGGTTGCTTGGTCTGATGGTTCTCGGACTGGCGTTGTTGGGCGCGTGTTCGGCGGAGAACGAGCGTGCGGTGGAGGAGCCGAACCTGTTCGTCCCGAACGACGACGCCACACCGATCGAGACAACGACCTCGACCCCGGACACCACCGAAGCCCTTCCGAGCACGTCGCTGGCCGAGCCGTTGGTCGAAGAAGCGATCGATCCGTTCTCGCTCGACCCCGTTGTCTACAGCACCGACATCCAGCCGATTCTCGAACGCTCGTGCGCATCGTGCCACACCGCTGAGGCTGCGGGAGCGAGTGGTGTCGTGCTCGCCTCGGCCAGCCAGGCCAGCGACGTGCTCGGAAGGGCTTCGGT